>JBBDXD010000010.1:140880-164364 GCA_040902535.1 Dehalococcoidia bacterium | reverse complement strand
AGGACCCGGTCGGACTCTCACAATGAGTGGACCAAAGATCGGGGGCAGGTCACCAAGATCGTAATATTTCTCGTGCAGCGAGTAGACCAAGTGGCCGATTTCGTGGCCGATTTGCGCACGAGCGCCATTTGCCGTCCATCCATAGGTCGCATTGTCAAGCGTGATTGTGCCACGCTGGATATTAAAATCCGAACTACCCGCGCAATCGTTCGCGAGCAGTGGGCAAGCCGTGGCTAGTCCGCCGCTCAAGTTCGTCATCTGAACCTTTATATCCCACGTACCGTCGGCCCCGCAGGTCCCAACCCATGCGAAGTCCACGTCGTTCAGAACCGGTTCCCAATCTTGAAACGCTTGCCAGACCGTGGAGTCCGCGATGAAGGCAGCGTTGCACACTCGAAGGTCTTGAGAGTCATCGACGACGTATTGCCAAATCCAAGACTTGTCGTCATCCCACCACCAGTTCTTGTGATCAGCGCGCGCCACTTGGGTGAAGGAAAGCACGACCAACGCGAGCGCAAGGATTGAAAGCAGCCGTGGACGCATCTTGTTGGTGACGCGCGGACGATTCGGGAGACCGAACACGGGCCCGATCCCTCGCGCATGATGCAGTAGGTGAAAAAGCGCCCTCGAGCGATTACGCTACGCCGCGCCGAATCCGATGTCGATGGGCGTGTCGTCGTAATGTGTTGCAATCGCAGCACCCCGCGCGTGAGTCATGAGCTCTTCGAGAGTCTCATCGCCAGTAGTTCATGATGTGACTGTTCAGCGTGGGATAGCGCCACGTTTCGTGGCGTTTCCGGTGCAGTTCGAACGGCCGCCACGTGACATCGACGGGGAACTCGCGTTGCAGTTGCTCGATCCGGTGCAGGCCGATGTAGCACCACGGGCAGACGTAGTCGGAGTAGGCGATGATTTCGAGGCGGTTCATATCCAGCGGCGCCAGCGGAACCATGCGATGAGGCCCGCCGCTACGACGACCATGACGGTCCACATGCTGGCGTAGGCGTAGCGCCATTCGTATTCCGGCACGTTGTCGAAGTTGGTGCCGTAGATGCCGGCGATTAACGTCAGCGGCAGGAAGACGGCCGTCACGATGGCGAGCGTCTTCATCACTTCGTTGGTGCGATTGTTCAAGGCGCCGAGATACGTGCTGAGCGTGCTGTCGGCGAGGTCGCGCAGGGCTTCGATCATCTCTTCGACGCGCACGGTGTGGTCGTAGATATCACGATAGTAGAAGAGCGATTGGGCGCCGATGATGTCCGGATACTCGCCGCGGGCGAATCGCGCCGCGACGTCGCGCTGGGGGAGCACCGTGCGCCGCAGCCTCTGCGCGTTGCGTCGCAGCACGAGCGCCTGCGCGAGGAGTTGCTTGTCGGGGCGATCGATCATCTGTTCTTCGATCGTGCTGATCTCGTCGTCCAAGCGTTCGACGATCGGATGGAAGTCATCGACTGTGATGTCGAACAGCGAGTGTGCGAGGAAGTCGGCGCCGTGCTGGAGGTCCGTTGATCCGCCGTGCGCGCGCCGCTCCAGCTCTGTCACGGCGTGCAGCGGACGCTTGTGGAACGAGACGACGAAGTTGCGGCCGATGTACATGTCGAGCTCGGACGTCGTCAGGTCGCGGGTCGCCGGGTCGTATTCGACGGTGTGGATGATGACGAAGAGATAGTCATGGTGATCATCGACCTTCGGCGGGTCGATGAGGGTGTTGTAGCAGTCGTCGATGGTGAGGGCGTGGAAGTCGAAGACGTCGCTGAGCCAGCGCTCGCCCTCGCCCCGTCCCGACTCTTCGATGTCGACCCAGAGCAGGTTGGCGGGGTCGGCGAGGGCGGCCTGCGCCTCTTCGATGCTGAGGCCGGTACGAAGGTTGCCGTTGCTGCGTACGGAGGACCTGATCACGGGCGTCCCGCTTGCTGCGCGCCGGCGGTGGCGCGAACCTGCGCAAGCTTACCCTGATGCGGTGCTCCGCGGCGGCTTGCGTTATCATGCGCTGCGCGGCCACGGCCCGGCGCGATGCTGACGGCAGGGACGGCGTCCCATGGTTATTCCTCACCGGAGGAGCACGTTGTACCAGGACCTCGCAATTTTTACGGGGAATGCGCACCCGGAGCTTGCCCGCTCGATCTGCGGTTCGCTGGAGATGCCGCTTGGCGAAGCGGAGGTGTTCGAGTTTTCGAACGAGAACATTTTCGTGCGGGTGCTCGAGAATGTGCGCATGCAGGATGCGTTCATCGTGCAGCCGCTGTCATCGCCGGTGAACAAGAGCATCATGGAACTGCTGATCATGATCGATGCGTTCAAGCGCGCGTCGGCGGGTCGCATCACGGCGGTGGTGCCGTATTACGGGTACGGGCGCAGCGACAAGAAGGACCAGCCGCGGGTGCCGATCACGGCGCGCCTGATCGCGAACATGATCGAAACGGCGGGCGCGGACCGGATCCTGACCATCGACCTGCACGCGGGGCAGATCCAGGGGTTCTTCAATATTCCGGTCGACGAGCTGACGGCGCTATACCTTATTAGCCGTCACTTCAAGGAGCGCGATCTTTCGAGCACGACGGTGGTGGCGACGGACGTCGGCGGGGCGAAGCGTGCGCGAGACCTGGCTCGGCAGCTTGGCACTCCGCTGGCGGTCGTCGACAAGGAGCGGATGGGGAACGAGGAGCGTATCTCGTCGATGGCGCTGATCGGCGACGTCGACGGGCGCCACGTCATCGTGCCGGACGATGAGATCCTGACCGGCGGCACAATTATCGCGGCGGCGCGTATTGCGCGCGAGAACGGCGCGAAGAGCGTGACGGCGGCGTGCGTACACCCGATCCTTTCGGACCACGCGGTGGAGAAGATCTGCGACGACGGGATCATCGAAGAGTTGGTGGTGACGGACACGATCCCGTTGCCGCCGCACAAGCAGCGCGACAAGATCACGGTGCTGAGCGTGGCGCCGCTGTTGGGTGAGGCGATCACGCGCATCCACACGGGACAGTCGGTCGGGGCGTTGTTTCAGTAATTCGATCAGTCTCAGTCTGTCGGTCTTTCAGGCTCTTGGTCGGTCAGTCGGTCAGTCGGATTCGTCTGTTAGCGGTGCCGCTATACTGGGGCGGAGGTCACATGCTGGGTCATCTCATCGGCACCGTGAAGCGCAATCATGCGCTGGAGCACGCGACGATCGCGGTGCTGCTGACGCGCATCGGCCGCGACATTCGGGTGATCGGGCGTGCGACGCGCGACGGCTACTACCTGTATGCGGACGTCCCGACGGAGATGCTGGACGAGTGCACGCACGAGGCGCTGCATCGCTTGAAGTCGGGTGAGGGTTACCTTGCGGTCTCGCCGTTGTGCGGGACGAACATCGCGGTGACGGCGGCGCTGGCGGGCCTGGCTTCGATGTGGACGTTGGGGTCAGGCCGGCGCACGGAGCGGTTTCCGAACGTGATCCTGGCGTCGATGCTGGCGGTGGTAGCGTCGCAGCCGGTGGGGCGTATGGTGCAGCGCTACCTGACGACGAGCCCTGATCTATCGGACACGGAGATCGTGGGGATCAAGGTGGGGGGACGGGGCGGCGCGCGCTTCCACAAAGTGCAGACGGTGCGGAGAGCGGCGGCGTAGGGCGCGCTCACTGTTGTGGATCTCGTCAATATGCCCCCGTAGCTCAGTGGACAGAGCACCGGACTTCTAATCCGATGGTCGCAGGTTCGAATCCTGCCGGGGGTGCCACTCCCAACTTCTGAATCTGTTTTCGGCAAGAAGCGCCTCGTTAGCGCGATACAGCGAGTTTCGCGGCCATGAGACTTTTTCGTCGTGTCTCGTGGTCAGAGCGAGTCTCATGGTCGGCCCGTGACGGACAGTCGCGTACGCCGAGAGGAGACACGCCCCATCATGCCCAAGAAGACTCGCTGGTCCGCTATGAACAAAAACAACACGCCCTTCAGCAAGCTCCGGGAGCAGTTCGCCGTCTACAACAAGACGACGGGCAAGTCGCCCGCCACCGTCAGCTGGTACGAGCAGAAGCTGGAACTCTTCGAGCGCTGGCTCGGCCCCGACGCTTGCCTCGCCGACGTCACGATCCCCAACGTCCGCGCCTACATCGCCGAACTGCAGGAGCGCACAACTCGTTGGGACAACAATCCCAAGGTCCTCGACAAGCAAGGCGGTCTGTCTTCGTCCTACATCCACAGCTTCGCCCGTGGTCTCCGTGCCTTCGCCACGTGGCTCCACGAAGATGGCTTCACCGACACGAACGTCCTGAAGGCGCTCAAGCCGCCGAAGTTCCAGCAGAAGGTCACAGAGCCTCTTTCCGACGAAGAGGTGAAGCGCCTCGTTGCCGTCTTCGATAGAGACGAGCCTTTCGGTGCCAGAGGCTACGCGATGGTCTGGACGCTTCTCGACTGCGGCTTGCGTGCTTCGGAGCTCTGCGACCTCAAGACTGAGGACGCTCATCTGGACGCCGGCTACCTCAAAGTGCTCGGCAAGGGCAACAAGGAGCGGCTGGTTCCCATAGGTCAGAGCTGCCAGGACGCGCTGCTGCGTTGGCGCGATCGCTTCAGAGAGCAGTTTGCAAATGGAGAGAGCCCGCACCTGTTCCTCGATAGCAACGGTCAACGCTTGACCGTCAACGCCCTCACTCACATGGTCCTTCGGGCCGGCCAACGCGCCGACGTGCGCCGCGTCCACCTGCATCTGCTACGGCACACGTTCGCGACGAATTACCTGGTGAAGGAAGTCGGGGATCCTCTCCGGCTGCAGCAGATCCTCGGCCACACCTCGCTTGAGATGGTCCGTCGCTACGTCGCGATGGCGAACGTTCAACAAAGCCTCATCGAGCGACGGGCTTCGCCAATGGATCTGATCGTTAAGAGTGCGGGCGCAAGCAATCAGCGCCGACAGGCTCAGCCCCGCCGACCGCGCCGAGCGCTTCGCGTCGTCAAGTAGACTAGGCTTGATGCTCGGTGATTTTGTGCTGGTTGGTGGCGAAGCATTGCATCGTCTGGAGCTGGAGCCGGCAGACGATGGCTGGCCTTGTGCTGCGCTGATCGATGAACTCGGTAATGCAGCGTTCGAGGCACCGGACTGCCTTGGTGTCGTTGAGTGGCCAGAGCGCAAGCGCAGTCAGCGTTTGGTCTGGTGCTCTGACTACTGTGGCGAGGTTGCGCGCCTCGTCCGTTACCGGCGGCGGGTGGAGCAGGAAGGCCGGCATCTCCGCGTGCCGGATGGCGAGGATGTTCGGACAGTACTCTGGCGTCGTGAGTCAGATCTTCTTGTTGGCAAGTTCTATCAACCGCATCTGACGCGGGAGCAACGGACGGAAGTCTTCACCTCCAAGGGGAGCTCCTGCGTCGTGTGCGGAAGGCCAGCAACCGACGTTGATCACATCGTTCCCGGTGGAGGGGACGACGCCAAGAACCTTCAGCCGCTTTGCGCATCATGTCACTTGGAAAAGACAGCCGATCAGGGTGGACGTTACGCACCAGTCCCGAAGTCGGTCGCCAATACTTCGGATGCTCACTTGCGACAAGCAATCGGCGACGTACTCTTTGAACGCGCAAAGGAAAGCGGCATCGGAATGTTCGCGTTGGCGTCGACGATACACGTCAGCCGGTACGCGTCGTACATTGGACGCGTGTACGCCGATCCGTCAAGGCCATGTGATGATGAAAAAACCTGGGGACAGGTTGAGCGGAGTCTTCGAAGGGATCGACGCGCGGAAATGTCGTGGTGAAGGTTGTCGGAGAGCCGCTTCGACTGCAACGAAATCCAGGGCCCACACAATCCTGGAGACGGTCCGGTGAAGCGTCGCGGTCGTAGAACAGAGCCTGTTGAACGCCGAGCTTCGCCGATGGACTTGATCGTCAAGAGCGCTTGCTCAAGCCATCCGCGCGACGGTGCCCTCCACGAACCATCCGCGTGGTGAAGTAGAGCGATCGAAGCCACCAAATAACCCTCGCGAGGAGCCCGAAAATACTGAGCGTTGCTTGACTAGGCGATCCGAGTTGCATAGGCTCGACCGAACAACCGAGTGAAGGAGTTGCTCTGTTATGGTAATCTGAAAGTTGGGCCATGGATGCCGTACCGACGATTGAGTCGGTCCATCCCGGAAGGATCCAGTTTGAAGGAGATCGCATGGCCCGCAAACCGGCCGTTCTAACGATCGACGTGGCAGAGCAAACGGAGTTCCCAGACTACCAAGGTCCATGTCGTGTGTGCGATGGGAACCTCCTCCGTGAACACGTCGAGTTTCGCATTGTTCGTCAGTACGACGAACGCCCCGTCACCGTTGCGCTGCGCCGATTACCGGTGCTTCGTTGTGAATCGTGTGGCGTCAAATGGGTGCTGAAAGATGTCCTCCAGGACTTAGAGCCTCAAGTTCAGGAGGAATTTCAGGCTGCGCTCGGAAACAGTCACTAGTCAATCATTTGGGAAGACGTTATGGCCCGCGTCTTCCCAAAACCCACGTGACAGAGGTGTTAGTTGGACGACCGAGACCGCGCGGCGCGTCGCACTAAGCGCTACGCTGGCTACCTGATCGAAAGTGCGCTCGATGCCGAGCGACAGCGAGTGGCGCCACTCAATCCATTGAAGTGGCCCGTGTACTCGCCAGCAAACGCCCCAAAGAAGTTGCTCCTGATCCCGGGCCTGGGCACGAACTCCGAAGACACAACGCTACACCCATTCGCAAAAACGCTTCCAGCGTACGCGCCCTGCGAGTTCAGCTACTCCGGATTCGATCATCCTGTCTTCAGCGAATCAGACTCAACCCACCGCGCCCTTGCGAATATTCGAGCGGCGGTCCGCTTACTTGATGATTACCTGGTCTTCGACGGCTCGACTCGCGTTATCGTTGCTCACAGCTTTGGCGGCGTCTTGGCCTACGAATGGATCTGGCAAAATCGACGCATGCTCAACGAAGCCTCGCCCGCGCTTTCGCTCTACCTAGTCGCGAGCCCAGTATTCGTAGCAATTCCTCATACAAGCGCGGAATTAGAGTGGAAGGATGACAGCGGCAGGCAGGTGGTCGCCGTCGTCGAAGGGCTCACATACCCGCCCGACCGAGTTGCTCGCGGTATCACGCAGATCACAGCATGTTTCTGTGAAGGCGATAACCTCGCCCTCCCGCCCGTCTGCGCTCTCCCAGAGCGCCCCCACACCGAGAACATCCGGCTCTCACACGCCGAACACCCAAGGACATGCCATTCGGCGATGTGCGACTTCGCGCAGCCGAACGATGCACTTCGAAAGTTGGCGCCTTAGAAGACTTTGAGTGAAGGAGGGCGGCGTCAGTCAGCCTCCCTCTTTCGCCTACCGAAGGCTCTGAGGCAGGACTAGCTGTTTGTAGTCCGCCGGTGAGCAGAAGCTCATCGACTTCCGGAACCGGAAGCTCCAGACCGAATGCGCCGAGTAGTATCAGCGCGTCCCGGCTAGGGTTAGTCCGCTCGTCCGAGAACAGCCGAGAGACGTAGCTTTCGTTCAGCCAGCTGTCACGGGCGATGTCTGCCTGCGACTTTTTCGTCTTCTCCCGGATCTCGATCAGTAACTCAGTTAGTGGGCACTTCCTGAGCGCGACGCTCACCGATCGAGTAGCTCCGTGATTCATGGTCACCTCCCAACCACAGAAGGCTGACCTGACCGTCGCAGCGACCCGGACTACCACAAGGAGCTGGCGGTCGGGTGGAGACGCAATCTCTTACAACACAAGATGCGTCAGCGGGCAGCCGGCTGGAAAAGCTCGATCGGGTTACCGGATGGGTCGTCGAGCAGGATCTGCTTCCCTCCCGGACCGGTGACGATGTCATTGCGGAAGCGCACGCCTTCGGCTCGCAGGCGCTCAACCTCGGCCGCGATGTCATCGACCACGAAGTGGATCCGGTTCCAGCCACCGGGGGCCGGATGCGTACCGTCGGGCATGGGCCGCCCGGCTGAGCTCTGCGGTCCGCTCAGGAGCAGGCGCAGGTTGCCCCGGAAGACGTCGGCGAAGGCCGAGGACACGTTGGTGCCGAGCGTGAAACCGAAATGCTTCGTGTAGAAGTAGACGGCGCTGGGGACGTCATCGACCATGTAGCGGACGCTGACGGTGTCTTCGGGCATGGGATCACCTCCTTGCATGTTGCTGTCGGATGACGTGGAGCATGAACCGTACGCGGTTCTCGATGTCCGCCGCGGTACGCTGGAACGCCGGATAGCTCTCCTCGTCGGTGTCCCCCTCGAGCGCCGGATCGGCGAGGCTCCAGTGGATGCGCTCGGGGCCCCCTGGAAATTCGGGGCATACCTCCCGCACCCGGTCGCAGAGGGTGACCACGTAATCGAAGCGCCGCCGCGCGAACCGGCTCAGGGGCTTAGATCCGTTCGAGCCGATGTCGATGCCCCGCTCGCGCATCACGCTGACCGCGTTCCGATGCACGCTCCTGGGATGACTGCCGGCGCTGTAAGCGTCGACGGTGTCGCCGGCCAGGTGCCGGAGCAGCGCCTCGGCGATCTGCGAGCGGGTGCTGTTGCCGGTACACAGAAACAGCACGCGGACGCGGCGCCCCTGGGCCGCATGGCTGTCTCCGACGAGCGGGGTGAGAGCAAGCCCCGGGTGGAGCGCTCCGCCGGCTGCCGCCAGCAGCTCCCGGCATCGAGCGAGGTCGACGCGGTAGTAGGCGTCTCGCCCGTCGGCGGAGCTTCGCCGCATCGACACCAATTGGCCTGCCCGCAAGCGGGCGAGGTGGTAGGAGACGAGGTTTTGCGGCTTGCGGATCATGTTCGTGAGCTCGCGGACCTGCCGGTCGCTTCGGGCGAGTTCGCGGAGCAGTTGCCAGCGCAGCGGGTGTCCGGCGAGTTGCAGGAAGCTCGGGGGCGCCGTCTTCGGGTTACGCTCCACACTCATGGTCGCCCATGATACATCAAAGTAGATCGATTGAACAAGGAGATTTGGTCGATATTCTGGAGGCTTCGGCTGGCCGATTCCGAATGATGCTCGCTCGGGAAAATGCGCATGGCCCCGAGCGCGGGCACGGGCGAGATCCTCATCCCTGAGCCGCCGAGGCCACCTGCTCACGGCAAAAGCTACGTCTACGCTGACCGCGGCGAGACGATGCTCAAGGGCTTCGAGGACGCCGTGCGGCTGTACGAAGTGCGGTGGCAACCGTAGTTCGGCTTCGCGCTTGCCGTAGTCCGTCAGACATGATCCAATCTGGTGCTCACATGGCCAGCGGGCATGAGCACCGGACTCGTCGGCGTCACGAACGCGCTTCGGATACTTCGCAGACTCAGGCTTGACCGTCGGACACGCGATCGCACAAAAGGACTTCTGATCCGATGGTCGCAGATTCGAATCCTGCCGGTGTGCCACAACCCTACGCACGAACCCCCTCGCCATAGCGGAGACCATCCGCGCCACCGAAGCGTCAGGGCGAGAAGAGGATCGAGCGGATCCCCCACTCGACGTATCCGTCGTCGTACACGTCGCTGGGTCCGAAGATGCAATGCGTGACCACGCCGAAGACACCGGAGAACGCGTCACACGTCGCCATAAGACGCAGATCGTAAACACGGCCGGGGACCACCGCCACCTGCATGTTGACGTCGTTGCGGCCGATGTCGTCGAAACCTCCGACCGTCAGAGCCGACTCGCGTTGTTCCATGGAGTACACGGGCTCGGTCGCGATGACGCGCCCGTTTTCCAGGACGCTCATGGTGATCGTGATCGCGGCGCCTGTACCGGCAGCGCCGTTGCCGGCGAGCACGCCCTTCCAGGATCATTGCGGCGTATTCTCGCGCAAGCTCCCCGTGCTCCCATCCGAACGCAACGTGTGCCGCGGTCTGGCTGAACATCTCCCAGTCCAGCTCGGCGAGCGAACGCATCGTACTGAGGACGGATCCATACAGGTCGGCGCCGTTTGCGTATGCATGCCACAGGATGAGGTGCGAAACGCGAGCGGGGTGCAACGCCGCGAACGTGATCGCAGCCGGCGCCGCGAGCGACGCGCCGAGCAGGGCAACCCGTTCCAGTCCCAGGTGGTCGATCACGGTCTCCAGGTCGCGTACCTGCGCATCGACCGAGAAGTCAGCGGTTCTGCGGTCGGAGAGCCCGTTGCCGCGACCGTCGTAGCGAATCACGCGGTGCGTCCGGGCGTGCTCAGCCAGGTAGCGGTGTACTTCCGGGATCTCCATCTCGCGCTGCACGTGGCTGAACGGGCAAAACGCCACGAATACGAGCGGCGGGCCCTCGCCGAACTCCTGGTAGGCGATGCTGACGCCATCGGGCGAACGCGCGTAGCGGACCGGTGGTTGTTCCATCGGGCGTAACCGTACCAGTGAGGCACCTTATCTCAGGATGCCGTGACTCGCGCGGGGTGTCTTGTCTCGGGAAGCCCGGGCAGGTCGCCCTACCCCGGTTCACGACGCGCCGAGTTCTGCCTCATCGGCGCGGATCACCCATCGATAATCGCCGTACAGCAGAACAGGCAGGGCGACGGCGAACAGGCCACCAAGCAGCAGCCACGCGAATAGCGGTAGCTCTGACCAGCCGCTTTCGCTCACGAGCGCCACCGTCGCGACGCTCACGGCGGCTGTCGCGAGCAGCCAGACACAAGCGAGAATCGTCAATAGTGCGTATCGCACTCGCATTCGTTACCTCCGTGGGGTGTCGAGGACGGCGCAGCCGTTGCCGCCGCCGCGGGCGGCGGAGCAGGTACCCGCATCGTCGACCATGGTTTGGATCGTGCCGATCATCAGGAGGAGTCCTAACAGGGAGACCACCACGATGATGCCGGCCGCGACTCTCGGGACACGCGTACTCGCAGCGTAGGGCGGCTCCGGGTGGATGCGGTCGGCGAGCGGCGCGAGGATGGCGCCATTAATAAGGAAGAGCGCGGCGAACAGCGCAATGACGACGATGAGAGGCTCGAAGATCTGAAAATCGACGTTCGCCTGGTCGAACAGCGGTTGTCCCACGGTGACGAGCGTGACGGCCCCGAACGCGAGGCCGCGCCAGGGCGGGGGCACCCATAGCCAGCGTCGCACTCCGAGATATCGGCGTCCGCCAGCTCCTGGTTGAACTTGCCCATCTCCGCGAGCATTTGCTCGCTCGGCATCACGCCTGCCTCACTGTCCTTGTCCGCCTTGACCATCACCATGAACCGCATGTTGTGACTCCCTTCGTGCTTGCGCCCCGGCACGATGTCCGGGATCTGGAACGCCATCGTTGCTGCTACGTACACGTCGAACGGACTGTCGCGAGATCGACGGTCCGGACGGGCGAGTTTCCACCTGACTTCGCGATCTTTAACGATCCTGGCGGAGGGTTCAAGGACTGGTCTTGGCGTGCTCGTCAGCCGGTCCCACGTGTCGCGGATTGCGCCGCCGTCCATCATTTCCACACGATAGCGCGGGCATCTCGCTTCGATGTGACCGTGTTTGGCGCGCGGCATTTGATCTATGTAAAAAGAACACGTGCGGCGTGCCGTTCGCCAGCAGCGCATCCTCCGATGCGCCGACCATCGATATCGCTGCACCAGAACGCCGCGGCCGCCGATCCGGCGCGCGCCGATCGGCTTGCTAGCGTCCCGTCCGCGGCCCGTCGATCAGGCTGATCAGCGAGCGGACAGGGCGATCTGCTCGCCATGACGCGGTGCGCGGGCGGTGCGCTCATGTTCGAGCAGCCACGCCTTTCGCTCGAGGCCGCCGCCGTAGCCGCGGAGCGCGCCATCGGCGCCGATCACGCGATGACACGGAATGACGATGCCTACAGGGTTGGTGGCGTTGGCACGCGCGACGGCGCGAAACGCCTTCGGAGCGCCGATGCGATGCGCGATATCGGCGTAGGACGCCGTCTGTCCGACGGGTATTGCGCGGAGCGTCTGCCAGACGCGCTGCTGAAACGGCGTGCCGCCGGCGCTGACCTCGATGGCGTCGAGCGCATCGAGGTCGCCGTCGAAGTAGGCGAGCAGCGCGACGACGGCGGGATGGCGCGCGCTCGCCTCGGCGAGTTCGACGTCGGGGCCGTAGCGCCGGGCGAGCGCCGGCCAGACGGAGGTGCGGCCGCCGGCGAACTTCAGCGCGCAGAGCGCGGGGCCGTCCATCGCGAACGTGATCTCCCCCACGGGCGACGCGAACGTGGTGACCTGGATGATCGTGGCGTGGGAGGGCGGGTTCGTTCTCATACCGCCATGTTCGCTCCCCGGCCGCGCCTGAGTTGGCCAGATTCGGACAATCCTCAGAAGTCCGAATGTGTCCGACACAGCCGCGCGGATGCGCCACAATGGGGCCATGACCTCGGCAACGATCAGCGGCGTGCGCACGACCGGCATCTACTGCAGGGCGGACTGCACCGCGAGCCCGCTGGCCCGCAACGTGACGCTCTACCCGTCATCGATCGCGGCGGAGGCGCACGGATTTCGGCCATGTCTGCGCTGCAGGCCAGACCGCCTGCCGCCATTCTCGGCGGACGGCGAGACGATCGTCGCACGCGGGCTGCGGATGATCAGCGACGGCGCTCTCGACGCATATACCGAGGTCGACCTGGCGCAGCGGCTCGCGACGAGTGAGCGTCATCTGCGGCGCCTGTTCCTGAGCGAGCTTGGCGCGACGCCGGACTTCATCGCGCGATCGCGTCGCGCGCACTTCGCGCGGCGGCTGCTCGACGAGACGGACCTTTCGATGCCCGTCGTCGCGGCGGCGGCGGGCTTTCGCAGCGTGCGGCAGATGAACCGCATGATCATAGAAACGTTCCGCTTCACGCCGACGGTGCTGCGTGCGAAACGCGGCAAGAACGACCGCATGGCGGCGGACGGCGGCCTGCGGCTGCGTCTGCCGTTCGCCGGGGCGCCGGCGTTCGATAGCACGCTGGCATACCTGGCCTCGCGCGCCATTCCCGGCGTGGAGGCCGTCGATGCCGGGACGTACCGCCGCAGCGTCGTGATGTGCGGATATCCGGGAGTCATCGAAGTCGCGCAGGGCGACGCGAGCCATCTGCACGTGACGGTGCATCTTGCGGCGCTGACTTCGCTAATCGATGCCGTCGCGCGCATCCGGCGCATCGCGGGGCTCGATCAGCCGGGCGATGCGAGCGAGCTTCTGAAGCGCGATTCGATGTTGCGGCCGCTGATCGCGCGCCGCCCCGGGCTGCGCGTGCCGGGGGCGTGGGATCCGTTTGAAGTTGCGGTCCGGATTATCGTCGGGCAGCAGATCTCGGTGCGAGGCGCGAGCACGATCACGGGGCGGATCGCGCAGTGCTTCGGTGAAGGTGTGGGCGGCGTCGGCGGCTGGGGACTGACGCACACATTTCCTTCGGCGCGTCGCATCGCCGGCGTCAGGGTCGACCAGTTGCGCGAGACGGGGTTGACGCAGTCGCGCGCCGAGAGCGTGCGGGCGTTTGCCCGCGTCTACGCGGAGGGCAAGGTGCCGTTGGACGGCTCGCACACGCTCGAGGACCTGGTGGGCGCGCTCACGAGCTTGCCGGGCATCGGGCCGTGGTCCGCGCAGATGATCGCCATGCGCGCCGCGTCGAGCGTGGACGCCTTTCCTGCGGGAGACCTGGGATTACGCAAGGCTGCTGCCACGCTGTTACAGCGGGAGGACGTGCCCGGCGCGGAGGAGTTGGCCGAACGCGCCGAGGCGTGGCGCCCGCACCGCGGTGTCGCGGCCATGTATCTCTGGTCGTCGCTGGCGCACTGACGTTCGCCCGGCGTCAGGCGATCGCTCGAGCTAGGTGCGCGTACGGGCTGCGCTTTTGGCCGCCGGCTCCGGCGAGACCCAGTCGTTCGCCCAGGCCGAGATAGCGTCGACGGCGCCGGCGAGCGCGCGTCCTTTTTCGGTCAGGTGGTACTCGATCCGCACGGGCGTCTCCGGGAGCACGCGCCGTTCGACGACGCCCTCGGCCTCAAGCTCCTTGAACCGCTCCGACAGCATGCGATCGCTGAGGCCGGGCACCGTCTGCGTGACGTCGCTGAAGCGCGTGACGCCGCTGAGCAGCGCGCGAATGATGGCGCCGGTCCAGCGCAACCGAAACAGCCGTGAGCACCTGGAGCATCGACCCGGCGCACTCCAGCGCCGAATTCGCCGTCAAGCACATGATGGTGACGACGGTGAAGGGTCGATTCAACATCGCCGAAGGGACGCTGCGCATCGACGAGGGCGATCCGTCCCGTTCAAGCGTCAGGGCCGCCATCGACGTCGCAAGCGTCGACACGGGCGTCGCCGACCGCGACGCGCACCTGCGCTCGGACGACTTCTTCAACGCCGAGCAGTATCCCCGGTTCACGTTCGAGACCACGCGCCTGGAGCGGGTGGACGACGAGCGTTGGCGCATGACGGGCGATCTGACGATGCGCGACGTGACGCGGCCCGTGGCCCTGGACGTGGAGTTCGAAGGTCGCGGCATCGACGCGTACGGCAAGGACCGCGCCGGATTCGTGGCGACGGCGAAGATCAACCGCAAGGACTTCGGCGTCAGTTGGAACGGTGCGATCGAGACGGGCGGCGTCGTGGTGAGCGACAGCGTGAAGATCACGCTGAACATCGCGGCGATACGCCAGGACTGACGCCCTCCTGCGGCTCCTGTGTGTGCCGCCGGACCGGAGCGAGCAGGCAGGCCGCGAGCGGATAGGATGAAACAGATAGAGGTGACGATATGACCGTAGAACTTGGCATCACAACATTCGCCGAGATTACGCCCGACCCCGCTTCGGGCGAGACGATCGATGGCGCGCAGCGGCTGCGCAACCTGATCGAAGAGATCGAGCTGGCGGACCAGATTGGACTGGAGGTGTTCGGCGTCGGCGAGCATCACCGGCCGGATTTCGCCGTCTCGTCGCCGACGGTGGTGTTGGGCGCCGCCGCCGTCAAGACGAAGCGGATCCGCCTCTCGAGCGCGGTGACCGTGCTCAGCTCCGACGATCCGGTGCGCGTGTTTCAGGACTTCGCGACGGTCGACCTGCTGTCGAACGGGCGCGCCGAGATCATGGCGGGGCGCGGGTCGTTCACGGAGTCGTTTCCGCTGTTCGGCTACGACCTGGGCGACTACGACGATTTGTTCGCGGAGAAATTGGAGCTTTTGCTGCGACTACGTGAGAGCGAGCGCGTCACGTGGGAGGGCACGCATCGCGCGCCTATCAAGGACCTGGGCGTCTACCCGCGGCCGGTGCAGCATCCGCTGCCGATCTGGATCGCGGTGGGCGGCAGCGTGGACTCCGTCATGCGCGCGGGCAAGCTTGGCCTGCCGCTGATGATCGCGATCATCGGCGGGGCGCCGGAGCGATTCGTGCCGCTGGTCGATACCTACCGCGAGTCGGGACGCACCGCCGGGCACGATGCATCGCGGCTGGCGGTCGGCATCAACTCGCACGCGTTCATCGCCGGGGACTCGCAGCAGGCGGCGGACCTGTTTTACCCGCCGTACGCGCACGTCATGAGCAAGATCGGACGCGAACGCGGGTGGTCGCCCATGAATCGCGGCCAGTTCGAGGCGATGCGTTCGCCGCGCGGCTCGCTGCTCGTCGGCAGCCCGGACGAGGTGATCGACAAGATGCTGTTCGAGCACGAGTTGTTCGGGTACCAGCGGTTCCTCGTGCAGTTCAGCGTCGGGACGATGCCGCACGCGAGCGTGATGAAGTCGATCGAGCTGTTCGGCACGAAGGTGGCGCCGGCTGTGCGCAAGGCGACATCTTCGGGCGAATCGGCCGGAGGAGAAGGCTCGCGCGGCGACAGGGTGGCGACTTCGCCGTAACGGGAAGCCCGGCGGGTGGAGGCGCGGCTGCGTATGTTCACCACACGCTTGCGTCCATGGGCATCCGCGCCCAGGCGCCCCGTTTCCATAACGTCCGCAGAGTCGCGATGCCGAATCTTTGCGTGGGAATTCGGCGGCGGTGGGATGCATTCGTCACGCTCAAGGTGGCACAATCGCGCCGATGCTTCTCGGGAAGGGACAGGGCATGGCGCGTCGGGGTTCTCGTGATCTGCGGGCATGGTGTGCGGGCGCGCTCGTGCTGGCCGCGCTGGTGGGCGGCGCCTGCACCTTTACGATCGGGCGTTCCGTCGAACAGCGGGACATCGGCGTGCAGCGGTTCGGCTCCGGACCGCGCGCGGTGCTGCTAATCGGCGGGCTGCACACGGGCGCCGAGGACAACAGCCGCATGATCGTCGAGCAGTTGGCCGTGTACCTGGGCGCAAACCCCGGCGCCGTGCCCGCTAGCGTGACGCTGTACGTGCTTCCCTCCGCGAATCCCGATGGTACGGCGCGCGGCATCCACACGAACGCGCGCGGCATCGATCTCAACCGCAACTGGCCGGCCGACGACTGGAGCAGCGACGCCTGTCACCCGGCGTCGGGTTGCCGTCGCGGACTGGGCGGCCCGGCGCCGCTGTCGGAGCCGGAAACGGCGGCGCTGTACAACTTCGTCGCGACGCTGCGGCCGGAGATCACGATCGTCTGGCACGCCGAAGCGCCCCTCGTCGAAGCGAACGAGGTGCCCGGCGCGGACGTCTACGGCCAGCGCTTTGCCGAGGCATCGGGATATCCGTACGTCGAAGAGTGGACGGCGTACCGGATCACCGGTCAACTGATCGACGCGCTGGAGCAGCGGCTGGCGCTGCGGGCCTTCGACGTCGAGCTTGCGAACTGCTGCCAGATCACGCCGGAGGAGTTCGACCGCAATCTGCGCGGGTTGCTCGCCGTGCTGCAGGAAGTATCGGGCGAACGCGTCGCCACGCCGACGGCGGAGCGTACACCGGCGAAGCCCACGCCGACGCCGTTCCGCGTGCCTGACATCGAAGTACCGTAGCGCCGTAGCGTAGTCCGTCGCATGGCAACGAGCGTCGCGATTTCGGCGCGCCGTAGACTGCATGCATGTCAGACGAAACCGCGCTGAGCGCGCTCGAGCAGATGGCATTGCCGCGGACGAAGGAAGAGTTGCTGGCGCGGATACCGCCGGCGCGCGCCGCGCTGGACGAAGTGGTGGCGGCGCTGACCGAAGATGAGCTGGCTGACCTGCGCGACGGAGCAGGCTGGTCGACGGCCGACCACCTGTCGCACATCGCCTCATGGGAGCGGATGATCGTGGCGCACCTCAGCGACGGGTCCGATCACGAGATCGTCGGCATAGATCGCGAGCGGTACGAGGCTGCCGGGCTCGACGAGCTGAACAACCTGCTGTACCACCGCATGCGCGGCCTGCCGCTCGGCGATGCTCTCGCGGAATACCGATCGGCGCATGCGGCGATCGTCGCATTCCTCAGTCAGCTTGCGCCTGGCGTGTTCGCGCAGACGCACTGGGAGGGCGACCCTTCCGGACGCACCGTGTTGGAGAAGGCGGCCGGGGATACGTACCGTCACTACCTGGAGCACCGGCAGTGGATCGTCGAGTTGGTGCGCGGTTAGAAGCGGCCATCTGTCACTTGACACTTACGTAAGCACCGACTTACACTGAAATCGTGGACAACGTGTTGAAGGCGATCGGCGATCCGACACGGCGGGAGATCCTGCGCATCGTCTGGCGCGATGAAATGCCCGCGGGGGATGTTGCGGCTCACTTCGCGATGAGCAGGCCCGGTGTCTCGCAGCACCTCAAGGTATTGAAGGCTGCCGGGTTGATTGACGAGCGTCGTGCGGGCACACAGCGTCTGTACCGCGCGCGCCCTGCGGGGCTTTCGGAATTGCGCGCCTACTTCGAAGAATTTTGGAACGAAGGCCTCGCGCAGCTGAAGGCGGCGGCGGAGGAGGAGCAGATCATTCGTGATCGAAAGGAAGGCATACGTGGTGCAATCACCAAGCGCAGCGGGAGTCATCGAAAAGGAGGTGCGAATCGCCGCGCGTCCTGACCTCGTGTATGAGTACCTCACGGACGCGCACAAGCTCGCCACGTGGGTCTCGCCGGACGTCGTTGCCGATAGCCGGCCCGGCGGAACCGTGCGGTTCAACTTCAACGGCTTCGACGTGATGCGCGGCGCGTTTGTCGAATTGGTACCGGGGAAGCGCGTCGTATTCACCTGGGGATGGGAGTCACTGGGCGATGCTTCGCCGCCCGGATCAACGACGGTTGAGATCGACCTCGTCGCGGACGGCGAGGGCACGAAGCTCACGCTGGTGCATCGCGGGCTGCCGGCGGCGGAATCCGCGTCGCACAGCGAGGGTTGGGATCATTTCTTGGAGAGCCTGCAGCAGGGCCTGAAGGAGGAGGCAACGCCATCGATCGATTTGGCGGCTGGCGCGGCGAAGGCGGCGCAGATCAACACCAGGCTGATCGAGCTGCGGTATTTGGTGGAAGGCGCGAGTGAGCATGCCTGGCGCTCGACGACGGCAGCGGAGGGCTGGCCGGTCGCCGCGACGGCGCATCACGTCGTCGCGCATTGCGCGGGCCTGCGGGCGCTCGACCTGATCCTGCAAGGCAAGCCGAAGGACTTCGAGGCGCTTGCGGTTGACACCCCGCGCGCGAATGCCGAGCATGCGGCACAATTCGCCAACGTGTCTAAAGCCGACGTCTCACAGGCGGTGCGCGACAGCGGCCCGACGGCAGTGGAGTTCGTGCGTGGCCTGTCGGACGCAGACCTGGCGCAATCGCACCCGTACGCGTTTGCAGGCGGAGCGGAAATGTCTGTCGGACAGCTTGTCGATGGCCTGAGCAGCTCCATGGCCGACCACGTCGAGAGCGTCAAACAAGCGCTGCTGGGCGCGTAGGAGACGGAGACAGGCGAAGCCGCGTCGCTCGGGCGCTCATAGTGGACTATGCGTTGCGGATGATCATGCCGCCATCGACGACGAGCGCCGCGCCCGTGATGTAACTCGCGGCCGGCAGGCAGAGGCTGAGCGTGGCGTGCGCGACTTCTTCCGGGTCCCCGTAGCGCTTAAGGGCGACGCGACGCCGTGCGTACTTCTCCTTCGCCTCGTCCGGGATGCCCGCCGTCATGCCCGTGCGGATCGGCCCCGGGCAGATGCAGTTGACGTTGATGCCGCGCGGCCCGAGTTCGACGGCCATCGACCGTGTGAGGCCGATGACGCCGTGCTTCGCGGCGGTGTAGGGGCTGCCGCCGGGCGTCGCGCCGAGCCCTTCCGTCGAAGCGATGTTGACGACGCGGCCGGCGCGATTGCGCGCGAGATCTTCGGCGCAAGCGCGGATCAGGCGCGCCTGCGCGGTGAGGTTGACGGCGAACGTCAATTCCCATGCCTGTTCCCACATATCATGGTCGATCGGCGCACCGACGGAGATGCCGGCGTTGTTCACGAGAATATCGACGGGCCCGAAATCGGACCGCACGCGCGCGACGAGGTCTGTGATGGCGGCGCCGTCGGCGAGGTCGGCGGTGTAAGCGCGCGCTTCGCCGCCCGCTGCTCGGATCTCATCGGCGACCGTCGAGACGCCATCGGCGTTGCGGTCGACGAGCGCGAGGCGCGCGCCTTCGTCGGCGAAGACGTAGGCGGTCGCGCGGCCCATGCCACTCGCCGCGCCGGTGATGATCGTCGTCAGGCCTTCAATGGACCTGCTGAGCTTGCTGAGCTTCGTCATGACTCCGGACTATAGCCGCTCGTGTGGCGGTGGCCAACGGCGCGTCGTGGATGCGAAGAAGGCGCCGCCGCCGGCGCCTCCTTCGGTTGACGAGACGGCCCGTTTACGAGGCGGCCACCGCACGCACGGCCGCGTCGCGCGATTCGCCGGCGGCATCATGGCTCGCGGTCGCGGCCAGCACGCCGAAGCCGGCGATCACCCAGCCGGCGCCAATCGCGGTTGCGGCGACGATGTCCGTGTTGAGCGCCGCCGAGACGACCACAAGCACCACGCCGAGCGCGGGGCCGAAGAGCGCGAACCGCGCCGGCGCCGGCCACCGCCTCGCACGGAGTGCGACGATGCCCACGACGAGCATGAGCGCCTGGTGCAGCGGCCAGCTCGCGTCACCGACGATGATGAGCGGGTTACTGCTCTCGCGGTTGTTGGGGTCGGCAATGATGAACGCGGACCAGACGGCGCCGAGCACCACCATGGCGGCGACGGCGTAGAGCAGCCAGCGGCCCTTGCGCCCGACCGGCGACGGCCTCGTGATGATGAGAGCCGCCACGATCAGCGCGACGCCGGCCATGAACATGAGCGAGAACGCGCCGTCGGTGCGGTCGACTTCGTCCGGGCCCGGCATGATGCCGTCATGGGCGATGAAGTTCAGCAGAAATGCCGGGCCGGCTATGAGCATGCCGACGGTGGCAAGCCACCGGGATGCCATGTTCGCGAGCCATGTCGAAGCGGCGTCCATTGTCTTCTCCTCTGGTGTTTCATCTCGTTGCGTGTACGCGCATCATCACCGAGAAGCGCGGGCTCGGTAACGGACGATCTCCGGGGGCCGGCATCGGTCTTTGGTCGGACTGATCCGGCGCGACGATTCACGCGGCGCGACGGCGCGTAGAACACCGCGCGGATCATCACGCCGAGGCCGATGAAGACGGAGTTGATCAGACTGAGCTTTCGGGCGAGGCGGGAGGGCGCATCGTTCAGTGCGCCGTTCCTACTCACCCGAACACGTCGCTCTTAGGTGTATCGCTGCACCGACAACGTCTAGATTCATACTGGTTCGTGGCTACCGAGCGCACCCGCGCTCCTTGAGTATCAACATAGTCGTCGCGCTTGCAGGGGTCGAGTCTTCTGCCGGGGGTTTCGACGATCTCTTTACGCGGGTGGCCGCCACGGAAGCTCAACGAGACGAATCGTGACGACGTGACGCGCGATGTCATCGCGTGGCTGCAGAGCGCGCTTTAGCCCTGGCGTCACCGCCTTCCGGCTGATGAGCCCGTTACGAAGCCGCAACACGGCCCCGCGCGATGATACGGAGAGCATAGTCCGCTCATGCCATGATGCCGCCAACTGGACGGAGCGGAAGGAGAGCAACGAGATGGGTATTCTTGCATGGATCCTCGTAGGGCTGATCGGCGGCGTGATCGCAAAAATGCTGGTACCGGGAGATGACCCGGGCGGCGGTGGCATCGTCGGTATCGTGGTGACGATCGCGATCGGGATCGCCGGGGCGCTGCTCGGCGGATTCCTCGCGGTAGCGATCGGCGTCGGCAACGGCGTCGACGACTTCGACATCGGCACGATCTTCCTATCGATCGTGGGTGCGGTGCTGATCCTCGTGGCGTACAAGGTGGTCGTGCGAAACACCGCGCACGCCTGAGCGCGGGCGACGATGCGGGGCGAGCGGCGGGTAGCGGCCCGCCGCTTCGCATTGGGCGCGGTCGCGTCGTAAGCTAATGACGCTGCATGAAGGACACGATCCGCGTCGCCACGCTCAATCTGCGAAACGCATCGGACCGCTGGCTCGAGCGGGCGCCGTTGCTGCTCGCGCAGTTCGTCGAACTGGCGCCCGACGTCATCGGCGTGCAGGAGATCCACGTACCGACGCGCCAGGGCGAATGGATCGTACGGAAGGTGAACGAGCGGCTGCCGGACGACGCGGCGCCGTACGTGCTGCACCAGGCGAACAAGACCGGCTTCCAGGGCAAACGCGAAGGCATCGGCATCATGACGCGGCTGCCGACGCTGTCGCATGATTCGATTGACCTGCGCGGCGGCCACCGCGTGGCGCTGCGGGCGCGCCTGCGGGCGCCGGACGGCGGCGTCTTCGACTTCTACAACACGCATTTGCACCACGAGGCGAGCGCCGGCGACATGCGGCTGGCGCAGGCGCGGCGGATCATCGAATGGATGGCGACGCACGATGACGTGCCTTCGATCCTCGTCGGCGATCTGAACGCGACGCCGGACATGCCGCCGGTGGGGGCGGTGGGCGAGCGGCTGCGCTCGGCATATGCGCTCGTACACGGCTGCGAGTCGGCGGGTACCGTGCCGACGCCGCTGAACGCCGTCTGGGGCCAGCGGCCGGCGAAGACGATCGACTACATCTTCGTGGACGACCGCGTCCGCGTTCACGATGCGCGGATCGTGTTCGACCGCGTCGATGCGAACGACGAGCGGCTCTGCGCGTCGGACCACTACGGGATCGTCGCGGAGGTTTCATTCGTGTGAGACGCGGAGATCGCCTGACCATACGATGACTCTGCGTGATCGCGGCCGCGGCGTGGGCGCGGGTCAGTGAGGTGCCTGCTGCGCCTATGCGGCTCGGACAAACGTCGTCCAAGGGTAAGGGCGGGCTCCGTTGGTACAGTGCGCCGGACACGGGATGAACAGGTTCATACCGTGCCGCGCCGTGTCGCCGGAGGTGCCGTATCCGCGTCTGTTTCCTGATGTACCACGGCTCGATGCAGTCGGGCGGTCAGGGCGTGTACCTGGCCAACGTGACACGCGCGCTGGCCCGTCGCGGGCACGACGTCCACGTGATCTCCGGGCCGCCGTATCCGCTGCTCGATGACGCTGTGACACACCATCGCCTCGAGACGCACAGCTTTCAGCGGATGATGCTCGATCGGCGCGCGTTTTTTCATGACATCGAGCCGTTGCGTCACTTCGCGCCGCTCAACTTCTATGAGTTCGCGAGCACGCGCTTCACGCTGACCTCGGTCATGGCGACGTATACGCTGCGCGCGCTGGTGGAACTCCGGCGGATCGAGGCGCGGTCCGGCCCGTTCGACATCGTGCACGACAACCAGTCATTGGGCTACGGGCTGCTGCTGATGCGCCGCCTGCTGGGACGGCGGGTCGTCGCTAACGTACACCATCCGCTTGACGTCGACATGCGGACCGGCGTGGCGCACGTCGCTTCGGTGCGGGAGAAGGTAAAACGCATCGCCTGGTATCCGCGGCAGATGCAGCGGATCGTCGCCCGTCGCCTCGATGCGCTGATCTCCGGGTCGAACGCGTCGGCGGCGCTGATCGAGGACCTGTGGTCGCTGGCCGACGGAAGCATCAATACGATCTACGACGGAGTGGACGTCGAGCGGTTTCGCGCCGGCGATCCCGAAGAGCGGCGGCCCGGCACCGTGCTGTTCGTCGGGAATGCCGAAGACTACAACAAGGGCATCGTCCACCTGCTGCGGGCAATGGCGCTGCTGCCGCCGGGCGCGAACGCGCACCTGTACCTGGTCGGCGGGCCCGCGGGCGAGCAACGCGTCGCGCCGGACGAGATCGCACGGCTCGGCATCGCCGATCGGGCGACGATCGTCGGACGCGTGAGCGATGAGGAGCTGGCGGGCTGGTACCGGCGCGCGCAGGTGCTGGTGTCGCCGTCGTTGTACGAGGGGTTCGGCTTGCCGGCGGCGGAGGCGATGGCATGCGGCACGCCCGTGATCGCATCGGACGCGGGTGCGCTGCCGGAAGTCGTGGCGCACCTGGAGACGGGCGTGATCGTGCCGGCCGCAAGCGCAGCCGCGCTCGCGGAGGCGATCGGCGCGCTGCTGGCCGATCCGGAGCGATGCCGTCGCATGGGAGAGGCGGGTCGGGCTCGCGTGCTCGATCGCTTCACATGGGAGCGGCACGCTGGCGAGGTGGAAGCGCTGTACGAGCGGCTGTTGCATCGCGATCGCTAGCAGCGATGAGCTCGCACGCCCCCCACCTGCGCGCGCGCGTTAGACGCGCG
>JBBDXD010000010.1:0-140870 GCA_040902535.1 Dehalococcoidia bacterium | reverse complement strand
CGCCCCCCCCCCCCCGCGGCGAAACGGTTCGGTACGCTGCCGCCGGACGGGGAGGTGCCGCATCCGCATCTGTTTCCTGATGTATTACGGGTCGATGGAGTCGGGCGGCCAGGGCGTGTGGCTGGCGAACGTCACGCGCGAACTGGCGCGCCGCGGGCACGAGGTACACGCGATCTCCGGGCCGCCGTACCCGTCGCTCGATCCTGCGGTGCACCATCATCGCATGCACACGCACAGCTTTCAGCACATGATGCTCGACCGGCGTGCGTATTTTCATGACGTGCCACCGCTGGCGCACTTGCACCCGCTGAACTTCTACGAGTTCGCGACGTCGCGCTTCACGTTCGCATCGCTGCTCGCCGTGTTCAGCGTCCGGGCGCTGGCGAAGCTGGCGGAGATCGAGCGCAAGCACGGGGCGTTCGACGTGATCCACGACAACCAGACGCTCAGCTACGGCGTGCTCATGGCGCGAAACATGCTCGGTCGGCCCGTCGTCGCGACGGTGCATCATCCGTTGGACATGGATGTGCGCAACGGATTGCGGCACCTGACATCGGTGAAGGCGAGGGCGCTGCGGATCGCGTGGTATCCATGGAAGATGCAGCCGTTCGTCGCGCGGCGGATCGATGCGGTCGTGTTCCCTTCGCGCGCGTCGAAGGATCTGACAGCTTCGCTGTGGTCGCTGCCGCGGGACCGGCTCGAGGTCGCTTATAACGGCGTCGATACGGCTCTGTTTCACGCGCCGGAGCGGGACGAAACGCGGCCGGGGACGCTGCTGTTCGTGGGGAACGCGGAGGACTACAACAAGGGCGCCGTGTACCTGCTGCGGGCGCTCGCGTTGCTGCCGAAGAGCGTCAACGCGCACCTGTACATGGTCGGCGGGCCGTCCGGCGCGGCGCGCGTGGCGCCCGCTGAGATCGCGCGGCTGGGCATCGAGGAGCGGGTGACGATCGTCGGGTGCGTGAGCGAGACGGAACTCGCGGCGTGGTACCGGCGGGCGCAGGTGCTGGTTTCGCCTTCGCTGTACGAGGGCTTCGGGCTCCCGGCCGCCGAAGCGATGGCGTGCGGCACGCCGGTCATCGCGACCGATGCGGGCGCATTGCCGGAGGTCGTGGCGGACGGCGAGACGGGCATGATCGTGCCGGCGGCGGACGAACATGCACTCGCCGGCGCGATCTCGGCGCTGCTCGCGGACCCGGAGCGCTGCCATCGCATGGGCGCGGCAGGCCAGGCGCGCGTGCGCGCACGCTTCACGTGGGAGCACAACGCGCGGACGCTGGAGGCGGTCTACCGACGGGTTGTAAGCACGCGGAACGCGCCATGAGGCATCAGATCGGGCTCATCACGTACGAATCAAACGTCCACGCGTGGGTGCTCGACCTGACGGGCGCGGTGACGGGCGCGCGGGACGTCGCCGGCCTGGGGGACGTGCTGCCGCTGACGATCGCCGAGCACGGGGCGTGGTTGCGCAGCCACGGCGCCGAAGTAGCGTCGTCGGGCGAGTGGGAGATCGCCGAGACGCTGGACGGACTGGCGCTTGCAGCCACGGGCGGCGAGTTCAACTTCGCGTACGACCGCGAGCCGCTGGGCGGCGATGAACTGGAAGCGCTGATCGCACGCGCGAGGTGGTCGCGCGCCGACCTGATGGCGACGGTCGAAGGGCTGCCCGATACGCTGCTCGACTGGGCGCCGCCTGCCTCGACGATCGCGTCGTTCGACGCGTGGGCGCCGGAGGTGCGGACGATCCGCGAGATCGCGGGCCACGTGCTGCAGCTCGAGACGTACTATCGAGACGGGCTGCGGGACGGCGCGGCCAAGGGCATCTTCGAGCACGTCGATGATCCCGCGACGGAGCGCGCCCGCACGTTGCGGCGGCTGCGGGCGATGAGCGACGAGGAGCGTTCGCGCAGATGGATGCCGGTGCGGCCGGGGCGTACGGCGGCGGAGGAGTGGACGGTGCGCAAGGTCATGCGGCGCATCATCGCGCACGAGCGCGAGCACGCGGCAGAGGTACGCCTGCGCCTTACGTGGGTGCTGCTGGGACTGCCACGCGCGAACGATCACTCCTGACAGCTACTGGCCAGATCGTGCGTTTGCTCCGCTCTCCTCGCCGCCATGCGGTGCTACGCTGCTTCCGCGGACCCGACTCTAAACCGGTGTCGCGAGGAGGATCGATAGGAGATGCGCGTCACGCCGTACCTCTGCGCGAAGGGCGCCGCCGAGGCAATCGAGTTCTACAAGAAAGCGTTCGGCGCCGAGGAGACGTATCGATACGAGGAAGACGGGCGTATTGGCCACGCCGAGATCCGGATCGGCGACACGGCGGTCTACGTGTCCGACGAGTGGGAGCCGTATCGCGTGCTGTCGCCGCTGACGCTCAACGGCAACTCCGTGTCACTCTCGATCAGCACGCCGACCGCCGACGCGGTCTTCGAGCGGGCGATCAATGCCGGTGCGAAGGTCGAGCGCCCGCTCGCCGACGAATTCTTCGGACGCAGCGGCTGGTTGATTGACCCGTTCGGGCATCGGTGGAACATCATGACGCCGAAGGAAGGCACGTAGTGGCGCACCCGTTGAAGAAGGAAATTGGGCCGGTGAAGCAGGTTCGCGAGATCTGCCTCGCACTGCCGGAGGCGACGGAGAAGATCGCCTGGGGCGAACCGACGTGGCGAGTGCGCGACAAGATGTTCGGACAATACGACAACAATCACCACAATGCGGGCCGCGTCGCTATCTGGTTCAAGTCGACGCTGGAAGCGCAGGAGATGTACGTGAGCGCCGATCAGGACCGCTACTTCGTGCCGCCGTACGTCGGGATGAAGGGGTGGGTCGGCGTGCGGCTGGACGTCGACGTCGACTGGGACGCGTTCGAGGAGATCGCGACGGAGGCGTGGCGCCTTGCGGCTCCGAAGAAGCTGCTCGCCGCGTTCGACGCCGGTGCGGTGACGCCCTAAGCGTTCTCCTCGCCTCGGCGACTCAGCCCTTCGGCCTCCGCCTCTACGTTGGCGCGCGACATGCGCACGATCAGCGGCGATAGCAGCGTGGCGATAAGCCCGCGCGGCTGGATCGTCAGCCTGACATCCGCCCCGTCCCCCGCGGGCTCGATGACGTGGCCGCCGGCGACGCTCGGTGTCACCTGCGACTCCGGCCAGAACGAGCGGCCTGCCTCGAAGCTCTTCACGACCCACGTCGCATTCGGCGTGCCTCGCAGTTCGATCTCGGCGCTGCTGCCGATGCGCAAGGGACCATCGTCGATGCGCCGCACGGCTTTGACGGAAGACGTCCACTCCGGCCAGCGCTCGACGTCGGTCATGACGTGACAGATGCGCTCGGGCGGCGCGGCGATGTGGACGGTGCGTTCGAGTTTCATGCAGTGCTCCCGTGCATGCTTGCTCTGCGTGATGCTTGCAGGCGGGCCATCACGATAGACTAAGCCGCCGATAGCTTTCATCGCACCGAGGAGATGACCGTGGCCGCGGACCGACCCCTGGACGTGCACTGGTTCCTGCCGACGACCGGCGACGCGCGCTCGGTGGCGGACTTCTTTCCCGATCCGGCGCGCAGGAAGTCGGGATCGGGGGCGCGGCCGGCGCAGATCGGCTACCTGGCGCAGATCGCGCAGGCGGCGGACCGTCTCGGGTTCGCGGGCGTGCTGACGCCGACGGGGGTGCAGTGCGAGGACGCGTGGTTGATCAGCGCGGCGCTGGCAATGGAGACGGAGCGGCTGAAGTACATCGTCGCGTTCCGGCCTGGGTTTGTGCTGCCGACGCTCGCCGCGCAGATGGCGGCGACGCTCCAACGCATCAGCGCCGGCCGGACGCTGGTGAATATCGTGATCGGCGGCGATCCGGCGGAACAGCGCGTGTATGGCGACTTCCTGAGCCACGACGAGCGCTACGAGCGCGCCGATGAGTTCCTGGAGGTGCTGCGCGGGTCGTGGGGCGGGGAGCCGTTCAGCTTCGAAGGCAAGCACTTCCAGGTCGAGCGCACGCGCTTTCCGCAGCCGCTCGAAGTCGGCGGCGAAGGCGCGAGCGCGGCGCCGCTCATCTACTTCGGCGGCGCATCGCCCGCGGCGGAGCAGGTAGCGGCGAAGCACGCGGATGTGTACCTGCTGTGGGGCGAGCCGCCTGAGTGGGTCGCCGAGCGCGTCGAGCGAATGCGTGCTCTCGCTGCCGAACAGGGACGCGCGTTGCGCTTTGGCATTCGCCTGCACGTGATCACGCGCGAACGCGAAGAAGATGCGTGGGGCGAGGCGGAGCGGCTGCTCGCCGCGATGCCGCAGGAGCAGATCGAGATCGCGCAGAAGCGGTTCGCGCGGCAGGAGTCCGTCGGGCAGCAGCGGATGGTGGCGCTGCACAACGGCAAGCTCGACATGGAAGCGCTCACCGTTGCGCCGAATTTGTGGGCGGGCATAGGGTTGGTGCGCGGCGGCGCGGGGACGGCGATCGTCGGTAGCTACGACTCGGTGGCGGAGCGGATCCGCGAATACGCGTCGATCGGCCTCGACACGTTCATCCTGTCGGGGTATCCGCATCTCGAGGAGGCGTACGTCGTCGGTGAGGAGATCATTCCGCGGGTGTGCGATGCGGTCGTCGGAGTCGCGGGCTGAACGCCCGCGCCACGGGCATACGCGCAACGGACATCGCGCCGTTTAGTCGCGGCGGCCCAACCCCAATTGCCGCATGAAGGTGAGCGCGTCGTAATAGGCGGTCTCTTGCTTGATGCGGCCGTCGGCGTCGAACGTGAAGTGGGCGATGATCCGGAAGTCGAGCTTGCGGCCGGACGCGGGCGTGCCGCGATACGGCCCCGTGTGGTCGCCGCTCAGCGTCAGTTCGATGACGCACGTGTCCTCGCCGAACGCCCAGCTCTCGATGCGCCGCACCAGGTTCGGGATGCCGTCCTACAGGTGGCGATAGTTATCGATGATCTGCTCGGCGCCGACGTAGCGGTTGCCCGTCGGCACGTCGTCGAACACCGGATCGCGGTCGACGTAGGTCGCGAGCACGCGCGCGCGGTCGTGCGCGTATCACGCGTGAGGGTAGCAAGGAACGGCCAACGTCTGCAGAAGCCTAGTCCCTAGCGTCAAAGTTGTCGTGGCTTCTCGTACGGGCGAGCCGACCTGTTCCAACGACGCAGGCAATCAGACCTACGAGGGCAGCCAGTGTTTCCAGCACGATGCCGACGTTCGTTTGGCGTGGTTCTTTGCCTGTCGCAGGGAATACGACCGTCGGCGGGGATTCAGTCGGCGGCGACACCGCCGGCGTTGAAGGTGGCGCGGCGGTGGGTGTTAGCGGTCGACACTCTCCGATCACGCCGACCTCGATGCCTTCCGACTCGATGTCGTCCCGGAATGCGAACACCTCATAGCGCGCAGAGGGACGATCAGGGCAACTCGGAAGTACTTCCTCAGGGACGGCAAATTCCGTGACGTTAGGCCCTACAGGATACTCACGAGTGATCGCGTCGCCGTTGAAGGCCTGGGCGAGTATGCGGAACCCATCCTCGTCAGTTGAGTTGTCCGTCCAGCGCAGCGTATTGCCGAGGAAGCTTAGGTCCGTAGGCGCCTCAAGCTCATCGGATTGAGCGCGCGCAGGCGTACCCGATCCGATCGCTGCAACGAGCACGAACGCAACGGTTAGCGCAAGAGCCAGTCTCATCGCGCGCACCTCTGATTCCTATTGCTGCATTATCAATAGTCGTAGACCGTCTGAATGGTGGTCTGTCCGTCGGCGGCGGCGGGCATGTTAGTGCAGCTTACGTCAGACATGACCGTTGTACACCCCGGACTGTGGTGCGCCAATCCCATCCCGTGCCCCCACTCGTGGGCTAAGGTGTGCTGGAAGCCTGGTGCCCACGGTCCTGACGAATCGCGGGCTGCTGTGCGACAGGTAGGGCGGTTCCGCTGCACACCCTGATTCTGCGCGTCGAGATCCCTGATGACGAGATGGCTGCGGCTGACGACCGGAGCAGGTGCCTTGCGGGCGGGCCTTCGCTTCTACATATAATGCGGCCTCATATAAGGAAGCGTCGAAACGCGACGATCCGGAGTAGTAGGCGCAGACCAGAGAGCCGGCGGCGGTGCGAGCCGGCAACAGCGGCCGAACTCGCCGGTGAGCGGCGGCGGTGAAGCCTCTCGGGGAGGTCGCGGGCTGAAAGCCCGCGCCACGGGGTTGTGTAGCCGGCCGACGGGGACGCCCGTTACAGCGAACTGAGTGGCCGTCTGCGAGGCGCGGCGGGCAACCAGGGTGGTACCGCGGAGCATGCCCTCCGTCCCTGACCGGACGGACGGGCATTTTTATTTGGACCGCGATCGGGTGGTCGCAGCGATGATGGCAGGGCCGCAGCGTGATCGAGACAAGCCTGCAGTGGGAGATCGTCGGCCGGATCGCGCTCGCGGCGTTTCTGGGCGGGATGATCGGGCTCGAGCGAGAGTATCGCGGCTACCCGGCAGGCGTCCGGACGATGGCGCTCGTGTGCATGGGATCGGCGCTGTTCGCGGACATGTCGCAGCTGTACGGCGGCGACGACCGCATAGCCTCGCAGATCGTATCGGGCATCGGCTTCCTCGGTGCTGGACTGATCTTTCGCGAGGGCTTCAGCGTCCGCGGTGTGACGACGGCCGCGACGATCTGGGCGGCTGCGGCGGTCGGCGTGGCGGTCGCCATCGAGGCGCACATCGTGGCGATCTTCGCGGCGCTGATCGCCGTGCTGATCCTGGAACTGCGCGTGATTACGAAGAACATGCGCCCCTCGGACTGGCGCGAGGACGAGGATCATCCGGCGGAGATGCCGCGGGATGAATGAGGGGGACGGACGACAGAAAACAGACAACAGAGGAGACCACAGCAGACAGCAAACAGCAAACAGCAAACGGGAAGCGGGAAGCGGGAAGCGGGAAATAGATAACAACAGACAACAGACAATCGCAGCTAACAGTAGAGATCAATTGCTACGGGGACTGTCTGGAGGTCGATGATGGGTGAGCAGGCGCAGAGGCAGGCGCGGCCGGCGCAGGGCGATCGGTACGATCCGCATGCGATCGAGCCGAAATGGCAGGCGCGGTGGGAAGCGGACGCCCTCTACGTCACGCACGACGACGACCCGCGGCCGAAGTGGTACGCGCTCACGATGTTCCCGTACACGTCGGGCGATCTGCATATCGGTCACTGGTGGGCGATAGCGCCGTCGGACACGGCCGCGCGCTACAGGCGCATGAACGGCTACAACGTGCTGTTCCCGATGGGATTCGACGCGTTCGGGCTGCCGGCGGAAAATGCCGCGATCAAGAGCGGCACGCATCCAGCCCGGTGGACGTACCAGAACATCGACCATATGCGGGGGCAACTCAAATCCATAGGCGCGATGTTCGACTGGACGCGCGAGGTGATCAGCGCGAACGCCGATTACTACAAGTGGACGCAGTGGTGGTTCCTGAAGCTGTACGAGGCGGGGCTGGCGTATCGCGCGAACGCGCCGGTGTGGTGGTGCCCGCAGGACCAGACGGTGCTGGCGAACGAGCAGGTGATCGACGGGCGCTGCGAGCGCTGCGGCAGCGTCGTCGCGAAGCGTGACCTCGAGCAGTGGTTCTTCCGCATCACGCAATACGCCGAAGAGCTGCTCGACTTCTCCAACATGCAATGGCCGGAGCAGGTGCAGACGATGCAGCGCAACTGGATCGGCCGCCGCGAGGGCGCGGAACTGCGCTTCGGGCTGGAGGCGCCGGGCGTTGACGAGAAGGAAGTCCGGGTCTTCACGACGCGGCCGGACACGGTGTACGGCGTGACGTTCTTCGTGCTGGCGCCGGAGCATCCGCTCGTCGAACGGATCACGACGGCGGCACAGCGCGACGCGGTACGCGCGTACGTCGACGTGACGCGCAAGACGTCGGAGATCGATCGGCTGTCGACGGAACGCGAGAAGACGGGCGTGTTTACCGGCGCCTACGTCACCAACCTGTTCAACGGCGAGCAGGTGCCGGTCTGGATCGCCGACTACGTGCTGGCGACCTATGGCACCGGCGCCGTCATGGGCGTGCCCGGCCACGATCAGCGCGACTTCGAATTCGCGAAGAAGTACGGGCTGCAGATCGTCCCCGTCTTCGCGCACCCGGACTGGGACGGCGGCGAACTGGAGGCCGCCTTGCCGCATGGCGGCGTCATGATCAACTCAGGGCCGTTCGACCGCACGCCTGACGAAGAAGCGATCCCGAAGGTCATCGCGTACGCGGAAGAGCGGGGCTTCGGTCGCGGGACGGTGAACTATCGACTGCGCGACTGGCTGGTGTCGCGTCAACGCATGTGGGGCGCGCCGATTCCGATCGTGTACTGCGAGACGCACGGCGCGGTGCCTGTGCCGGAAGCTGATCTGCCGGTGACATTGCCGGACGACGCGCAGTTTCGCCCGACGGGCGAGTCGCCGCTCACGTACCACGAGGGTTTCCTGAACACGACGTGCCCGATCGGCGGCGAACCGGCGCGCCGGGAGACGGACACGCTGGACACGTTCGTCGACTCGTCGTGGTACCAGATGCGGTACATCGACCCGCACAACGGCGAGCGGCCGTTCAGCCGCGAGAAGGCGCGGACGTGGCTGCCCGTCGACCAGTACACGGGCGGCGCCGAGCACGCGGTGATGCACCTGCTGTACACGCGGTTCTTCACCAAGGCGGCGCGCGACATGGGCGTCGTCGAGATTGACGAGCCGATGGCGCGCCTGTTCAACCAGGGCCAGATCCTGGGGACGGATGGGCAGCGGATGAGCAAGTCGCGCGGCAACGTCATCGCGCCGGACGAGCCGGTGTCGCGCTGGGGCGCCGACACGTTTCGCGCGTACCTGATGTTCCTGGGGCCGTGGGACGAAGGAGGGCTCTACGACCCGAGCGGCATCAGCGGCGTACACCGCTGGTTGAACCGCGCGTGGAACGTCGTCACGGGAGAGATCGCGAAGACGTCGAACGCTGATGCGGCGGAGACGCGCGAACTGCGACGGTGGACGCACAAGACGTTGCAGAAGATCACCGACGACATGGAGCGCTTTCGCTGGAACGTGATGATCGCGGCGTTGATGGAGTTCGTGAACCACCTGACGAAGCTGCGCGAATCCAACGCCGCCGTCGATGGCGCCGCCTGGGACGAAGCGATCGAGAAGCTGGTGTTGATGATGGCGCCGCTGGTGCCGCACATCGCGGAGGAGCTATGGGAGCGGCGCGGCGGCGCGTACAGCGTACACACGCAGACGTGGCCGCAGTACGACGCATCCCTGGCGACGGACGATGAAGTGGAGATCGCCGTGCAGGTGAACGGCAAGGTGCGAGAGCGCCTGACGCTGCCGCTCGATGCGCCGGAGGACGTGGCGCGTGAACGCGCGAACGCGAGCCCGAACGTCTGGCAGCATGTCGAGGGCAAGGAGATCGCGCGGGTGATCTACGTGCCGAACCGGCTGTTGAATATCGTGGTGCGCTGACGCGCCGTCGTCGGTCGCCGCTCGGCGGTCGTCGGGAGCTGGAACCGCTGACTCGCAGAGGCACGCAGATAGAACCACAGAGACACAGAGGCACAGAGGGGCTGGGGTGTCGGAGCGCGGGCTTTCAGCCCGCGCGACTCAAGCCTGTGCAGTGCATGGTTGAAGGTACGGAGGAGTCGTCATGGAACCTTACGTCCTCCACGGCGGCGAAGGCCGCGTCTATCGCTGGCACGACGTCCGCGTCGAAATCAAAGCCGGAAGCGCCGCGGCAATCCGGAGGATTCCATGCTGTATCGCATCGCGCGACCGTTGATCATATCAGCCATCCTGCCGGCGCTGTTGATCGGTGCGGCGCTCATTGTCGCCACGTCCTGCGGCGGCGGCCGTGACAAATCCGATGACGCCGTCAGCGTCGGCGGCATGAACGAGACCGTCGTCATGGACAACACGAAGTTCGAGCCCGGCAACCTCCAGGTGCCGGCCGGCGCGACCGTCACCTTCACCAATCGCGACGCCGCCACGCACGACGCGCAGGCCGAAGATGAGTCGTGGGAGACCGACAACCTGGAAAACGGCGACAGCGAGGCAGTAACCTTCGACGCGGCCGGCGAATGGCTATACAAGTGCACGCTCCACCCGACCATGAAGGCGCGCATCACCGTCGTCGGCGATACGCCACAGACGCCCGCGACCGATGACTAGCCTCGACGTCATCCTCCGCTGGCGCGGCGAGCCGTTCGGTCAGCCCGTGGCGTGGTCCGATGCGACGGCGGAATTCGACGGAGCATGCATGGAGACGTTCGTCCCCGGACTCGAACTGGCGCGCGCTTTCTACACCGAAGCGGTGCGGCCGATCCTCCGCGAGCAGTTGCCGTGCTTGGAGTACGCCGCTGCGCTCATCGGTACCGGCTCCGAAGTGCTCGGCTTCGACAGCCAGCGCTCCACGGACCACCACTGGGGCCCGCGCGTCATGCTCTTCGCGTCTGACGAGCACGCGCACAAGTACGGCGACGACGCCCGCGAACAACTCGCGACGCGCCTGCCGCCATCGTTTCGCGGCGTCTCCACGACTTCGGCCCGCCCGACGACCAGGGCGTCCGGCTGCTCGAACCCGCCGACGGCCCGCCGATCGCCCACCGCGTCGAGGTGGTCGCGCTTTCGTCGTACCTCGACGACATGCTCGGCTTCGACCCGCGCAACGGCATGTCGACGGCCGATTGGCTCTTCACGCCTACCAAGCGACTGCTCGAAATGACGGCCGGCGACGTCTTTGAAGACCGCCGGGCGATGCTCACGCCCGTGCGCGCAGGCCTCGCCTGGTACCCCCACGACGTCTGGCTGTTCGCGATCGCCCGCCAGTGGCAGCGCATCTCGCAGCAAGAGGCGTTCGTCGGCCGCTCCGCCGAGGCCGGCGACGAGATCGGCGCGCGCATCGTCACCGCGCGCATCGTGCGCGACCTCATGCGCCTCTGCTTCTTGTTCGAGCGCAGGTATGCGCCGTATGGCAAGTGGCTCGGCACGGCGTTCAGCCACCTCGCGTGCGCCGGCGACCTGGCGCCGCTCTTCGAACAGGCCCTTGAAGCCGCAAACTACGACGACCCCGAAGCCGCGCTCGCCAGCGCGTACGAGCGCGTCGCCGCCATGCACAATGCGCTCGGGATCACACTGTCCCTCGATCCCCGCGTGCGTCCCTACTACGGGCGCCCGTACTCGGTGCTGCGCGCCGATCGCTTCGCCGCCGCGACGCTGGACGCGCTCGACCCGGCGTTTCGCGCGTCCGTTGATCACATCCCCGGTATCATCGACCAGATCGTGGACAACACGGACATCCTCGAAAATCCCGAATCATGGCGGGCCGTCCGAGAGGCAGACGTCGCCAGAGGTGAGCCTTGAGCATCGACGTCAGCGCTGAAACCATCATCGACCGTCCTCGCGCCGAGGTCGCGGCGTACGTCGTCGATCCCGCGAACGAGCCGAGTTGGATCGGCGGCATCGTCGAGTCTCAGCAGATCACACCCGGCCCCATCGCCAGAGGATCGCGCGTGCGCCGCGTCGCGAAGTTTCTCGGCCGCCGCATCGAGTATGCGCCGGAAGTCACCGAGTTCGTCCTCGACGAGCGCCTTTCGATGCGCACGGATAAGCCCTTCCCCATGATCATCGAGTACGCCTTCAGCGAAGAAGTCGGCGGCACCCGCGTGCGCACGCGGCTGCGCGGCGGCGGTTCGGGCTTCTTTCGTATCGCCGGGCCGCTGCTCGCCCGCGCCGTGCGCCGCAATATCGAGGCCGACCTACGCCGCCTCCGCGCGCTCCTCGAAGCACCCGATTCCCCGCAAGCCCGCTGACCAGCGCCGCTAGCCGGCCGCCGCTCCGACTTCAGCCGTGCAGAACGCGCATCGCCGCGCCCGTGCCGGTATCGAGCTCAGGCACTGCGGGCAATCTCGCACGGGCTCGCTTGGCGCCACCTCGGTCTTGCGCATCTCCATCAGCTTGTTCACCGGGATGACGACGAAGAAGAACACCACCGCCGCGATGATCAGGAACGACAGCAACTGGTTGAAGAAATGCCCGTACCGGAACGTGCTGTCGTTGATCGTGAAGTCCAGCGACGAGAAGTCCGGCTGACCGCCGATCGCCGCAATCAGCGGCGTGATGAAGTCCTCCACCATCGCCGTCACTACCGCCCCGAATGCCGCTCCGATGGACAACCGCCACCGCCAGGTCGACGACGTTCCCGCGCAGGATGAAGTCCTTGAAGTCATTGATCATGGAAACCCTCCCTGTAGAGCACTGCCCCATCGTGGTCGCAATATCATAAGCGCTCCTCGCACGATGCTCCTCGCTCATGTCAAACCCGCCGAACGCCGTCCACTGCAGCGTTGCGGTTAGCTCGCTACACGCCGCGAACCCCTCCAGCACCGATCGCAGCACGTTGTCCGCGCCTACCATGAAAGAAAGCGCCGCCTGTCCAACGATCCGCTTGCACACCGCACAGGCAACGACGAAAGACTGCTATGCCTTCATGGTGTTGCGCAGCCAGTCAACGAATCTGGGTCCGCGCCCGCTTCGCTAGCCGATCGCGCGGTCTGGCGGCGCTTGCGCTCGTGGCGCTCCTCTTCCCCGCCTGCGGCGATGGCAACCCCATGGCGGAACATCGCCCGTTCGGCCGCCCGCCGGACACTGCCACGCCGGCGCCGCTGGCAGGCGGAGCGGAGCCTTCCTCCGGCGATCCCACCGCCGTTCCTTCCGCAACCGCGCACGACCCCGGGTCGCAGCCGGGCCGCGAACTCCTGCCGGACTTGCAGATCATGTCGCCGCGCGAGCTGTACATCGAAGACACAGAGGGCGCGCGAAAGATCCGCTTCAGCACCACCGTCGTCAATGCCGGCGAAGGGCCGCTCGACATCGCCGGCTCCTACGATGCCGACGCCGGCATCACGACCGCCACGCAGCGCATCCACCACGAAGACGGCGACGTCGTCGAGGAGATCGCAGGCAGATTCGTCTTCCACCCTGGCCACGAGCACTGGCACTTCAAAGACTTCACCATGCTCGAACTCTGGACCTACGGCTGCGACGGCGAACTCGACGAAATGAAGGCCACCACCGGCAAGGGCACCTTCTGCGCCGTCGATGAGGTCCTCGCAGACGAAACGCTGCCTCACGTGCCGGAAGGCCCGTCATTCCTCGAGTGCGGACAGGGCGTGCAGGGCCTCTCCGTCGGCTGGAGCGACACGTACACCGCTGACCTCATCGGACAGGAACTCGACATCGATGGCGTCCCCGACGGACGTTACGCCGTCCGCACCCTCGCCGATCCCGCGGGCCGCCTGCGCGAAAAGGACGACGACAACAACGACCTCGTCGTCTACGTCGAGATCACGGGCGCCGAGATCGAGCTTCTCGACGGTCCGTAGCCGCAGACACAGCGCGCTGCCTCACGGCCACTTTTCCGCGCCACGCTATCATCTGTGCGGCGCCATGCTGTTCAAACACGCCTTCCACGCACCGATCGCGCGCGGCGAGATCACCGTCACGTACCGCCGCTGGAAGCGGCCGGGCGCGCGCCCCGGCGGCCGCTACCTTATCGACGCCAATGGCGTCATCGAAGTCACCTCCGTCGACGTCATCGACGGCCGCGCGATCACCGATGCGCACGCGAGAGCATCGGGCTTCGCGGACGCCGCCGGCTTGATCCGCCAACTCGACCGCTTCAATGACGCTGACGCCCGCATCTATCGCGTCACGTTTCACTACATCCGCGAAGGCGATCAGCGCGCACAACTCGCCGCCGATGACCGGCTCACAGAAGATGACGCAGCCGTCATCATCGATCGGCTCGCGCGAATGGATGCGTCGAGCAGGCACGGCCCGTGGACGCACGCCACGCTCTCGCTCATCAAAGCGCACCCGGCGACCCTCGCCGCGACGCTGGCACGGCGCATCGGACGCGAGACGCTCCCGTTCAAGGCGGACGTCCGCAAGCTCAAAGCGCTCGGACTCACGATCAGCCTCGAGACCGGCTACCAACCGTCGCCGCGCGGCCGCGCGATCCTCGGGTGCTTCGAAGACTGACATCGGGCGTCCGCTTAGGCGAGTGGCGCAGCAACGTTCGCCACGAACGAGCATCCCGCGATCGTCCAGGCACGCCTGCTATCGACGCCCTGCGCCTGCATCGCCGCTTCCTCCTGCCATGCGCCGCGTACGGCCGCCCCGCGGAGCGGTCATCACCTGCGCGGCGATCATCGCCTCTAGTTCGTCGATCTCAATCGACGGGACGCTGAGGGTGCCCTCGTCCATCTGTGGCTGCCGCCCGCCCGCGCTACACTCCTCACCATGAGCGAACTCGTTTCGGTCGAGCGCGAGGGCGGCGCCGCTATCGTGCGCATGCAGCGCAGCGAGAAGCACAACGCCTTCAATCGCGAGCTGTCGAAGGCCGTCACCGGCGCCTTCGACGGGCTCGAAGCCGACGATGCCGTCGTCGCCGTCGTGCTGATCGGCACCGCTAGCGCCTTCAGCGCCGGCGCTGACATGAGCGAAGCCGTCGCCGCCATCGATGGCAGCGGCCGCAGCGAAGGCATGGGCGCGACGATCGCCCGCGTCGCCCGCTTCCCCAAACCGCTGATCGCCGCCGTCAACGGCATTTGCTACGGTGGCGGCGCCCTCCTCGCGATTAGCTGCGACATCCGCATCGCCTCCGAGCAGGCGGCGTTCCGCTTTCCAGGCGCCGGCTACGGCCTGGTTGTCGGCGGCGCCCAACTGCCGCGGATCGTCGGGCCCGCCTACGCCAAGGAACTCCTCTTCACCGGCAACGTCGTCCGCGCCGACGAAGCGCTCCGCATCGGCCTCGTCAACCACGTCGTCCCTCATGCCGAAGTCGAGCCGGCGGCCGTCGAGATGGCGAACCAAATCGCCGCGAACTCTCCCGAAGCACTCATCGCCACCAAGGAAGTCGCCGACCGCGCCAGCGAGGCGGACGACGGCTTCGGCCGGGAGGCCGCCTGGAACGCAAAGCTCCGCCAGTCCGCCGAGCACCACGCACGCTTCCGCGCCGCCGCCGATCGCGTCACGCGGCGAGGCTAACGCCCAGGCGCTGGACGTGTCCCGTGCCGCGGATACCGACGATCGCCGAACGCACGACCCACATGACAGCAGCACGCGAAGCGTGGAGAATAGGCGCCCTCGCCTGTTCATCGGTCGCAGGCCGATCATTCGTTCACCGGCGACTCGCCCTCGTCTGTTCATCGGCCGCAGGCCGATCATTCGCCGCGACGCGTCCGATACAATAAGCCGCTGCAAGGTGACCGTATGACCCAACAAGAGCCGCCGCCCTGGATCGCCGCATCCTCGGGCGCGGGCGCCGACGCCGGTTCCGCCTATAACTGGGAGCACGCCGAATCGCTCCGCGCGAAGAAGATGGCCTGGAGTCCGTGGCGCGTCCGCCCCGAGCTGCCGAACGCCATCCCGCCGATCATGCTCACCGGCGGCATCCCCGACCCTGACTCGCTCCCCGTCGAAGACCTGATCGAGTGCAACGAGCGCGTCCTCCGCCGCGAAGGCATGTTCGCGCTCCAGTACGGCGGCCCTCAGGGCTACCCCGGCCTGCGCGAATGGCTCCTCCGCGACATCAACCGCCGCGAAGGTCTCGACCTCAAAGCCGAGAACTTCGTGCTCACCTGCGGATCATCCGGCGGCCTCGAAAACCTCGTCGAAGCGCTGCTCAACCCCGGCGATGTCGCGATCGTCGAGCGGCCGTGCTATCCCGGCAGCACGCGCGTCATCATGTCCTGCCTCGCCGGCATCGAAGGCGTCACGGTGGATGCCGATGGCATCGACTGCGACGAACTGGACCGCATCGTCGAGCGCGTGACAGCCGATGGCAAGACGCCGAAGCTCCTCTACACGATCGCCAACTTCCAGAACCCTGCCGCATCGACGCTCACCATCGAGCGCCGCCAGCGCGTGATCGAGATCTGCCGCCGCAACAACATCCTTATCATCCAGGACGATGCCTACGGCGCGATCACGTTTGGCCGGGAGCCGCTGCCGTCGCTCTTCGCGCTCGCCGGCGGCGATGGCGCCGTGCTGCTCGGCACCTTCAGCAAGACGCTCGCGACTGGGCTTCGCATCGGCTGGATCATGGCCGCTCAAAACATCGTCGATGCCGTCACGCGCATGCGCTTCGACATGGGCGTGTCGCCGTGGGGCTCCCGCGTCATCGCCGACTTCTGCGAATCCGGCAAGTACGACGAACACGTCCCGCGCATGATCGAGATCTACCGCGGCAAGCGCGATCTCATGCTTTCGTCGCTGGAAGAGCGTTGCGCGAAGTTCGCGCGCTGGAACGTGCCCGCCGGCGGCTTCTTCGTCTGGCTCGAACTCTCGGAAGGCGTCGACCCCGTCGCGCTCGACCAGGCGACGCTCGAAGAGGGCGTCGGCTACGTCGGCGGCAAGGCCTTCTTCGACAACGGCGACGGCGCCAATTACGCCCGCCTTTGCTACAGCAACGTCGCCGAGAACGAGATCCCCGAAGCCATCATGCGCTTCGGCCGCGCGCTCGAACGCGCGTCCGCGCTCTGACGCATGATCATCGATGCGCACGCGCACGCGTTTCCACCGGACGTCATCGCACGCCGCGAAGAACTGCTCGCCACGGAGCCGGCGTTCGCCGATATCTACGCCGATCCCGGCGCCAAGATGGCCACCGCCGACGACGTGCTCGCCTCGATGGATCAGGCCGGCGTTGACCGCACGGTCATCTGCAACTTCACATGGAAGAGCGAAGACCTCATTGACGAGACCAACGAATATCTGCTCAACGAAGCGATCCGCGCGCGCGGGCGCCTCATTCCGTTCGTCTCGATGTCATTCGCGGGCGCAGGGCGTCACGGCGGCGTCGATGCCGATGAAGCCGTCGGCGGCGCCACCGTCGGTGAATCACGCTCGAAGATCCGTCAGCTCGCGGCGGCCGGCGCGCGCGGCATCGGCGAACTCCGCCCGGAGAGCACAGGCTTCAACCTCGCGAACAGCGACGAGGCCGACCTCATCGCCTGGTCCGCCGCGGCCTTCGATTTGGCGGTGCTCGTACACGCGAGCGAGCCCGTCGGGCACCTGTACGCCGGCAAGCGCGGCCTCTCGCTCGATGCCCTCTGCACGTTCGCCGCACAGTCGCCCGGCATGACGCTGATCGCGGCGCACTGGGGCGGCGGCCTGCCGTTCTACACGCTCATGCCCGAACTCCGCGACGCGCTGCAAAACGTCTGGTTCGATACCGCCGCCGGACACCTGCTCTACCACCCGCAGGTCTATCGCCGCGTGATCGACCTCGTTGGCGTCGAACGCATCCTGTGGGGCAGCGACTTTCCGCTGACCACGCAGGCGAAGGCGCTGGAGCGCACCCGCGACGCCGGCCTGACCGATGATGAACTGGCTGCGGTCCTCGGTAGCAACATCGCGTCGCTGCTCATGCTGTGATGCCGCGCGGCGATCTGCCCTCGTCCCTGCGTCTCTTCGTCGCGATCGAACTGCCGGATGCCACGAAGAGCCAGCTCACCGCGACTGCCGAAGCGCTGAAACACAGCGGCATCGACGCGGGACTCCGCTGGGTGCGCCCCGAAGGCGTCCACATCACGCTGAAGTTCCTCGGCGCCGTGGATGCTCAACGCGTCGAGGCGATCAGCACCGCCCTCCGTATCGGCCTCCAGGATGCGCCGCCGTTCGATCTTCGTCCGGACACTATTGGCTCGTTCGGCGGGCGGCGCAATCTGCGCGTCGTCTGGGTCGGCGTCGGCGGCGACACGGCGGCGCTCACTGCGCTCGCTGCAGCCGTCGAGCGAGCGCTCGTGCCGCTCGGTTTCGCGACGGAACAGCGCCCGTTCAACGCGCACCTCACGCTCGCCCGCGTGCAAGATGACACCCCCGCCTCGGAGCGAGAACGCATCGCCATGGGGCTCGCGAGGGTACCGGTGCCGCCGTTCACAATGTTTCACGTGCAACACATCAGCCTGATGCAGTCGACGCTCGGCCGCGGCGGCGCCGTCTACCAGGCGCTGAACACCTTCGCGCTCGGCGGACGCGCGTGAGCACGCCACGCGCGATCGCCGTCGATTGGTCGGGCGCCGTACGCGGCTCGCGCCGCAAGATCTGGCTCGCCGAGATCACCGCCGGTGCTGTCGTGCGCCTCGAAGACGGCCGCGACCGCGCACAACTCGAAGCGCACCTGCTCGACGCAGCGATGCGCGGTCCCAACGTCATCATCGGCCTCGACTTCGCGTTTTCGATGCCCGCGTGGTTCATGCGCGAGCACAGCTTCGCGTCCGCGCACGATCTCTGGGCGTACCTCGCGTCAGACCGCGACGAAGCGTGGCTGCGCGCGTGCGAGCCGCCGTTCTGGGGACGCCCCGGCAAGCAACGCCCGCCCGCCGATCCCGCTCGCCCGCCGGCGCGACGCTGCGAAGCCGCGACCGGCGCAAAGTCCGTCTTCCAGGCCGGCGGCGCCGGCGCCGTCGGTACCGGATCCCTGCGCGGCATGCCGATGCTGCATCGACTGCACGCCGCCGGCATGCACATCTGGCCGTACGACGATCCCGGCTACCCGCTCGTGATCGAGATCTATCCGCGCCTGCTCACCGGCCCGGTGCGAAAATCATCGCCGCAAGCCCGCGCCCGCTACATCGACACCTGGCTCGCGCAACCGCACGGCGTCACGCCAACTCAAAACGCGCGCGCAGAACAACCAACGCCGCCTATCCCAACACAACACGCGAAGCGTGGAGAACAGCCGCCCTCGGCTGTTCCACCCCTCCCAACCCGCGCCAATGTCACCGTCTCGCCAGCCCAGCTCGACCACGCCCGCAACAGCGAAGACGCCTTCGACGCGCTCTTCTCGGCAATAGCCATGTGGCGCCACATCGACAATCTCCGCGATCTCCCTAAGATCGAAGATCCCCTCACCCGCCTGGAAGGCACAATCTGGCAGCCGCCACCTTCGACTTCGGATCTCGAATGCAAACCGCTGAGCGCTGACCGCTGAAAGCTGAAAGCTGACACCCGCCCGCTATATTGCCACCCATGCCACGTCGCACATCCAACGACGACGCCTTCGCCGGGCCGCTGATCGCCGTCGTGCTCGGCGTCATCGTGCTGTTCGCGTTCGTCGGCGCGGCGGTACTCATTGCCTCGCTGCGGTCTTCGTCAGACGAAGCAACGCGCGACGTGTACGTTTCGATCGGCGACTCGCTAGCTGCCGGCAGCGGCGCCAGCGATCCCGCGTCCACGAGCTTCCCGGCGCTCCTCGCCGCGCGCGAGGAGGTCTCGCTGCACAACGTCGCCGCCGCCGGGGCGACGACACAGGACGTCATGGACGATCAACTCGCCCGCGCGCTCGTGTCGATCCAGGCGGGTCGCGTCGCGTTTGTCACGATCTCCGCCGGCGGCAACGACCTCGCGGCGCTGATCCCGAACGCCGCCTGCGTCGAGGACCCGCTGCCCGCATCCTGCCCCCTCGACGATGCGCTCGCCCGCGTCGAGACGAACCTCGATGCGATCGTTGCCTACATCCGCGATGCCGACCGCCGCGTGCCGATCGTCCTGCTCGCCTATCCCAACCTCTTCTCCGGCACAGGCCACGCGTGGGAAGCGCCCGCCGGCCGTGTACTGCCCCAACTCGGCGACGTCATTCGCGATGTCGCCGCGCGCTACGATCGGGTCGCTGTCGCGGAACCTGCACCGCAGTTCGAAGGGAACGGCGGCCGACTCACGCACGTGCTAGACCAGCCCTTCGACCCCCACCCGAACGATGCCGGGCATAGCGCGATCGCGGACGCGTTCGCGGCGGCGCTGGAGGACGCGCGATGAGCCGGCCGAAGCTGGTGATCGCGACGAACAATCCCGGCAAGCTCCGCGAGTTCCAGGAACTGCTCGCAGGCTCCGGCTTCGAGCTTGTCACGCCGGCCTCCCTGGGGCTGAGCTGGGATGTCGAGGAGACGGGGGCTAGCTTCGAGGAGAATGCTAGACTGAAAGCCGTCGGCGCGGCGCGCGCCACCGGGCTGCTCGCCTTCGCCGACGACTCCGGGCTGGAAGTCGATCACCTTGGCGGCCGCCCGGGTATTTTTTCCGCCCGTTATGCTGGGGGTGACCGGACGGACGGCTCCCTCAATGAACGCGAGCAGTGCGAGATGATCCTGCGCGAGATGCACGGAGTTCCCGACGAGCAGCGCACGGCGCGCTTCCGCTGCGTCATCGCTATCGCGACGCCCGCGGACGACGTGCAAACAGTGGACGGCGTGTTCGAGGGCCGCATCGCGCACGCGATCAGCGGCGACGGCGGCTTCGGCTACGATCCCATCTTCCTCGTGCCGGAGCGCGGCGTCACCAGCGCCGAATTATCACCGGACGAGAAGAACGCCATCTCACATAGAGGTAAAGCCGCGCGCAGAGCGCTCGCGGTCTTGAAGGCGATGTCACATGGCGGTTGAACCGCGCGAACTGATCCCGCTCGTCGATACCGTCGACCGGCTCGGCCGGCCGATGCGCGACCTGCGCATCTCCGTCACCGACCGCTGCAACTTCCGCTGCCGCTACTGCATGCCGCGCGAGGTCTTCGGCACCGACTTCGCGTTTCTTCCTCGCGACGAGATCCTGACGTTCGAGGAGATCACGCGGCTCGCGCGCATCTTCACGACGTTCGGCGTGCGCAAGCTGCGTCTGACCGGCGGCGAACCGCTGCTGCGCAACGGCCTGCCAGAGTTGGTCCGCATGCTGCGCGAGATCGAAGGCGTCGAGATCGCGCTGACGACCAACGGCTCGCTCCTCGCGCAGCAGGCGCAAGCGCTCGCCGATGCGGGCCTCGACCGCGTGACGGTCAGCCTCGATTCGCTCGATGATGCGGTCTTTCGCGAGATGAACGACGCCGACTTTCCCGTCGCCAGCGTCCTCGAAGGCATCGATGCCGCAGCGCACGCCGGCTTGCGCCCGATCAAGATCAACGCCGTCGTCAAGCGCGGCGTCAACGACCACACGGTGCTCGAGTTCGCGCGCTACTTCCGCGACAGCGGCCACATTGTGCGGTTCATCGAATACATGGATGTCGGCACCAGCAACGGCTGGCGCATGGATGACGTCGTGCCCGGCGAAGAGGTCGTGCGCATGATCTCGCGCGAGATGCCGCTCGCCGCCACAGAGGCGAATTACCAGGGCGAGGTTGTGAAGCGCTGGCGCTACGCCGGCGGCGGCGAGGTCGGCGTCATCACGTCGGTAACGCGGCCGTTTTGCGGCGATTGCACCCGTGCCCGCCTCTCCGCTGAGGGCTCGCTGTACACCTGCCTCTTCGCGGCAAACGGCCAGGATCTGCGCGGCACGCTGCGCTCCGGCGCCTCCGACGACGAGATCGCCGCCATCTTGCGCTCGACGTGGCGCGGCCGCGACGACCGCTACTCGGAGATCCGCTCCGACGCGACGCACGACCTGCCGAAGGTCGAGATGTCGTATATCGGCGGCTAACTGTCAGCGTCGTGCGCCGCGTCGTACACTTCGTCCGGACGTGCGTACACAAGCGAGGCGCAAGTGACAGCCACCGAACCCGACGACGAAGCATTCGGCAAGCTCAGCCACATCGACGCGCACGGCCGCGCCCGCATGGTCGACCTCTCCGACAAAGCTGACACAAAGCGCGAAGCAACCGCATCCGGCCGCATCGCCATGCGGCGTGCGACGCTGGCGCTCATCCAGTCGGGCGGCGTCCCCAAAGGCGACGTGCTCGCCGTCGCGCAGATCGCCGGCGTCATGGCCGCCAAGCGCACGCATGACCTGATCCCCATGTGCCACCCGCTCGCCCTCACCGGCATCGACGTCACGCTGACGCCGAACGAAACCCGATCGTCGATCGAGATCGAAGCGACGGTGCGCACGACCGGCAAGACCGGCGTCGAGATGGAAGCGCTGACGGCGGTGACGGTCGCCGCGCTGACGGTCTACGACATGTGCAAGGCCGTCGACCGCGCGATGAAGATCGAGCAGGTGCGCCTGCGACGCAAGTCCGGCGGCAAGTCCGGCGACATCACGCTGCCGTAGCTCGTGTCGCCTACGGCGACGGCAAACGGCAAACAGCAAACAGCAAACAGCAAAGGCGAACGGCAGTTTCATGAACACGATCAAGAGCTACTGCACGATCTGCGAGGCCGATCGCGACGTCCCGTCGCTGCTGCTCGATGGCATGGCGCAAGCACCAGACATCATTGCGCGTGCGCTCGCCGCGCACCCATCGCCGGCATCCGACGGCTGGTCGCCCCGCGAAGTGATCGCGCACCTCGCCGACTCCGAGATCGGCTTCGGATGGCGCATCCGCCGCATACTTACGGAGGACGACCCGCTCATCGCGTCCTACGACGAGCAGGCGTGGTCGCAGAGCTTCTTCTACGGTGAGCGCGACATCACCGTGGCGCTCGACGCGTTTCGCGCGACCCGCGGGTCTAACGTCGAAATCTTGCGGCGGATGGCCGATGCGACGTTGTCGCGGCCCTATCGCCAGAGCGATGTCCATCGCACGCTCGGCGACCTGCTGCACCATCGCGCCGACCACGATCTCCAGCATCTGCGACAGATCACATCGGGTTAGCCGGGCTTCGGTCGCGCCCGATCGCTATCCGCGGCGTGCTCCGCTTCATCCGACATGCCGGAACGACCGGAACCAGCGCCCACTTGTACACCGGCGATCGGGATGGCACGATTGGCCCGAGCGCAGGAGGCCCGCCATGACGACCGAACCCGACCCCACCGATCCCGACGCGAGCGAACCCGACGCGACCGTTCCGCCGGCGCCTGTCGGAGTCACTGAGACCGTCCCGTTCCCGCTGCAGGCGAACGAGGACGTCATCATGGTCTGCCGCCGGCACTGGATCTTTCTGTGGCCGCACACGGTCTGGCTCGCGCTCTGGGGCGTCGTGCCGGTGACCGTGATCGCGCTCGTCCTGTCGTGGACCGACGCCTACGATGGCATCGTCGCGCAGATCTTCTGGATGGCCGCCGCGGTCTGGCTCCTCTACTGGGCCGCGCGCATTTTCCTCAATTGGTACAGGTACCGCCACGACATCTGGGTGATCACGAACCAGCGCATCGTCGATTCGAAGAAGAATCACCCGTTCCACCACAAGCTTTCGACCGCCGACCTCGTCAACGTCCAGGACATGACCGTCGAGCGCAGCGGCCTCCTGCAGACGACGCTGAACTACGGCGACATCATCTGCCAGACCGCATCGACCAGCGCAGGCGACTTCGTCCTCTCCGGCATCCCGCGCCCGCAGGAAGTCCAGCTCCTCGTCGACAAGGAGCGTGACCGCGAACGCACCCGCGGCCGCTAACCCACGCCGAACCCTCACGCCAGGCGTGCCGCGAAGGCGGAGCCTTCGAACGACCAGCCTCTAACCCCTAATCTCCCAGCATCCAGCATCCAGGCTCCCGCCCAAACCGACCAATGACGCAGCCCGCCGCCGGTGCTATGATCGCGTCCCACCACCAGCAGGCAGGAGGCATGTCATGAAGGATCTCCGGGGCAAGAACGCGATCGTCACCGGCGCGTCGCGCGGGCTCGGCGTCTACATCGCGAAAGCGCTCGCCGAGCGCGGCGTCAACCTCGCGCTCGTCGCACGCTCCGCCGACAAGCTCGAAGACACACGCCGGATCTGCGAAGCGAGTGGCGTGCGCGTGATCACGATCGCCGCCGATGTCACCTCCGTCGAAGACCAGCACCGCCTCGTCGCGACGGCGGAACGCGAGTTCGGCTCGACCGACATCCTCATCAACAATGCCGGGATCGAAATCGTGTGTGCGTTCAATGACCTGAAGCCGGGGCAGATCGAGGACATCATCCGCACGAACCTCATTTCTGCGATCCGGCTCACGAAGCTCGTGCTGCCGTCCATGTTGTCGCGCAAGAGTGGCGCCATCGTGCAGGTCGCCTCGATGGCCGGCAAGTCGCCGATTCCCTACAACACGATCTACGCGACGACGAAGGCGGGGCTCGTGAACTTCGCCGGGTCGCTGCACTCCGAGCTCGACGGCACCGGCGTCGTGTCGAGCGTCGTCTGCCCCGGCTTCGTCGCCGATGCCGGCATGTGGGCCGACCACGCGGCGATGGGCGCGACGCTTCCGCGCACGCTCGGCACCGTGTCGCCGCAGAAGGTCGCCGCCGGCGTCATCAAGGCGATCGCCGGCCACCCGGAGGTCATCGTCGCGTCAGGGCCAATGCGGCCGCTGCTGGCGCTCGGGGACCTCATGCCCGGGCTCCGGTTCACCGTGATCCGCCGCCTCGGCGTCGGGAAGGTGTTCAAAGTGGAAGCCGACCGGGTCGCCGCGGCAATGAAGGGCGACGCGCCGAGGACGGCAGCGGAGTCCGAGCGCGCCGAAGCCACGTCGGACCGATAGCGGCTCTTCCGGTCAGGATTTGCGGGGAGGGACGCCATGAAAGAGCTTCGAGGCAAGAACGCCATCGTCACTGGCGCCTCGCGCGGACTCGGCGTCTACATCGCGAAGACGCTCGCCCAGCACGGCGTCAACCTCGCGCTCGTCGCGCGCTCCGCCGATAAGCTCGAAGACACGCGCCGCATCTGCGAAGCGACCGGCGTGCGCGTCATCGCGATCGCCGCCGATGTCACGTCGCTCGAAGATCAGCGCCGTCTCGTCGCGACGGCCGAGCGCGAGTTCGGCGCCGTCGACATCCTCGTGAACAACGCCGGCATCGAACTCGTCTCGGCGTTCAAAGATCTCTCGATCGAACAGATCGACGATGTCATCCGGACGAATCTCAGCGCGCCGATCTGGCTGACGAAGCTCGTGCTGCCATCGATGTTGTCGCGCAAGAGCGGCGCCATCGTCCAGGTGTCATCGCTCGCCGGCAAGGCGCCGGTGCCCTACGACTCCATCTACGCGACGACCAAGGCCGGTCTGATCAACTTTGCCGAATCGATCCGCGGCGAACTCGAAGGCACCGGCGTCACGTCGTCGGTGGTCTGTCCCGGCTTCGTCGCTGATGCCGGCATGTGGGCGGACCGCGCGGCCGCCGGCGCCAAACGTCCATTGGCACTCGGCACGGTGGCGCCGCAAAAGGTCGCGAACGCCGTCGTCAAGGCGATCAAAGGCCACCCAGAACTGATCGTCGCGGCGCTCCCGATGCGCCCGTTGCTCGCCGCCGCCGAACTGCTGCCGCGGCTCCGGGTCAGCGTGCCGCGGCGCCTCGGCCTCACGAAGACCATGCGCCAGGAGGCCGAAACCTTGAGCGTGGGCGAGGACCTCCGCCAGGCGGCCCGCAAGCGCGCCGAACCTGACGCCCTTCCCGTCGAACCTGCCGATTAGCTTCGGACGCACCCTGCGGCCATCTAGCGGACTCGCGCGGACGCCGATACTTCCAGCGATGGACGACTTTCGCTCTCAGCTTCGCGGTCTCATTGACTCCATGCGCGCCGAAGGCGTCAATCCCGTCTTCCTCGTGATCGATTCCGAGGGTGCGGACTCCATCAAGGCCGCGCGCGGCGCCGAAAGCCTCGAACAATTCAAGGATGCCGTGGTCCGTGCCGTCGTCAGCGCCACCGGCGGCGCCGATGCCTTCAGCTACGGCGACGAACGCGTCGTCGCGGTGCTCGGTTCGGAGTGGGGCCGGCTCCGCACCTTCTCGCTGATCGACAAGCTCCGCCGTTCGATCCCGCTCGTCGGGCAGTCGTTCGACTGCTTCCTGCGCCCAAACTTCGACGTGCTTGAGTACGACGACGAAGCCGGCATCGGCGCGCTCATTGCGCAGCTCACCACGCGCCGTACGAACGAAGAACTGTCCGCTTAGCCGTTGCCGGTATCCTGCGCTTTCCGCAGCACACTTTCGCTTGACCGCGCACGAGGCATCGACCACAATCCCCGAACGATTACGTCGAGCGCCACAATGACTGTTTTGCTCTTGACGCCCGCCGCCATGCGATCACAGAATGCGCTACCTTAGCACCCGCTAGGTTAATCATCGGCTTCCCAACCACGCTTCCACCAGAGGAGGGCCGCATGGCCAACGAGACCGTCTCCATCCCCGACAATCTCGCCGCAAAGGCACAGGAGAAGGGCTGGCCGCTCGACCTCGTGCAACAAGCGCTCGCCGCTGGCGCCGGCGCTGACCAGATCATCGGCTACATGGACCAGGGCGTGACGCCCGAGCAGGCGCGCGGCTACCTGGCGCAGATGCCGGCGCAAGCAGCAACGAGCGGCGTCGAACCCTCTGCTGAGATCGTCGCCAAGGCCGAAGAGAAGGGCTGGCCGCTCGACCTCGTCAAACAGGCGCTCACGATGGGCGCGGCGGAAGCCGACCTCATGAACTACATGGACATGGGCGTCACCGCCGAGCAGGCCGCCCAGTTCATGGCGCAGGGCGGTCCGCAGCAGCAGGTCGACCTGAGCTGGATGGACGTGCCGACCGAGTGGGGCACGCGCGGCCGGCCGACGAAGCACGGCCTGACGCTCGAAGCGATCAACATCGGCAAGTACGGCGACATCCCCGACGTCTGGCCGTTTCAGACGGAGATGCCGCGCGGCGCCATTCCGATCCCCGGCGTCGAAGGTATGGGCTACTCGATCTTCGAGAAGCAGGAAGTGTGGAGCGACGCCTGCGCCGCGCTCTACGAAGAGGCGATCCAGCGTCGTTGGCGTCCCGCGACCGACGTGCCGTGGGACAGCATCGAGCCGCTGCCGGAAGATCTCGAGCGCGCCATCGACCAGGTGTGTACGTACTTCAGCGAAAAGGCGCAGATGGAAGCAGACGTGCTCGGCCGCTGGGAGCCGGAGATCAGTTACGGCTACCACGAAGTGAAGCTCTACCTCGCGACCGTGATCTTCGAAGACGCGCGCGCCGTCGAGGTATTCCGCAAGCGCGCGCTCTCCAACGGCGGCGGGCTGGGCGTGCAGGCGCCGGGCTGGTCATTCCGCAGCGCCGTCGATGCGCGCAACTTCACGGAGATGATCGCCGTCCAGATGTGCCTGCAGGACAGCCTGACGCTGTCGGAATACGCCTTCTGCGAGATGTACGCGAAGAATCCCGCGGAGCAGTTCATCTTCGGACGGTGCCTGCAGGACAAGGCCCGGCACCTGAACTACGCCTTCTCCCACCTCAAGTACGTGCTGTTGCACCGCCCCGACCGCCGCGAAGAGTTGCAGCGTTACTTCGACAAGGCGGAATTCTCGCAGGAGACCGAAGACCGCAAAGACAACGCGACCAGGCCCGCATTCGCGATCTACTTCGGCGGCGGCAAGGATCAGAGCGAAGCGGGGCTCGCCGCCTACCGGCAGATGCGCGCCCACTTCGTGAGGCGATACCTCGAACGGCTCAAGTGGGCTACGCTTGACCGCGCCGAACGTATGAACTCCGGCCTCCGGGCCAGCAGCGAAAGTTAGGCCCGCAGCGCGTCACAGGAGGACATCATGCCAACGTTCCCATCGGTCGAGTGGTTCGACGCGATCAAGGACCTCGTCAATAACGACCCGAAGTTCCGTCAGCTCGGCACAATCGACACGGTCGCCGGCGTCAAAGTCGGCATCAAGATCTACGAACTGACCTTCGAAGCGTTCGAGTGCAGCAACGTGCGCGAGGTGAACGAAAACGCGCTGCGCGACATGGACTTCTGGCTCGAGCTTCCTTACGACGCCTGGAAGGACATGGTCGAGAACATCAAGAAGCATGGCGCGGCGGACCTGACGCACACGCTCAACACCATCGACCTGCAGACGCCCGAAGGCTTCGCGAAGTCCCACGACGGCTACCGCGTCGATGCGTTCTTCCGCTTCAACCAGTCGCTGCAGGATTTCTTCAACGCCTCGGCGAAGATCGACACGCAGTTCGCCACACCGGAGGCTGTGTCGGCTTAAGTACGTGTTGCAGAAGACGTCAGCTTCGGCAATCGATCGATCGCGTCTATTCGGTCGGCGTAGCGCGATCCGCTACTTTGATTGGTCCATCCGCCTGAAGGGGATCGACATTCTGTCGCCAGAGGCGGATCATTTGGGCCAATTGACACCTCCGGTGACTGTGTGAGTAGCATGTTCCCGCCGAATCTCCCTTGGATGGGACTGGTGTTTGGCCATGCGTTGTGGCAACCCTCTGGATAACCACAGACTGTCGCGGACTGAGCGTGGAGCTCTCCGACCGAGCATACAGCCCATGCATGCGCCGATCATCCCGAGGTGAACGCGAGCGCGCTCCTGCTCAAAGCGGCGGTCGAGCGCCCGAGTATCTGCGTGAGACAAGCCGATGGTTCAATCCATTACTACGCGCTCGGCGCCCTCCCGGCCGTCCAAGACTGTACCTGCACATCGTAGCCCGAGACGACCCGAGCGGCGGTGCCACCCAGATCAGAACTGCCTGGCAATCTAAGGAAGTCGATCCATTTGAGGCGTTTCTTTGTACACCAATGAGAAACTGAAGGCGCAACTGCACAGCGGCTGGCAACAGCTCATGGAAAAGGTGATGGTGGTCAACCGCGACGTCGGCGACCGCTTCTTCAACGAGAATCTGGCGTTCGACCTCGACCCGGAGCAAGATCGACTCCGGATGATCATCGGTGGTCGTCAAGGTCCTACCTACACTCAGGGTAGCGGCCATGTTTGTTTCGATCTTGGTGTCGATGATGATCGTATCCAGGCGATTACCATCCAGGACGTCACCGCCTTCATGAGCGAGCGCGACGACGATCGCGTGTGGACAAGCTTGTTGGATCTTCTACGCGAAGTGCGCCGGGTCGAACTCCCCCCTGTCTCACCCGGTGCGGAACGCGCGGCCTTCGCCCGACATCTGTGGCAACTCTTGATCGCCCCATCCCCGCCATAGCAACATACGCCGCACCGTCCGGAGCCGCTGTGAACGGCTCTGCTGCCCCCAGCATCCAACACGCTGACACCATACTGTCAGCAGTCACCCGTCGCGTCGCGTAACGCAGCGGACGCCGGGAGCACTCTTCCCAACACGACCGATCGCCACCGTGTATATTTCCGCCACCATGGCGACCACGACCACGACGATCGAGCCCGTAGCGGCGCCGCCGCGCTTCCTCGGTATCCCCATGCCGGAGGCGCTGTCCGTGCTCGCCGAACCCGACTATCGCACCGTCTGGACCGGCCAGGCGATCTCCATGATCGGCACCTGGATGCAGATGGTCGCCCAGGGGCTGCTGGTCCTCGAACTGTGGGACTCCGAACTCGCGCTCGGCACGATGAACTTCGCGAACGCGCTCCCCAGCCTCATCATCATGCTCTTCGGCGGCGTGCTCGCCGACCGTGGCGACAAGCGGAAGATCCTGCTCGTTACCCAGGTGTTCATGGGCATGCTCGCGGCGATCGTCGGCGTGCTCATCCTCACCGACGCGGTCGAGTTCTGGATGATCCTCGTCGCGACGGTTTGCCTCGGCATCGCCTTCGGCTACGACATGCCCGCCTACCAGGCGCTGATGCCCGAACTCGTGCCGCCCGAGCGGATCAGCCACGTCGTCGCGCTCAACTCGTCGACGTTCCACGGCTCGCGCATGATCGGGCCTGCGATCGCGGGCGGCGTCATCGGCGGCTTCGGCCTAGCCGCGGCGTACTTCATCAACGCCGCGAGCTTCATCGCCGTAGTGTTGAGCCTGATGATCATCCGCTATCGCTCGAAGCCGCGCCCCGCTGGTCCGCAGATGTCGTCGATTGAAGGACTGAAGGCGGGCTTCCGTCACGCGCGCGGCCGCCCGAATCTCATGGTGCTGCTCGCGCTGACCGCGCTCAACACGACATTCATCTTTCCGACGATGGCCGTGCTCGCCCCCGCCTACGTGAAGAACGTGCTCGATGAGGGTTCCGGCGCCCTCGGATTGATGTTCGCGATGTCGGGGCTTGGTTCACTGTTCGGCGCCCTGATCCTCGTCTGGTGGCCGACGCAGGCGCGCAAGGAGCGCATCTGGATGGGCGCGATCGCGGCGCCGATCGCGCTGACGATCATGGCGATCTCGCGCGACCCGGTGGTCTCGATCATCACCGCGGGGTTCCTGTCGCTCGCGTTCTCCATGCAGCTCGGCGTCGTGCAGCAGATGATCCAGGAGTCGACGCCCCGCGACTATCGCGGCCGCGTCATGTCGCTGCACGGCATCACGTTCAACGGCACGATGCCCGTCGCGGCGCTGGGTTCATCCGTGCTCGCCGTCGCGATCGGCCTGCCTGCCGTAATGGCGGTGAGCGCCGCACTCTATCTTGCGCTGGCGTTCTTCATGCTGCGCATTCCGTCGGGCGGCATCGGCGAAGTCGTGAAGGCATCGCAATCCGAGTTCGAGATCGTCGCCGCGTCCGGCGGCTAGAAAAGCTGCCTCCATCTGCCGCATCTGCGGATACCCACGGTCGCTACGTCCCACACCGCATCAATGACGACACGCGAAGCGTGGAGAACACCCGCCCTCGGCTGTTCCGTCGCGCAGCGACGAAAAGGAACCGATCAGGAACGCGCTCGGCGTTCCTCTAACGGCTGAGCGACGCCAACGCCGACTCCGCGAGTCGCTGGACCGCCGCGCGCGACGCCTCCAGCGCTGTCACGTCCTCCGGGTGATGCTCGCGGTGCCGCGATGCCACACCCTCCGCGATGATGGCCAGCCGCCACGCCGCGAACGCCCGGTAGTACCCGAGCGCTGCGACGTCGCGCCCCGTCCGCGCGGCGTACCGTTCCAGCAACTCGTCGAACGGCGGAAATCCCCCGGCCGATGTCGGGTCGTTGGTTAGCGGCAGGGGGCGCGCCGGATCATGCCAGTACACGCTCAGGTGCCCCAGGTCTGCCATGGCATCGCCGAGTGTACACAGCTCCCAGTCGAGCACCGCCGCGATCCGCTGCTCCTCGACGGCGGCGGTGCAATTGCCGAAGCGGTAATCGCCGTGCACGATCGAGACGCCGCGCTGGACGGGCACGTCCGCCGACAGCCGCCGCTCGACCTCATCGATGACGGGCAGGTCGCGCGTCCGTGAGCCCGCCCACTGCTTCGACCAGCGGCGCAGTTGCCGCTCGATATACCCGTCCTGACGCGAGAGGTCCGCGAGTCCGACCTCGACGATGTCGACCGCGTGCAAGTCGGCAAGCACGTCGATCAGGTGATACGCGAGGCTGCGTTTCGTAGCATCGTCCAGCGCCGGAGCCTTCTCCGGCGAATCGAGCACGACCCCTTCGACGAAGCGCGTCACCGCAAACGGCGCGCCATTCACCGATGCGTCCTCGCACACGGCGACAGGCGGCGGTACCGGCACGCGCGTCCCGGCGAGCGCCGCCACGATCCGGTACTCGCGCGCGACGTCATGCGCCGTCGCGAGCAGATGTCCCAGCGGCGGCCGCCGCACGACGTATCGGTTGCCGGCGGCGTCTTTCGCCTCGTACGTCAGGTTCGAGCGGCCGCCCGTGATCAGCGCGTAGCGAAACGGCGGCGTCGCGTCGGGCACGTGCTCCGCCAGCCACGCGCTCACGCGCGGTTCATCGATCCCTTCAAGCGTGTCGTCGCTCATAACGAGCAGCATCGTAGCGGCTCATCTTATGAGCCGGAACCATCGACAGCGTCGCTTGTCTCTTGCGATGCAGCAGCTTCGCTCGCGGCGGCTGCGAGCGGAAGCCTGACGAACGTGAACAGCCGCTCGCCGCGTTGCAATGGCTTCGTCGGGCCCGCCAGCCGATGCACACCGACGCGAAAGTGGTCCTCATCCGGCGACGAGTCGAACGCGATCCGCTCGAAGCCGCGCGCCTCGAACCAGCGGCAGATGTCCGGCGCGATGTCGTGCTCCGCCGTGCCGCCGCGCGTCCAGATCACCGTCGCGCCCGGCACGCAGAGTCCAGGAAGCTGATCGACGGTCTGCTGGATGTCCGCGTCGCTGATGTTGCCGAAGACGCCGCACGCCACGACGATGTCCGCCGGTACCGCACCCGCGTAGCTGTCGGTGAGCGCCGCGTCAGCGCACCTGACCTCGACGCCGTCGAGACCGGCCGCGCGCGCCGCTGTTTTCGCGTTCTCGGCGAGCCGTGGATCCAGTTCGACGAGCAGCGCTCGCACGTCATCACGCCGCGAATGCCCGGCGAGCACGCTGATGACGTCGCGCCCCTCGCCCGCACACATGCTGACGATGCGGACCGCGCCCGCCCGCTCGTCCAGCGCTCGCCGCAGATGCGCCTGCACGATCCGCAGCCGGCGCGACAATCGCGAGTTTGGATCATCGTACGCGCGGTGCCACTCCACCCAGTCGCGTGGCTCGCGCTCCGCGCGCGTCGGCATATCAGCGCACCGCGCGGAAGTTCAGCACATACGGGTTGGGGTCGACGGTGACGTCCGAGAAGCCGGCGTTCTTGAGGCGCTCGGCAAACCCATCCGGCGGGATCGGCACGCAGATGTCTCCCACGTGCATCTGGCGGAAGCCTTCCCCGTCCAGGCTGTCGCAGCCGGCGAACGTGCCGCCTTTCTTGAGCACGCGGGCCACCTCCGCCAGCAACCTGTCCTGATCGGCCGGCGTCGGCACGTGGTGGAGCATGATGAATGACACCGCGCCGCTGAAGCGACCGTCCGGAAACGGCAGCGACGTCGCATCGGCGTTCACGACCTTGACGTTGGTGTTTGCCATGCGCGCGGAGAGCGCATCGGCGAGGTCCTTGTCGATCTCGACGGCGGTGAGCTTCGGTGTCATCTCGCGGAGCAAATCCGTCGTGCGGCCCGGCCCGGGACCGACTTCAAGCGTGTCGTCACCGAGATCGACGTTTTCCAGCGCCATGGGGACGATCCACTTGCGCAGGGCCGCCGCCCACTCCTCGCTCGAACAGTACTCCAGGTGCACCTTGTTCATGCCATCCCCCGACAGCGACCGCAAACGCCGCACACGCCATGCCCCCATCCATGCGCGATTGCCGTCTGTCGCTTGTGGTCTGTTGTCTGTTGTTTGTTGTCCGTTGTTTCCCGGCGTTTGCTGTTTGCCCGTTTGCCGTTTGCCGTAACCCAGCCTCACCCCAACAACTCCGACACCACCTCATTAATCGCCCGCCCGTCCGCCCGGCCCTTCATGCGCGCGATCGCCGCCGGCATCACCTTGTTCTTGTCCCCGGCGCCGCTCGCCCCCGTCTCGGCGATCACCTTGCGTACTTCCTCGGCGATCTCGTCACGGCTCAGTTGCTCCGGGAGGTACGACGACAGGATCTGCAGTTCGGCGGTCTCGCGGTCGACCAGGTCCTGCCGCCCCGCCTTCGTGAACTCCTCGATGCTCTCCCGCCGCTGCTTCGCCTGCTTCTGGACGACGTCGATCGTCTGCTCGTCGGTGAGGTCTTCGCGGCCGGCCGAAGCGTCCTTCACGTTGACGCGAGCGATCTCCGTGTTGCTGATCGCCGTCAGCAACCCTCGCAGCACGTCGCGACGCAGCGAGTCGGAGGCGCGCATCGCGTCCTTCAAGTCCTCAGCCAGCTTGGCCTTCAGTGCCACCGTTCAACTCTCACGCACGTTTCCAATTCGCGGCCAATCCATGACGCAAAGCGGCATCTCGCAGGGCATCGCATGGTGTCACATTGCGAGTTTCGCGGCCAGAGAGCCTATGAATGTCCCGCCGCGTGCCGACCATTTCCCTGTGACCGATGCACCTGCAGGAGACCAGCTCATGTTCAAGCGCATGCTCGTCCCGATCGATGGCAGCCACGCTTCTGCGTCCGTCGTGCCGTATGCGGCGGACCTGGCGAAGCGCCTCGGCTGCCGCGTCGACCTGCTGCTCGTCGAACCGCCGGCGGGCGCATCGATGCCGCACCCCGAGCACCACCGCCCCGTGCGCGAGAATGGCCGCGCCGCCACCATCGTCACCGGCACCGCGACGACCATCGAAGTGCGGCAGGCGAACGAGCGTTACGTCCAGCGCCACGTCGAAGAGTTCGAAGCGCTCGGCGTCGAGGCGTCGGGCAAGGTCGTCTGCGGCGACCCCGCCGAGGAGATCCTCAACGCCGCCCTCGCACTGCGCTCCGATGTCGTCGCCATGGCGACGCGTAAGCTCAGCAATTTCCAACGTCGCGACACCGGCAGCATCGCCGAAGAAGTCCTCTGGCGCTCGAAGCTCCCGGTGATGCTCGTCGCGCACGGTTAACGCCGAACCACTTGTCGCCGGTTCTCTGTTGTCTGTTGTTTGTCATCTGTTGTCCGCCGCGGCGCGACCAGCCACCAGCCACCAATCACCAGCCTCCGAATCCACCGGGAACAACCGTCGGTCTTCCGTCGTCTGGATGACGGTAAAGCGTCCGGCTTTGCGCCGCGGGCACAGGCATCATGCGGGTGTTCACGGCTACGTCTTCGGGGCGGCAACGCCTGCAGACGTACCGGACAGATCGGTGGGGCGCCGCAAGCGTCCTGGAGCCGCCAGCGAGTTGCCCTGCTGCCGGTGGCTCCTGATTGAAGCGCCCGACGGAGACGCCCGGCGCCCCACCGCATTGAAGAACCGAGAACCTCGAACCAAGAACCTGGATCATCGCACCCAAGTTCTGGGTTCCAAGTGTTCTTCGTGCATCTTGACGGGGATCTCTCTCCGTCCTACGCTGCAATCGAACGTATGACCTAGTTTGAACACGCCCGGAGGCCGCGCCCCTGGCCCGCACCCCGACCGAAGATCGCCTCCGCAAAGTCCTCGAGCTCGAACGCTCGAAGCGCTACGCCGACCGCGCCGTCACCTCCGGCCTCGATGCGTTTCTCCGCAACATCACCACCCACGAGGCGTCCCAACTCAGCAGCGACGTCTACGCGCGCGTGCAGGTGCTGCCGGTTCACGGCTATCGCTCGCTGACGCCAGCGCGCAGAAAAGACTGGCTCGATGCGACGCTCGCCCTGCTGCGGGCGCAGGCGAACGGAAACGGCGTCACTCGCACGTCACAAGCGGCGCCTGCCCCTGCCGCGAAGAAGACGGCACCCCGCAAGCCGCCGCAGCCGAAGCTCACGCCGGGGCCGCTGGCGAAACGCTTCGCGCCCGGCGAACTCGAAGGTCTCGGCGTTGAAGCGCCGATCTACGCGCTCAAGCGCGTGTCGTTTCCGCTCGCCGTGAAGTTCGACAAGCTCGGCGTGGGCACCGTGCGCGACCTGCTGCTGCTCTTCCCGCGCCGCCACGTCGACTACGGCGAACCGGTGAAGGTGTCGGAACTCGAGCCCGGCCGCGAACAGACCGTCCGCGTGCACGTGTGGGGCGCCAACGAGCGTCAGATGGGCTTCCGCATGCGCTCGACCGAAGCGCAGGTCGGCGACTCGTCCGGCATGGTGAAATGCGTCTGGTTCAACCAGCCGTGGATCGCGAAGCAACTGCCGGTCAACGCCGAGATCGTCGTCTCCGGCCGCGTCTCCGTGCGCGATGGCCGTCCCGAGTTCGACAACCCGGAGTGGGAGCTGTGGAGCAACGACCTCATGCACACCGGCCGCCTGGTGCCGATTTATCCGCTGACGCAGGGGCTGCAGAACCGCACCGTCCGTCGCGTCATGCGCGAGGCGCTCGACGCATACATCGACAAGCTCCCTGATCCGCTGCCAGAAGACATGCGCGGGCGCCTCGACCTTACCGGCATCGCGCCCGCCGTCTCGCAGATGCACTACCCGACGGACCGCGCAGCGCTCGAGCGTGCCCGCCGCCGCCTCGCGTTCGAAGAGCTGCTGCCCATCCAGCTCACTATGCTGCTGCGCCGGCGCCTGTTCCAGAAGTCCGCGCCCGCCGAGCCGATGCCGCTGTCTGCGGGCGCCGAGCGCGCGTTCAAGGAGAGCCTGCCCTTCACGCTCACCGGCGCCCAGGAACGCGTCCTCTTCGACGTGCTGAACGACGCCCGCAAGCCGCTTCCGATGAGCCGCCTCGTGCAGGGCGATGTCGGCAGCGGCAAGACCGTCATCGCCGCCGCTGCGCTCGTCGCCGCCATCGAAAACGGTCGCCAGGCCGTCATGATGGCGCCGACGGAGATCCTCGCAGAGCAGCACTTTCGCACGCTCAAGGATCTGTTCAACGCCAACGGCCTCGACAAGAACGTCGCGACGGCGCACCCGTCGTTTCTGTCCCTCCCCGTGCGCATCGCGCTGCTCACCGGCAGCGTCGCGGCGAAGGAGCGACAACGCCTCTACGCCGAGCTCGAGCGCGGCGAGATCGACATCGCATGCGGCACGCACGCGCTGATCCAGGGCGACGTGCGCTTCAACGATCTCGGCATCGCGGTTGTCGATGAGCAGCACAGGTTCGGCGTCATGCAACGCGCCGCCCTGCGCGAAAAAGGCTCGCAGAACGCCCACACGCCGCACATGCTCGTCATGACCGCGACGCCGATCCCGCGCACGCTCGCGCTCACGCTCTACGGCGACCTCGATATCTCCGTCGTCGACGAGTTGCCGCCGGGACGGCAGCGCATCAAGACGACGTGGCTGACGCCGAACGAGCGCGCCGACGCCGAGGCATTCGTCCGCGACCAGGTCGAACAGGGCCGCCAGGCGTTCGTCATCTGCCCCCTCGTCGAAGAGTCGGAGACGCTCGACGTGAAGGCGGCGAGCGCCGAGTACGAGCGCCTGCGCCGCGATGTCTTCCCGGACCTGCGCGTCGAACTGGTGCACGGGCGCATGTCCGGCAAGCAGAAAGACGCCGTCATGCGACGCTTCCGCGTCCGCGAAGCCGACATCCTCGTGTCCACCGCGGTCATCGAAGTCGGCATCGACATCCCGAACGCCACCGTCATGCTGATCGAAGGCGCGGACCGCTTCGGACTCGCGCAACTACACCAGTTCCGCGGCCGCGTCGGACGCGGCGCCGATCAGAGTTACTGCCTGCTCCTCAGCGAAGAGCCCAGCGAAGAGGCGCAGCGCCGCCTGCAACTCATGGAGCAGACCAGCGACGGCTTCCGCCTCGCCGAGGCCGACATGGAGATGCGCGGCCCGGGCCAGTTCTTCGGCACCAAGCAGTCAGGCCTGCCCGGCCTGCGCGTCGCCCGCCTGAGCGATGTGAAGCTCATCGAACTCACGCGCGCCGAAGCGGAGCGCATGCTCGACGCCGACCCCGGCCTCAAGCTCGAAGGGCACGCATCACTCAACCGCGCCGTCGCCCGCCTGATCGACTCGATCGTGGATGAGGAGCACTGAGCGAAAAATGACGAACAGGAGTCCGTAGACTCCTGTTCACCCGCCGTGGCCGGAGCGACGACGGGGTAGCTATAAAATAGTATCGTCAGGGGGGGCAGATGTCAAGCGCTTATACAATTCTCGGATGAAGCGCGTAGGCGTCTTCATCGACGGCCACAACGTTCGCTTTCGGCTCCGCGAATGCGGTTGGGAAGAGCTGTACGACGTCGGTCAGCTAGCGCGATCCGTCGCGGGTCCGCGGCAACTCGTTCGCGTCGAATTTGCCATCCGTTCGCGAGCAGCTCGGTGATGACAGATATGCGAGAGAACGCGCCTACCTGGATCGTGTGAGTCGGGACGACGCCGTAATCGTTCCTCCGGGTGCTTACATGACGAAGCGTGTTCGCAACGGCGTGAGCATCTGGCTCAAGAAGCAGACCGACGTCTTGCTCGCGAGTGGCATGCTTTTCTGCGCTGCTCGGCAAACGATTGACGTGGCGATACTTGCGACTGCTGACGCTGACCTTGTACCGGCTATAGCCAGATGTCGAAACCTCGGCGTCAAGGTTGAACTGGTCCGATTTCGAGGCGCAGTCCCAAGGATCTACGAACTCGAGAAGATCGCCTCATCGTCGATCCGCGCGCGGCCGTCTTACTTTGTTCGGTATCGAGCGCCGGTAACGTGAGCCAGGACCGACGCGAGGCGAACCTCGCTACGGTCCCCAAACCGGACTCGTCCCGTCCGTCAACAACAGCGGCCAGCCACCGCCCGGCGCGGCGATGAAGATATAGCCGCTGCTGCCGCCGCCATGCGACGAGAACGTCGCATAGCCGTCCGGCCCGGCGGAGGCGTTCGACGTCGCGATCGCGGGCACCAGCGACTGCGCCCCGGACGCCAGGTCCCACACCCAGATGCCGTTCGCGCCCGTCTCGCCCGAGTCGAAGCTGTACAGCACGCTGCCGCCGTCGCGGCTCCACGCGGCCGCCCACATGTTCCAACTGCCGCACTTGCCACCGATCTTGTCGCTCGCCTTCGGCACGCGCGCACCGGCGACGATGTCCCGCCGGTCGAGGTCGTACACCGCGTACTGCGGCTGCCCCTGCGCGCTGCCGGCGTGGAACATGATCCGGTCTTCCACCGGCGACCAGATCGGGCTCGCGTAATACGTATCCGCCGGCGCTTCGACGCGCGCGATCTCGTTGCCCTCCAGGTCCCAGACCATGAAGCGCGGCCCGGGGTCGTCCCCGTTCTCCCAGTCCGAGTAGGTGACCAGCAACTTCGTGCCGTCATGGTTGAACGATAGCGGCGCCTGCAGCCACGACCGCTGCGTGCCGTAGACGCGACGCTCGCCCGTGGCGGCGTTGACGACGGCCGGTACGCCATTCAGCCCGCTCATCCCTTCGACGCGGGCGTCGGCGACGGTGCCGAAGGTCACGCCATCCGGCGACCACGCGACGCCATACGCGTTCTCGATCACGGTCTCCGCCGCGCCATCAACAGGCAGGATGTGTATGTCCCACGCCGTCGGATCTGATCCGTCGAGCCGCGGCAACGAGAACGTCAGCGAGCCGCCGTCCGGGGACCAGCCGACGTCGCTCGGATGCTCGTTCGCGCGTCCCGCCCGCACCAGCCGCTGGCCGCTGCCATCGGTGTTCATCACCCAGATCGATGTGTTGTAGGCGGCGTCCTGTCGGAGGAACGCGATCATCCCGCGCCCCGCCAGTTCCGGCAGCGTCCGCGCGCGAATGTCGACGTCGCCGGCGTACTCCAGGTAGTCCTCCGCCACCCAGCCCGCGCCTGCGATGAACCACCACCAGTGCCCATCGGCGTTCTGCGCCTCGCCGCTGACGTAACCCTCAAAGCCATGCGGCAGGCAGGCGTTCACGATCACCCATTCGCTCGCCAGCGAAGGCTGGTTGCGCGCGTTCAGGCAGTCGCCTTCGCCGGCGTTCACGCGCACCCACGCGCCCTCGCCGAAGTCGCCGCGACGGGCCTGCGGTCCCGGCGTCGACGTTGCCGTCGGCGTCGATGTGGGTCGCTCGGTCGCGGTGCTCTGCGGGTTCAAGGCGTCGGCCGTGTTCTCCGCCGCGATCGCCGTATCCATCTCGCTCCAGAACGGGCTGCGCGTCGCCGTATCATCAGCCTCAATCGTCGCCGTCGCGTCGGGATCGAGCACCTGCGCCTGCCCCGTGAATGCGTACACCGCGAAGCCAAGCGCGACCGGCGCAATCAGCAGCAGACCGATGGGGAATCGTCGCTCGGACATCTCTCGCACCTCCACCGCCTCGAGTGTCGGCGCACCGCCGCCCCGCTACCCGACGCCCGATCTACGCAACCCCGCCGCAAGCCAGACAACAGCGATCAATCAGCACGAACGCCTTGTCTGCCGCGAACGTCATCCTGAACGAAGTGAAGGATCCCGTCCCGGAAACAATCCGAGCCCCTCGCAGCAACGTGGCATTACACGCCCCGCCAAGCGCCGTAACGAGCCAGGCCATCGAACCTCGCCGCGGCCTTCGACCTCCGACATCCCGCCTCACAACAAAAGGGCGCGCACCTCGCGGCGCGCGCCCTTCGCGTGATCTGCTGCGACCGGGGAAACTACACCTCCCGGTATTCGCCCTCCACGGTCCCCTCTTCCGCCGTCGCTTCGCCTTCCGGCGCGCCCTCTTGCGCGCCATCGGCGCCCGCCTGCGAGCCGTAGACCGCCTGCCCGATCTGCTGCATCGCCGCCGATAGCTCCTCGACGGCGCTGCGGATCGTCGACGCATCGCCCGACTGAAGTTGGCTGCGGACTGCCGCGATTTTGCCCTCGACCTCGGACTTCAGCCCTCCGTCGATCTTGTCCGCGTTCTCGCGCAGCGTCTTCTCGGCCGTGTACGCCAGGCTGTCCGCCTGGTTGCGGATCTCGATCTCGTCGCGGCGCTTGCGGTCCTCCTCGGCGTGCAGTTCGGCTTCCTGCCGCAGCTTCTCGACCTCTTCGTTCGAGAGCCCGCCGCCGGCCGTGATCGTGATCTTCTGCTCCTTGCCCGTCGCCTTGTCGCGCGCCGACACGTTGAGAATGCCGTTCGCGTCCAGGTCGAACGTCACCTCGACCTGCGGCACGCCGCGCGGGGACGGCAGAATGCCGTCGAGGATGAAGCGGCCCAGCGACTTGTTGTCCGTCGCCATCGCCCGCTCGCCCTGCAGCACGTGGATCTCGACGCTCGGCTGGTTGTCCGCGGCCGTCGAAAACACCTGGCTCTTGCTCGTCGGGATCGTCGTGTTGCGCTGGATCAGCGGCGTCGCCACGCCGCCCAGCGTCTCGATGCCGAGCGTCAGCGGCGTCACGTCGAGCAGCAGCACGTCGCGCACTTCGCCCTTGAGCACGCCCGCCTGGATCGCCGCGCCGATCCCGACGACCTCGTCCGGGTTCACACCCTTGTGCGGCTCCTTGCCGAAGAACGCCTTCACCTTCTCCTGCACGAGCGGCATGCGCGTCTGACCGCCGACCAGCACCACTTCATCAACCTGCGACGCGGTGACGCCCGCGTCCTGCAGTGCCTTCTTCACCGGCTCCAGCGTCCCTTCGACGAGTTCGCCGACGAGCTGCTCGAGCTTCGCGCGCGTGATGTTGATCGCCATGTGCTTGGGGCCGGCCGCATCCGCCGTGATGAACGGCAGGTTCACCTCGGTCTGCTGCGCCGTCGAAAGCTCGATCTTCGCCTTCTCCGCCGCCTCCTTCAGACGCTGCAGCGCCATCCGGTCCTGCTTCAGGTCAATTCCCTGCTCGCGCTTGAACTCCGTCACCAGGAAGTCGATGATCCGCTGGTCGAAGTCGTCGCCGCCCAGGTGCGTGTCGCCGTTGGTCGACTTCACCTGGAACGTGCCTTCGCCCAGCTCCAGGATCGAGATGTCGAACGTGCCGCCGCCCAGGTCGTATACGGCGATCAGCTCTTCGGTCTTCTTGTCCAACCCGTACGCGAGCGCCGCCGCCGTCGGCTCGTTGATGATGCGCAACACCTCGAGGCCGGCGATCTTGCCCGCGTCCTTCGTCGCCTGGCGCTGCTGGTCGTTGAAGTACGCCGGGACGGTGATCACCGCCTCCGTGACGGTTTCGCCCAGGTACGCCTCCGCGTCCGACTTCAGCTTCTGCAGGATCATGCCGGAGATCTCCGGCGGCGAATACGCGCGGCCCCCCATCTGCACCTGCGCGTCGCCGTTCGGCGCCCGCTCGATCTTGTAGCCCAGCAGGCTCAGGTCGCGCTGCACCTCGGCGTCTTCGAACTTGCGCCCCATCAGGCGCTTCACCGAGTACACCGTGTTGTCCGGGTTCGTCACCGCCTGCCGCTTGGCGACGGTGCCGACCAGCCGCTCGCCCGTCTTGCTGATCGCGACGACGGACGGCGTGATGCGCGCGCCCTCGGTGTTCGTGATGACGACCGGGTCGCCGCCCTCCATCACCGCCACGACGCTGTTCGTCGTCCCCAGGTCAATCCCGATTACTTTTGCCATCGTTCTTTCTCCTTCTCGATCGTTTCGTCCGGCCGGCTCTCCTGCCGCGCCGCGTTATCGGTCCTCTTGCTGCGGCACGCCGCCGCCCGTCCCGACGATCACCATCGCCGGGCGGATCACCCGGTCGCCGAGCTTGTAGCCGCGCTGCGCCACCGACACGACTTTGCCTTCTTCGCCCGGCACTTGGGCCACAGCTTCGTGCAGCGACGGGTCGAACGTGTGGCCGTCCGCCTCGATCTCCGACACGCCGGCCATCTCCAGCAGCGCCTGGAACTTGCGATAGATCAGCCGCATGCCGTCGACCCACGTCAGCCCGGCAAGATGCGTGTCGACGTTGTGCAGCGCGCGTTCCAGGTCATCGACGAGCGGCAGCAGGTTGATGATCAGGGAGGCGTTCGCGAAACGCGCCGTCTCGCTGCGCTCCTCCTCCACCCGGCGCTTGAAGTTCTGATAATCCGCGGCCGCGCGTTGCCAGCTCTGCATGTACGACTGCGCTTTGGCGCGCTCTTCTTCCAGTTGCGCCTTCAACGCCTCCGGGTCGTCCGGCAATGCCGCCGCGTCCGATGTCGCTTCATTCTCGCGTTCCGTGGTCATAGGCTGTCTCCTTCATCTTGTGTGGTCTATCTGTGAGGCGCCGCCCGAAACGCTGGACGCCAGCGCTATTCGGCGGGCTCTTCCGGCTGGCGTTCTTCGTCATCGCCGTAGAACGTCTGCAGCATTTCGCTCATCACGCCGGCCATGAAGCGCACCGTCGAGATCGTCTCCGAGTAGTGCATGCGCGTCGGCCCGACGACGGCCATCGCGCCCTGCACGCCGCCCTGCTTGCCGTACGGCGCCACGACGACGCTGTAGTCGCGCATCGCGTCCTCTTCGTGTTCCGCGCCGATCATCACCGTCACGCCGTCCGTCGAAAGTTCGCGAAACGGGATGATCTTCGGCAGGTTGCGCTGCTCGAGCACATCCAGCAGGTTGATCATCTTCTCGCTCGTCGCGAACTCCGGCTTCTTCATCACGTTGCGCACGCCTTCGAGGTACGCCTCGTCGTAACCGCTCGTGTCCGACGACGCCATGATCTCGCGCACGGCATTCGCGACGTGCCACTCGAGCTGCGTCAGCTGCACCTGCGACCGCGCGATCTCCGCCGCCGAGTGGCCCACAAACGCCTGCGTCAGGTGGTTCGCGATCGCCGTCAGTTCGTCCTGTTCGATCGGATCCGGAAATATCAGTACCTGCTGCTTCAGGCGCGCCTGCTGCAACACCAGCACCAGCAGCGCCGCCGTGTCCTGGATGCTCACCATCTCCAGCCGCTTGAGGCGCGCTTCAGGCGACCGCGGCAACGTCACCACCGCCGCGTTCTCGACCGCCCGCGCCAGGACCGCTGCCGCCAGGTGGATCCACTCGTCTTCCTCGCGGCCCGCCTGGTGGAACTGGTGCCGGATCATCTGCTTCGCATCGAGCGAGAGGTCGCGCTCCTTCATGAGCGCCTCGACGTAGTAGCGGTATCCCTTGTCCGATGGCACCCGCCCCGCCGACGTGTGGGGATGGCTGATGAAGCCCTCTTCTTCCAGGCGCGCCATCTCGTTGCGGATCGTCGCCGAAGAGAAGCCCAGCCGGTGCTTGCGGACGATCGCGTCCGACCCGACGGGCACGGCGCTATCGACGTATTCGCTGATGATCAGGCTCAAGAGCCTGGCTCTACGTTCAGTCAGCATGGCTCTCAGCTTCGATTTAGCACTCTCCCGGTTAGAGTGCTAATGCGAAAAGTGTAACCCTGCGCCGGAGGCGGGTCAAGGTTCCAGCCGCCGGTGCGACGCTCCGAGATTCCGGCGTCTTCGGCCGGCCTACGTGCTGGCGAGCTCGCCGCGCAGGTGGCGCGGGCGACCCGGCGGAAGCGCGCGTCTACGGCAATCTTCCTGCGCCACGATGAGCGCTACGCGCGCGCCGCGGCCGACGGGCGGAGGCGTCATGTCCGCAAGGCGGATCTCATTCGGCGGCCCTTCCCGGCGTTACTCGTGCTGGCGCTTGAAGAACTGGTACACGAGGTAGTCGACGGCGGGTGGGTCCGCGCGGATCTGCGCGAGCACGCTTGTGACGTCGCCGTGGTGGCCGCGCTCGTGCAGCAGGATGTGCGCGAGGAGGTCTGCTTTGCTCACCTGCATGGCCGGCGGCCCGTCCCACATCGGTTCCGTAAGGGGGTGGAGCTGCTTCGCCGGTCTCGTCGATGACGCGGCGGAGCCAGCCGCGGACCTTCTGCCGATGCGCCTCTATCTCGTCCCACGTGACAATCGCCTCAGGGATGACGTTGAGCGGGTCGTCGATGCCGAGCTGACGACGAAGCCCGTCATCCCAGGCCAGGGCGAGGTGACACAGCACTTGCCGTAGCGACGCCCATCCCGTGCCGGGCTGCTCGCGCGTCAAAGCTTCGGACGGCAGTTTGCGGACGGCGTTGCCGCAGGACGCCCACGTAAACGCGGTGTACTGGAACAGTTCGTCGAGCGCTTCGCGGTTCACCGGCGCCTTGCGCGATCTATACCAGGCGAGCCGTCGTGGCATCGGTACGCGGCGAGGGGCAATCGCTGCGTGGTCAGCCGCGACAAGCTGCGCGGAGCCTCACTTTCGACAGCTATCGTGATCTCGGGGGCGTTCGCGCGGCCTCCGGTACGCAATCGGATTGCATTGATCACGGGCGGGCGTTCCGAACCAATGGCTTAGCGCTTCGTCGTTGCATTGCGCCGCACTATGAACGCGGTGGCTGCGAGAGCACCAAGTCCGAGCACGACCAGCGTGGCGATCAACTGGGCGCCCGACGTCCGGCCGTCCTGCACGTCGTAAACGCCGGTCCTCGGCAGCGCACCGGGGGAGCGCACAGGCGTAGCGGTCCGCTCTCCGCCGAGCACGATGTTGACGCGGGTCGGCGTCGCGACGGCCGGCCCGGTGGTGCGGCTCGCCGCGGGGACGACGCCGGTGCGCGTTGTAGTCGCGGAGCGTGGCGTGGACGTGGCGCCACCCGCCGTGCCCGTCGCGCCGGGCGTGGCGGTCCGCGTGGCCGTCGACGTGTTCGTGGCGACGGCAGTCGACGTCCGAGTCGGCGTGCTGGAGGGCACGAAGGTGGCGGACGGCGTCGGCGTTTCGGACGCCTGTGGCGTGTGCGACGGCGAAGGCGTTGTCGTGGACGTGCGCGTCGGCGTCGCGGTCTGGGTCGCTGTAGGCGTTGCGGTGGCGGTCGCCGTGTGCGTGTTCGTAGCGGTTGGCGTCCGCGTCGAAGTCGCCGTTGGCGTATTAGCAGCGGTTGGCGTCTGCGTCTCAGTGGCCGTCCGGGTGTTGGTGGCTGTGGCGACGGCTGTGCGTGTCACGGTGACGACCACGGTGCGCGTGACGCCGGGGGTGCGGGTCACAGTGACGACCGTCGTGCGCGTCGCGTCAGGCGTGCGGGTTGCCGCGACGACCGTGGAGGTCGCGGTCCGCGTGTTGGTGGCGGTCGGGACGGCGGTCTTCGTCGCGGTTGGCGTGAAGGTACGCGTGCGCGTGGCTGTCGGCGCGGCGGTGCGGGTTGCCGTCGCGGTGCGGGTGTTGGTGGCGGTCGGGACGGCGGTCTTCGTCGCGGTTGGCGTGAAGGTACGCGTGCGCGTGGCTGTCGGCGCGGCGGTGCGGGTTGCCGTCGCGGTGCGGGTGTTGGTGGCGGTCGGGACGGCGGTCTTCGTCGCCGTCCGCGTCGCGGTTTCAGGCGCGCGCGTTGCCGTAATGGCCGCGGTGTGCGTAGCGCGCGGCGTGCGCGTTGCAGCGATCGCTGTCGATGTAGCGGTCTGTGTGTTGGTGGCGGTGGGCACAGCGGTGCGGGTCGCGGTAGCGGTGCGCGCTTCCGGTGTCGCCGTCGCGGTAGGCGTCCTGGTGGCGGCGGGTGTGCGACTGGCGGTTGCGGTGCGCGTGGCTGTCCGTGTGGGTGAAGGCGTTCTGGTTGGTGTGCGCGTCGCCGTTGCGGTGGGCGTGTGGGTCGCCGTCGGGACGGCGGTGTTGGTGGCGGTGGCGATGGCGGTGTTGGTCGGCGTGGGCGTGTGGGTCGCCGCCGGGACGGCGGTGTTGGTGGCGGTGGCGATGGCGGTGTCGGTCGGCGTGGGCGTGCGGGTCGCCGTCGGGACGGCGGTGTTGCTGGCGGTGGCGATGGCGGTGTCGGTCGGCGTGGGCGTGCGGGTCGCCGTCGGGACGGCGGTGTTGGTGGCGGTGGCGATGACGGTGTCGGTCGGCGTCCGGCTCGCCGTTGCGGACGGCGACGGGGTCGCTGTGGACGGAATTACGGGCGTGGTCCCCGGTGGAGGAGTCTGCGAAGGAACCGGCTTTTGGCACGTGCTTCCATTGCGTCCGTACACGAACTGCAGATCCTTGATATCGATGTCGTCGTCGGTGAACGACGGTTCAAGATCGTAGTAGGGCTGGTACCAGAGGTTTCCGGGTCGCGCCAGATATCGGACGGAGATCAGTTGATCATCGATCACGTTGACGATGCAGTCCTTGTTCAGATCGCCCTCGAGGGCGCGCACGGCGATTAAAGCATCGCCCACGGATCCGGCATCGAGCGCATCGCCGGACGCGTCGAAGAGACGGACACCGGTTCGCACATTGTCAAGAACGGTGAGAACGCCGTTCTCCCTCGTTGGGCGCAGCATGAGCGAACTATCGGGGTAGACGCTCAATATGGCGATGACGCCTTCGCCAGTCGGACCAGCGGGAGGATCGCCGTCGAGCGCGCACGAGAAGACGAACCGGTTACTCGCAAGGCTCGTCTTTGTACAGGTCGTGTCGAGTCCAGAGCTCTGGAGGAATGGGCCCTCAGCAACGTCCACGTCGACGACGCCGGAGTGATAGGCCACTTCGACTTCGAACGACGCAAGTCCCGGTTCAGTCACTATGGCGATCCTCTCCTCAATGACGAGTTGAGGGCCGCCGATAAAGAGGTTTGCTGACGAAGGTGACTTGAACACCGCGACAACATTAGCTGCACTCAGCTTCAATTGTGCCGGCAGCGTCATAAAGACAAGTAGCAGTACGGCGGCCGTCGCTGCACCGGATAGAGGGCGGAAGAGTTCTCGAGGCGCGTACGTCCAGAACAAGGCGATCGCTGCGATCAAGGCAGCCGTCGCCGCGATCGTGAGCAACGCCGCGCGATAAGGATGCCGCGTAGGTTCGGATCGAATTGCCGGATTCAAGTCGATGTCAGCGTCGGCGGAGAGCGGCGGCATGACGAGTTTCATTTGTCCGGCGGCGTCCTTGGCAGCGATAGCGCCAGGAGGTTTGATTCCGGGGCCGGGAGTTCCAGCGCCATGCGAACGGATCAATCCACCGGCGGTCGTTGATCCGGAACCCGCAGCCGGAATGGTCACGGTGGTGTCACCCGAGACCGTGAATGGCAGCGGCGCGCCCAGCGGATCGCTAAGACCGCCGGTCAGCGGATCAACCGCGATCAACATTGGGCGCGTCGAAGGCTTTAACACGCGAAATCTGACGGTCGCGAGGACGCCTGCTCCCGCGGGACCCGGCGGGTTAGGCCCGGTCGTGACGCATCCCACCCGCACGCTTATCGAATCGATGGCGGGGTCGAGACAGGTGGCGATCCTTCCGGAGCTTTCCAAGAAGGGACCGTCCGTAAATTGGACAAATTCAAGTACGCCGAACTCGACCTCACCCAGCTCATTGAAGGCCGTACGCAGCAGGACTTCGTACGAACCAATGTTTGCGCTGTTGGAGATCAACACATCTACGTAGAATTCTGTGCCCACCGGGGCAGTGAGGCTCACCGGCGCTACACCAACCTGCGACACGCCGCCGGGCGTAGCGGTCGGCGTAGGTGTGCCGGGTGTGGGAGTTGACGTGGGAGTGGGGCAGGTGCCTGGACACGGATCGATCGTGACGGTGCCGGATTCAATGACTCCGATTGACGCCGGGTTGGCCGCGACGTCCGCCAGGATCGGAGCGCTGAGCGTGAGGTCAGACGTGCCTGTCTGGATGCCGGTGAAGGTGAACGTAACGAGGACGCCTGTCCCGGATGCGCCAGGAGCAACCGAGCCGAGAGTTGCGCAGCCAAAGCGGACGCTTCCGGCACCATCTGAAAACGATGGACAACTCACTTCGCGCCCGGTACTACCCAGAAACGGACCGTCGACCGCCGAGACCAAGGAGATCAAAGCAGAATCGTAGAGCAGGCCGATCTCGTAGGCGCCCAGGTTGACCACGTTCTCCACAACGACATCGACCGCAAAACTCAGTGAGGCCAACTCGTTCTGGGACACAGGGCTGACGCGAAGCGCGAGCGGAACGGTCGTGGTGGGTGTAGGAGTCGTGGTGGGCGTAGGCGTAACAGTGAACGTGGGCGTCGGCGTGTCGGTGGGACATGGTCCGGCGCAGGGGGTGCTCGTCGACGTCTCGGTCGCGGTATTGGTGGGCGTCGGTGATGGTGTTGAAGTTGGCGTGGATGTCGGCGACGGACAGACACCCAGGCACGGCAAGATCGTCCGCGTTCCATCGACGGCGGCTGCGGGGATCACTCGTCCAGACGGATCCGTCAGGGTCACGTCCTGAAGATCGAGGATCGAAAAACCCTCTTCAACAGCGGAGAACTCGACGAACGCAAGGATGCCGTTGCCGGAAGCACCGGCGATGGGTGTATCCCCAAGCGTCACGCACGTGAACCGGACGAGCCCGTCTGAGAGCACCGGGACAAGGCAATTCACGGCTCTACCCGAGCTAGAGAGGAATGACCCTGGGACCGCTCCGGTTGCGCTCATAACCTCCGGGTCGTAGGCCAGCTGAAATTCGAAGGCGCCGAGATTTGCGCCGGCCTGCATTGCAACGGCGGCGGTAAACAACGCGCCCTTTGCGTGCGAGTCATCCTGTGGGAGGAAGCAGACGGTCGCGCCGCTTGGGCCGCAGTTGATCACGGGCGTGCTTGTCGGGCTCGGCGTCGGCGTATCCGTGGGACAGCTGCCGCCAGGACATGGGGTGTTCGTTGGCGTGGGGGTGGACGTCGGTCCATCGCTGACTTCAACACTCGCGCTGAATCCGGTAGCGGGGATATCGTCGCCCAACTCATTCGCGAGCGACGGCGCGAGAATTAGGGCACTGGTGCCCAAGGCGACTGCGTCCCAATTGATCGTCGCGAGCAGGCCCGCACCGTTCGGGCCGGCGGGCGTTGTCCCTGTCGTCACGCAGCCGAAGCGAAACTGCAGGATCGTGCCGGATACGAGGGTAGAGGATGGCGCCGGACAGAAGACGCTCCTGCCCGTGCTTCCCAGAAATGTACTGTTAATCGCGGTCGTCGGACTTACGACGGCGCTGTCATAGTTGACGATCGCCTCGTACGCACCGAGATTCGGGACCTGTTCAACGGTGATGTCCGTGCTGAACGTCCCAGGCAGCGAGATGACCTGGTTCGTAGGAAGAATTCGCTGTATCGGTCCTGCAACGCTTGCTGTAGCCGTCGCTGTCGGGGTTGCCTCCTCCAGCACCATGACCGTCTCGCCCGCGTCGTGATCTTGCAGCAATGGCGTCACGAGCAGGATCGACGCGAAACCCGCTACTTCATTCGTCTCCTCATTTGCTCCGCCGGGGTTGATGACGATGGTGTCGCCCGTCGTGAAACCCGCCGTATCGGCGACGGCGATCTCTGTTGCGCCTGCCTGTACGGATGCTGTCAGCGTCGTCTGTCCAGCGGGTTGCGGCGTGGCAGTGTCCGTCGGCGTTTCGGTGGCGGTCGGTGTTTCGGTCTCGGTGGCCGTTGGCGTTTCGGTGCCGTCAGGCGTGGCGGTCGGCGTGGGCGTGTCGGTGGCGGTCGGGACGGCGGTCGCCGTTTCGGTAGCGGCGGGCGTCTCGGTCTCGGTGGGCGTTGGCGTCGGCGTTTCGGTGCCGTCAGGCGTGGCGGTCGGCGTGGGCGTGTCGGTGGCGGTCGGGACGGCGGTCGCCGTTTCGGTAGCGGCGGGCGTCTCGGTCTCGGTGGGCGTTGGCGTCGGCGTTTCGGTGCCGTCAGGCGTGGCGGTCGGCGTGGGCGTGTCAGTGGCGGTTGGGACGGCGGTCGGCGTTTCGGTTTCAGTAGGCGTTGGCGTCGGGGTATCCGTCGCGACTGCCGTCTCGGTCGGCGTAGGCGTGTCGGTGGCGGTCGGGACGGCGGTCGCTGTTTCGGTGGCGGTAGGCGTTGGCGTCGGGGTATCCGTCGCGACTGCCGTCTCGGTCGGCGTGGGCGTGTCGGTGGCGGTCGGGACGGCGGTCGCTGTTTCGGTGGCGGTAGGCGTTGGCGTCGGGGTATCCGTCGCGACTGCCGTCTCGGTCGGCGTGGGCGTGTCGGTGGCGGTCGGGACGGCGGTCGCTGTTTCGGTGGCGGTCGGCGTTTCGGTTTCCGTAGGCGTTGGCGTTGCGGTATCCGTCGCGACTGCCGTCTCGGTTGGCGTCGGCGTGTCGGTGGCCGTCGGGACGGCGGTCGCCGTTTCGGTGGCGGTCGGCGTTTCGGTTTCAGTAGGTGTTGGCGTCGGGGTATCCGTCGCGACTGCCGTCTCGGTTGGCGTCGGCGTGTCAGTGGCGGTTGGGACGGCGGTCGCCGTTTCGGTGGCGGTCGGCGTTTCGGTTTCCGTAGGCGTTGGCGTCGGGGTATCCGTCGCGACTGCCGTTTCGGTTGGCGTCGGCGTGTCAGAGGCGGTCGGGACGGTGGTCGCCGTTTCGGTGGGCGTCGCCGTATGGGTCGGCGTTGGAATCGATGAATAAAAGATACGCACCGCAATCCAGTCGAGGTGGAAATCGCGGGCGGGATCGTCGCTACTGGCGGTGACGCGCACGCTGAGGCTTTCGAGTTCCTGCGGCGACCATGATCGTCCCCATGTGTCGGCGGGACCGCCGAGGATGTCGGTGCGCTCACTTGTATCTTCGAGTGACGTGGCCTGAGTTGACGTCCAGCTCGCGCCACCATCCCAGGACAGATCGATCGTCAGGTTGCTCGTCCCGTCAACCGAATCCATCCACCAGTCGGCGCGGATCTCGACACCTTCGACGAGCGTTGAGGATGGCAAGGCGATGGGATAGCCGAAGTAGAGATGGCTGTCGCCCGCACCATCGATGTTGGACGCGGCGATACCGTCATCCATGAAGGCGTTCTCGGGATTGGCTTCGAACCCATCGCCGCTTCCTACGGACTCGAGTGAAGGACTGAGAAGACCTGTATCGTCAGGCGATGCTTTGAGGGAGGACGTTGAGGTGAAGAGCAGCCAAGCGAGCGCCGTCGCGGCGGCGAGCAGCAGGGCGGCCGGAAGCATCCGCCGCGTTGCGCGCGACGAGCGCGCCAACATGGCGCCAGCGAGTCGCCAAAGCATCGATCCGAATAGCAACCGTCAACTACCCCACCAGCTTCCTTGCTAATGCCGAGTCCTAAGAAGCAGAACGTGATTCACCCACGGTGATTGCGAACCGCGGGCTCTCGGAAAAAAAGGGAAGCCTTCTGGCTCCCCCTGAAGAACAACGTTGTGCGGCGGGACCTGTGAAACAGGCTAGCCAAACGTACTTGAGGGCAGCCATTCTGTCAATAGACACGCGGCCCATCCCAATGCCCCGGCCTATGGATGACTGCGTTCACAGCGCCGGGGTTTCTTTACGTTTGGGCGGACGAACTTGACGCGTCTGGGTTAGAATCGAGCGGGTTCGGCGCAGATCCCCGGCCGGCGTTTCGGGCCGGCGCGGCGTTTTCTGCAACGCCTCCTTCAGGTTGTACGTTTCTGGCTTTGTTCGGGATCGGTACGCCGGCCGCCTGGCAGTTGGGAGAACGCATGCCCGCGAAGACGGTTGTCTTCACGTTGACGCTCATGGTGCTGGCGGCGCTCGCGCTGGTGCCTGCGCGCGCGCCTCACGAGGTTGAGGCCGCGGCCGGCACGTGGACAGGCACGTTCTACAACAACCTGACCGTCAACGGGACCGTGCGTCACACGGCGGACTACGGGGCGGATCTAGACGAGTTCTTCTCCGGATCGCCCGGCGGAACGACCACCGCGGACAACTGGAGCGCGAAGTTCGAGCGCGCCGATAGCTATGCGAACGCCATGTATCGGATTACGGTCACCGCCGACGATGGCGTGCGCGTGTACGACGACGGCGTGCTCATTCTCGACGCGTGGGTCGACCAGGGGCCGACGACGTACTTCGTCGACCGGCAGCTCAGTGGCGCGAACACGATCAAGGTTGAACTTTACGACGTCGTGAACGCCGCGACGATCATCGCGACGATTCAAGACGTGAACACGATCCCGCAGGGATGGCAGGCGGAGTACTTTGACGACGCGAACCTCGTAGGCACGCCGGAACGCACGCGCAACGACGGCGAGGCGATCGCATTCATCTGGAACGACACGGCACCGGGATCGCCGTTTCCCGGCGTTATCGCAAACAACACGTTCAGCGTGCGGTGGACGCGCACGATGGCGTTCCAGGAAGGCGTCTATCAGTTCAACGCACTGAGCGACGATGGCGTGCGCGTGTACGTCGACAGTGAGCTGATCCTCGACTACTGGATCGACCAGGGGCCCACAGAGCATTCGGCCAATAAACAGATGACGGCCGGGAATCATACGGTCGTCGTCGAGTACTACGAGAACGCGGGCGGGGCGCAGATATTTTTCGATTTCGAGTTCCGTCCGGACCTGGGCGGCTTCGTGGAGGACGTCGTCGTCGACAACTTGCCGGCGTTCATTCCCACGGTCTTTGAGTTCGCGCCCGACGGCCGCATCTTCATCGCCTACCGGTACGACGAGGTGAAGGTGTGGGACGGGACGACGCTCCACAACTACTACACGGTGCCGGACGTCAACGACGTACAGGACCGCGGGCTGCTGGGCATGACGCTCGACCCGGACTTCGCGACGAACGGCTGGGTGTACCTGGCGTACACGCACGAACACAATGAGAACGACCCGAACGGTCCGAAGACGAACAAGGTGATGCGCGTCCGCGCCAACACGCCGTCCGGAAACGTGGCAAACCCCGCGACGCGGGAAGTGCTGCTGGGCACGTTCGCGACGACGGCGGCCGACCCCTCGTGCGACGAGATGAGCGGTGGCGAGCGCGTCTGGCCGGAAAACATCGACTGCATTCCGGTCGATCACTTCAGCCACGCCATCGGCAATCTGCGGTTCGGTCCCGACGAGATGCTCTACGTCACGACCGGCGACGGCGCCAGTTACGTGACCGTCGACTCGCGCGCCGTTCGCGTCCAGGACGTTACGAGCCTTGCTGGCAAGATCCTGCGCGTGAACCCGGACACGGGCGACGGGTTGGCGGACAACCCGTTCTGGACGGGCGACGCGAACGATAACGAGTCGAAGGTGTGGGCGATGGGCCTGCGTAACGCGTTCCGCTTCAATTTCCAGCCGGGCACGAACGTCATCTTCAGCGGTGACGTCGGGTGGAACGACTGGGAAGAGATCAACGTCATCAACGCCGGCGACAACCTTGGCTGGCCATGCTACGAGGGTCCCTTCGAGCAGGACGGGTACGCCGCGTTCTCGGAATGCCAGGACCTTTACGACCTCGGCACGGCAGAGTTGCCGCTCCACGCGTACGAGCACCCGCCGAGTTCAGCCGTCGTCGGCGGTCAGTTCACCGGCGTGAACGGCTACAGCGCGGCGTTTCAGAATACGTATTTCTTCGGCGACTATGCGCGCGACGAGATCAGCGTGCTCAAGGTCGACGCGTCGAACAACATGATCCCGGGAAGTGACGACGTTTTCACGAGCAACGGGGCCGGACCGGTGCAGATCGAAGTTGGCCCCGGCGGTGACGTCTACTACCTGGCGCTTGACGGCGGGGAGATCCGGCGGATCCGCTTCATCGGTGACAACCGGCCGCCGGTGGCCGTCGCCGGTGGTTCGCCCACCTCAGGCGATGCGCCGCTGACGGTGAACTTCACGAGCGCCGGATCCGGCGATCCCGATGGCGGGCAGGCGATCACCTACGATTGGGACTTCGGCGATGGCGCGACATCGACCTTGCCGAACCCGTCGCACGAGTACACGGACGACGGCGACTACACCGCGACGCTGACCGTCACCGACCCGCTCAACCTGACTGACAGCGCCATCGTGGACATTTCGGTCGGCAACAACGCCCCGACGGCGGACATCGTGACGCCGACTGATGGCGGCCGCTACGACGTCGGCGACATCATCGCGTTCAGCGGTACGGGCACGGACCCGGAGGACGGCACGCTGTCCGGCACCGGCCTGCAGTGGACGGTCCTCCTTGAGCACTGCAGCGAGGTGGAGTTCATCAACTGCCACAATCACCTCGAGTCTCAGCCGACCGGCAGCGGCGGTCAGATCGGCGCCGACGACCACGGCGACTTCACGTTCTACACGATCACGTTGACCGTGTCGGACAGCGGCGGCTTGCAGGACAGCGAATCGATCTCGATCACGCCAAACCGCGTCGACCTCACGCTCACGTCGAACCGGACGGGAATCCAGATCACCGTCGATGGCACGACGCAGACGGTACCGTTCACGCGCAGCGTGCCGCGGAACTCGGAGCACACGCTGTTGGCACCGTCGCCGCAGAATCCGGGCGGCGGCAACGTCTATTTCAGTGCGTGGTCGGGCGTACACGGATCGTGCACGCCGCCGATTGTCGGCTGCGTCATCATCACGGCGGGCGCGACCGCGACGTATAACGCGACGTTCGTCGATCCAACGCCGACGGCTACGGCCACTCGGACTCATACGGCGACGGCGTCAGCAACGCGCACGGCGACGGTTACACCGTCGCCGACGCGCACGAACACGCCGGTGCCGACCGCGACGAACACGCCAGTGCCGACGGCGACCAACACGTCGCAGCCGACCGCGACGAACACGTCTGTGCCCATCGCGACCGCCACGCCATCGCCGACGCACACGGCCGTCGCCACCGCGACGGATACGCAGACACCAACGGCGACGGCGACGGACACGGCCGTGCCGACGGCGACGGACACTCCGACCGCGACCAACACCGCGGTACCGACCTTCACACCGACGCCGACGGTGGTGGAGCACACACCGACGCCCACCGTGACGAGCACGCCGGCGCCCGACACGGACGGCGACGGCATCGGCGACGATGTGGACAATTGCGTGCTGGTGGAGAACGCCGACCAGGCGAACTTCGACGCGTTGCCACACGACAATGGCCCGGCGACGGCATCAATCGACACGACGGTGGCGAATGCGGATGCGCTCGGTGACGCCTGCGACCTGGACGACGACAACGATCTGCTCCCGGATGACGCCGAGGACCCACTGGTGTGCGGCGCCTTCACGGGGCTGGCGGCCGGACACCCGAGCCCGGCGCGCGGGGACCTGACGAATGACGACGACGGTGACGGCGACCCGGCGCCGGAAGACGGCTTCGACACAGGAGACAACGGGCCTTCGTGGGATACGGATGGCGACGGCGCGCTCGATGGTTACGAGTGCGCACAGGGGACAAACCCGCGCGATCACACGTCGGTGCCGGCGGAGCCTGCCGACGAAGATCTCGACGACGACGGCGACGGGCTGCTCAACGGATGGGAGCGGCGTGGCTGGGGCACGGATCCGGCGCTGGTGGACACGGACGGGGATGGCATCGGCGACTGCCAGGAAGTGCTGGACGTCGACGGCACGGGGACGGTGAATTCGACCGGTGACCTGTTGATCTATGCGAAGGCGATGTTCAACTTCCCGGTGAAGACGATGCTGTACGACCTTGACAAGAACGGCAATGTGAACACGACGGGCGACTTCCTGCAGATGGCGCGCCGGATCTTCAGCTTTGTCCCCTGTCTCTAGGAGCCGGCTGAGGCTTCGGAGACGGCCGCTTCCAGCCGCTCGCGTGCGATCGTCGAGAGTTCCTGCGTGAGCGCCAAATCGAGGACCGTGACATCGGCCCTTGCTCCGTGGACGAGTTCCGTGACGAATTGACCGGCGTGTGACAGCACGACGTGGGACGTCTGCGACAGGCCATCGGCGTAGGTGACCGCGACGTGGAAGGCGACCGCACCATCAGCGCTCGCATCGGGAAGCGGAGCGAGCGTCCACTCCGATGTGGTGCCGCGATCGTCTCGTTGGGACCAGCGGCGGCACTCGGTTGCGATGTCACTCATCTGCTCCATGAAGCGGGTGGCGCCGTCATCGGCGAAGGCGCGCACGGCGGTGATGACGAAGGGGCCCTGGGCGGTGCGCTGAAAGCCCGCCTGGACGCTGGCGGCCGGGGTGGCAGCGAGTTGCTGATTGCAGTAGCCGAAGATCGGTTCGCCGGGCTCGGCGGCGGGCGGCGCGAGGGCGGCGTTCTCGCTCCAGTCATCGGGCAGGTCGGCGAGGGCGAGTGCGGAGCGTTCGAGCACGGGTTGCAGGGCGGCGGCGTCGAAGTCGTTGTCGTCGCCTTTGCAGGCGATGGCGAGTGAGGCAAGCGCCATGACCACGCAGAGGCGCAGGCGCATCCTACTGACCCAGCGGCACCTGGCCGGTGTTGGCGCGACGCCGGCGGTAGAGCGACAGGCCCGCGATCGCTACGACGCCGACGAGCACGACGGCACCGCCGATCGCCGCCCACATGGCCCAGCCGCCATCGTTGTCTTCGGCGGGGATGACGATCTCCCCAGGCTCCCACGTCGTGTCGATGGGGTCGCCCTCCGGGGTGGCGAGTTGGGCGCGGGTGAAGTCGAGCGTCGTGCTGCCGCTTTCGTTCGCCGTGAAGAAGATGCTGGCGAGCAAGCCGCTGCCTTCGGCGCCATCGGGCGGTTCTTCTCCCAGGGTGACGCAGTAATAGCGGAGCGCGTTGGCGTCGATGACGGTTTCGGGACAGAACACCTCGCGGTCCGACGACGCGAGGAATTCGCCGATCTGGACGGTGTTGTCCTCGGTGGGATGTACGACTTCGCCATCGAAGTTCATGACGAACTGAAAGGCGCCGAGGTTCGACACGTTCTCGACGGAGACATCGATGCGAATGACGCGCTCACCGTCGCGGTCGACTTCTTCGGTGGTGGTTGTGATGGATGCGGCGCCCTCCTGTGCCGCGAGGGCGGAGGCTGTGAGCAGGGCGGAGCAGGCGATGGCAGCGAAGATGAGAAGCAGATTGGCGAGGCGGTTCATGTTACTCCACGGGGCACAGCGAAGGGGGACCGTCCCTCCCCTGTCCGCGGCGCATTATCCACACTGTGGCGGGGCGGGGCAAACGGCGAGTTGCGGGCGCGCTGCGCGACGTGACTTGACGCGGTGCGACGAAGGGCGTTGCAATCTGTTGACAGTGCGGGGCGCTCCCACGCTATACTTGCGCGCCGGATACCCGCATCTGGTGACCGACCCCCGCCGCAAGAAGGTTGACGAGACGAGCATAGCCCGCCCGCGTTTTGTTGTGTACGCGTAATGTCAGGGATGCTACTACGTTCGACGAGTATGGGTTCGGGAATGAGAGGCGGCAGGCATGTCTAGGCGTAAGCGCGTTGTCATCGGCATTCTCCCGTTGGCGGTGCTGGGGGCGATCCTGGTGCTCGCGATCGCCCGCATGGGTGAAGCGCAGGGTCCGCTGACCATGAGCATTGACGCGGACCCGACGAACGGCACGCGTCCCTGCGACCCGATAGACCCGATCGCTACCGTGCCACTGAACACGACCCACACGGTGGCCATATGCCTTGAGCACTATCTCACCGAGTTTGGTTCGCCGAATGCCTTCGACTCGCGTATGAGCTACAGCGTGCTGAACACGGCGCCTGAAACGCCGGACGCGGCGCCGGCGTTGAATGACAACCCGGACGCGAACGACGGCGCGGGCCCGAACTCGCTCGGGATCAACTGGGACTGCACGAGCTTCGGACAGTCCTTCCCGAAGGGAGATAATCCCAACACCGTGGGGGTCCGGGACGCGACGATCTTTTGCCAGGGGCTCAATGGTACCATCGAGCTTGCAGCAGAACCCGGACTCCTTGCCACGATCACGTTCCAGTCGGGGAGTGTGCCAGGTATCGACCCCTTGACGTTCATCGCTGGAACAAACATCTACTCGCTGGACTGCCCAGCCTTTGGCGGCGACGGCACGCTGACCTGCACCGGCGCGACGATCACGAAGGGGGCGCCGGCGACCGCCACGGCGACGAACACCGTCGCGGCGGCGACGAACACTTCGAGCCCGACGGCGACGCGCACGAATACGCCGAGCCCGACGGCGACGCGGACCAGCACGGCGACGCCAACCGCGACGAACACGGTGGCGGCGACGGCGACGTTCACATCGACTCCGACCGCGACCAATACCGCGATCGCGACGGCGACGAACACGGTGAGTCCGACTGCCACGAATACCGTGGCGCCGACGGCGACGTTTACGCCGACTGCGACCGCCACCAATACGGCGATCGCGACAGCGACGAATACGGTGATTCCGACGGCGACCAGCACGGTCGTGGGGGAAGCGACCGCAACGGCGAGTCCGACCGAAACGGCAGTGCCGACATCGACGAATACGCCGACGCCAACGCCGACGAGTGAGGCCACGGAGACGGCGGTGCCGACATCGACGAATACGCCGACGCCAACGCCGACGAGTGAGGCGACGGAGACGGCGGTGCCGACATCGACCAACACGCCGACGCCTACGCCAACGACGGAGGCGACGGAAACCGCGGTGCCAACATCTACCAACACGCCGACGCCGACCAATACGGCGCAGGCGACGAACACGGCGATTCCTACATCGACGAACACCGTGATACCGACGGCGACGAACACCGTGATACCGACATCGACGAACACGGCGATTCCGACGGCGACGAACACGGTGGCCGCGACGGCGACGAACACGACGGTGGCGGCGACAGCGACGGCGACCCGCACCGCGACGGTGACGCGCACGGCGACCGCGGTGCGCACAGTGACGCGGACGCGCACGCCGGAGATGACGCGCACGGCGGTGGTAACGCGCACGCCGGAGGTGACGCGCACGCCGGAAGCCGAGTGCCTGACGTTCGGCGAGAAGATCAGCCTGGCGATCGGCATCATCCTGCGCTTCGGCAGCGAAGAGGGTGAGCGGCGTTACAAGGCGAAGTACGACGTGAACGACGACGGCGTCATCGACTTCGATGACCTGCGGCAGGTGCTGGAGACGCCCACCTGCAAGAAACACAAGAAGCACCACCACTGGTGGTAATGAGCAACGGTGATTAGAGAAGAGGGCCGCGCGCATGCGGCCCTCTTTGTTGTGTGACGAGCAACCGGCGCGGGCGGACGCTGCGTTGCATAGGAAGAGGGCCGCAGCCATGCGCGCATGACGGCGGAAAACGCGACGTTGGCCGCATTGACGGCCCCGTTGTCGGCTGGGCGCCCATGGGTTAGACTGCGGCTCCCGCTCAACATTGGCACTATGGCACTGGAGCAACTGCATGCGGCTCTTGATTGGCTTCGGCGCCGTTTCGTCGGTCGTGGTCGCGGCGCTGGTCATGTTGACGGCATCGGCGTATGTCGAGCGCGAGAGCCGCGCCGAAGCGGCGACGACCGTGAACGTGTCAACCGTCGACTACGTGTTCGCGCCAAAGGTCGTGACGATCCAGGCGGGGGACACGGTGCGGTGGCTGAGCAATAATCTGGCGGGCGGCGACATCAGCAACCACACCACGACGTCTGACCCGGGCGTGGTGCCGGCATGGCATGGCGAGCTGCCGCCACCCGGTACGGAGTACAGCGTCACGTTCAACACGCCGGGCACGTACACGTACCACTGCGAGATCCACCCCGTGACGATGAAGGGCACGGTGATCGTCGCGGCGCCGACGGCGACGCGCACGCCGACGAGGACGGCTACGCCGAGCATCACGCCGACGGCGACGGCGACACCGGTTCCGAACGCCAACCCCTCGGTGACGGCGCAGGTGGACCCGATCGGCGGGCCGGACCCGCTCGACGTGACGCTGGACTGGTCCGCTTCGGACGCTGACCTGGAGCCGCTGGACGCGAACATCAACTGGGGTGACGCGAGCAGTGAGTCGACCGTCGTGGCGCCGCCGTACGCGCCGCAGAGCAGCCTTCACACCTTCACGGCGCCGGGCTCGTATCAGATCACGCTTGACGTCATCGACGGGGCAGGCGTCAAGGCGACGGTGAAACGCACGGTGTTGGTGGGGCCGGATACCGACGGGGACCAGGTTCCCGATGCATACGACAACTGCCCGCTGGTGGTGAATACAGGCCAGCAGAACGCGGACAACAGGCTGGACAACGGTCCGAACTTACATGGTGATGATCTCACCGTGCCCAACGCGCTCTCCGATAGCGAGGGCGACGCGTGTGAGACGGACGGAGACATCGATAACGATGGCCTGCCGGATGCCGACGAGAGTCCGCTCGCGAACTGCGGCGCGTTCGACGCCATCGTGGCGGCACATCCTTCGCCGGGGGGCGGCGACGTGACGAACGACGACGACGGGGACGGCGATCCGGCGCTGCCGATGGGCACAGACGCCGGCGACAACGGCCCGTCGTGGGACACGGACAACGACGGCGTCATGGATGGCTACGAGTGCGGGCAGGGGGCGAACCCGCGGGACCGGCTGAGCAAGCCGGTGGCGCTCCCGGACGACCACCTCGACTCGGACGGCGATGGGCTGCCGAACGGGTGGGAGCGCCGGGGCTGGGGCACGAGCATCTCATCGACGGACAGCGACGGTGACGGGCTGGGAGACTGCCGGGAAGCGGTAGACGTCGACGGGAACGGGGCGGTGAACTCGACGGGAGACTTCCAGTCGGTGGCGCGGGCGGTGTTCAGCTCGGCGGGAGCGACGCAGGCGTTCGACATTGACAGGAACGGGACCCTGAACTCCACGGGGGACGTCATCGAGTTCGCGCGCCGGGTGTTCCAGCAGCAGGACTGTGTGTGAGGCGCCACGGATGCGCTTCCCGCCGGCAAGCGTGGGCTCCGGGATTTGCAGACACGACGGGGGGTCTTCTTTCCATAATCAGGAGCGCGTCAATGACGAGATTCTTGGGGGCGCGTTTGTAATGGTATTGACATTGCGGCCCCCTGGGCCGCAGAATCGCCCGCAGGTTCCCCGCCGCAGCAGACCGTAGTTGAGGATGCCCTTCGGCCGGAGTGATCTCCGGAAGATGAAGGGTGCATGGGGGGCCAATTTGCTCGGTTCTCACCGGGTCAGGAGCGTCGTTGCGGCGATAGTCGTGTGCGCCGCGACGTTCGTCGTGTATTCGATCGCCTCCGTGGAGAACGATCCTTCGGTGACGACGGACGCGCCGTTCTACGTCCCGTTCAGCACGGTGTATGTCACCGGCACGAACATGGACCCGAACGTCTCCTATGACATCGTCACGGTACGGCCGGACGGCAGCGTCGTCAGCGGCGACGCAGCGCACAATCCGATCCCGCCGGCACCGTACGACAGCGTGGTCGCCGACGAGAACGGCACGTTCAACTACGAATACCTGCTCACTGATCTGGAGGGGTTCTACGACGTCAACGTCTACCGCTCCTCGGACACGAGCCACGCGACGCTGATTGCGACGACGACGTTCGAGGATGCGATCGTGGTAAACCTCGACCAGTGCTCGAACGGTTCGCCGAAGTTCCTGGATCTGCACTGTGACTGGCAGAACGGCAACCTGAACGGCGGCAACTCGACGTACGCGGAAGGCGACTCGGTGCCGTTCCGCTACGAGATCAAGGGTCTTCCGAACACGCCGGGCACGCACACGTTCGTGATCGCCTACGACTTCTCGCGGAACGGGATCAAGGCGTACGACTTCCTGACGAAGTACAACGTCACGCAGACGGGCGCCGACCCGTGCTCGGGGAGCGCCGCAGCCCCGGACCTGTGCCCTGGCCTACCGTTGAATCCGCCGCAGTGCTTCGCGTTCCCGAGCGACCCGTTCCTGGCGCCGGCGCTCAGTGTCGCGGGTGCGGAGACCAACTCCGGGCTCACGCGCTGCCTGGGGATTTACGGCGGAACGATCACCGCGATCAGCGTGCCGACGCACACGCCGGCGGTCTTCGACAACAGTAATTCGATGGCCGAAATACTCGTGACGTACACGAACGCCGGTTCGAAGGTGGTGTTCGTGTGGGGTGGGCACCTGGCGTACAGCGGTTACTGGGGCGCCGGTCAGGGCGCCGGGAGCCATTCGGGCTCTTCGTTCCATATGTTTGCGGAGAAGCCCGACGGGCAAGGCGGCAAGCAACAGGACCGCAGCATTCAGCTCAGCGCGATTTCGACACCGACGCCGAACCCGACGAACACCGCGACGCGCACGCCGACGAAGACGCCGAGTCCGACGAAGACGGCGACGGCCACGGCGACCAAGACGCCGACGCCGGTGACGCCAACCGCCACAAAGACGGCGACCGCGACGCATACCCACACGCCGACGAACACCGTATCGCCGACGCACACGCCAACGGCGACGAATACCCACACGCCGACGAATACGCACACGCCGACGCCGACGAATACGCACACGCCAACGCCGACGAATACGCACACGCCGACACCGACGAATACGCACACGCCGACACCGACGAACACGCACACGCCGACACCTACGGATACGCACACGCCGACCGCCACGGCGACATTCGCGCCAACGCACACGCAGACGCCGGTGCCGACGGCGACGAACACGGCGACGGCGACGCATACGGCGGAGGCGACGGCGACGAATACGGCCGTGCCGACGGCGACGGTGACTCAGACGCCGGGTACGCCGACGGCAACCGGGACGCCGGTCGGGGACGGTGACGTGAGCCTGAACAAGGACGCTGACCCGTCGGACCCGGACATCGATGACGTGGTGAATCTGTGGCTTTGTGAGCCGCCGTATGACGGCACGTTCGCGGAACCGAATCCGCCGGGTTCATTCACGATGGGATCAGCGCCCTGCGAGAACAACGGCGAAGGCCGGCTGCTTCTGGCGGAGGTGCTGGTGAACGTGACGGACCCCGAGGGTCTGGGGGCGTTCGAATTCCAGGTGAAGTTCGACCGCGAGGTCTTTGACATTGAAGTGTCGTCGACGGGCTTCCTGTACAGCACGGGGCGGATCGCCGGCATTGGCGGCTGCGATTACAGCGTGATCAACGAGAACGCGATCCTGTTCGGCTGCGTCTCGAAGGATGATCCGAACACGCCGGGCGTGGGCCTGGGTCCGATGGGTGCGGGCGTCGTCGCGGTGCTGGAGATCGTTCCGGAACCGGACATGAAGTACAGGCTGCACCCGGGACAAGAGAACGGGGTGACGCGCGTGATCCTGGACGAGAACTGTGAGGCGGCGGACATCTACGGCGACCCGCTGGCGTCGGCTTTCGGCGTGCCGTTGCCGGGGATTGTGACCGGCGGGCTGATCGAGGAGTGCGGCGACGTCAGCGTGACGGTGCGCATCCTGGAGGGTGACCTGAACCTCGACTGCAGCGTGAGCCTGTTGGACGACCAGGGCATCGCATGGCGGTATGGTGCGTTCTTCGGGAGCACGCGGTATGACCCGTGGTACGACCTGGAACCGGCGCTCAAGGACTTCGACATTGATGTGAAGGACGTTCAGAAAGTATTCGGGCGCAACGGCAGCACGTGCGAGGATCCGATTCCAGAACAGCCGCCGGTGAACGGCCTGTCTAATACATCGCCGTAGTTCCCGGTCGACTACGACCCCCGAGTCGCCTTCACTTCCGTTTATGTTCGTGCCTGTGGCATACTGCGGCACATTTATGCGACTGCTTCTTATGTCCTTGCTCTTTGGCGCCGTGTTCGTGCAGGCTTCGTGCACCGACGATGGCGATGACGACCCTGACGACGGCGGGGACACCCGAACGACGGTCGCCCGCGCGGACCCTACGGTGATCGGTCAGGATGTCAGTTTCCCATCGAAGGGGTACAGCGCGCGGATCCCGCAGGGCTGGACATTCGACCCGAACGCCATCGTCTTCGGTAATCTTTCGTCTGACCTGTTCCTGGCGCCGGCGGGAGCGGACCCCGTCCAAGCGAGCATCGCGGTCACCTGCGAAACGATCCCGGCAGCTCTTTCGCTGCAGGAGTACGTGGAAGCAAAAACGGCTACGCTTGAGGAGCTGACCGGAAGCGAGCTTACTCCGAGGACGGTTCAGGTATCGGGACAGGAGGCTTCGCAGGTCGAGTACGGCCAGACGCGCGAAGACATTACGCTCTCGAGACGGGATGTGATCACGGTCGAGGACGAGTGCGCGTGGTCGATCTCGCTTTCCGCGCCGGGCGGTCAGCTCGCCGATTATGAGGACGTATTCAACTCCTTCCTCGCAGAGTTCGTGTTCACCTAGGTCAAACACCTCTCAGCTTCTTCAGGAGGACAGGGCATGAAGGCTTGGCGGCTCATCGCACTCGCGTTGGTGCTGGGGATGCTCGGCGCGATCCCGGCGGCGCGCTCCGACGCGCAGGAGGAGCCGGTCATCTTCATCAGCATTGACGCGAATATCGATAACGGCGCGTGCAGGACGGACGGCGGTCAGCCGAGCATCGACAGCGTGACGGAAGTGGCCTCGGGCGCGACGTACGAGGTAGGCGTCTGCATCTCCGGCCACCAGATAGCGCCGAACGCGATCGAGATCCGCGTGCTCTACGACCCAGAGGCGACCGAGGTGCCGGAAATCGAAGACCAGGCACCGGCACTGGACGACAACCCCGATGCGAACGATGGAGATGGTGGAACGGAAGGTGTGCGGCTGGGTGAGGGGTGGGACTGTTCGATCCCGCCGGCGGAGGTCTTTCCGAAGGGGGAGGATCCGAATACGCCGGAGACCGACGCCTTCATCTTTTGCTTGACGTCGTTCGTGACGCCAGACACGGACCTGACCGCATCGCCGGGACTGCTCGCGACACTGACACTTCGGGCAACGAGCGATGGCGTGGAGACGTTGGAGCTTGGACCGCGTACAAACGTGTTTGGTGTGAACTGCCCGACACCAGGGCAAGTGATGTGTGAGAACGCCACGATCTACGTCGGAGAGGATGTGCCGCCCGAGGCGATCGCGACGGAGACGGCGGCAGCGGTAGCGGAGGCGGAGACGGCGGTCGCAGGCGGGTCGGCGACGGCGGTCGTCAGCGGTGGTACGGAAACTCCCGACAGTCAATCGACGAGCGCGGCTGCGACGAGCGTGGCGCAGCGGGGAGCGGCGACGGCGGGCGCTTCGCCTGACGGGCGACCGACTTCGAGCGGCGACGACGCTGCAGATGGTGAAGATGACTCTGACTCCGAGTCGGACACCGACTGGGTCGTGCTGGTGCTGATCCTCGTGGGCATCGGCGCGGTAGCCGTCGCGGGTGTGCTCGGCTACCGCTTCTGGATGCGCCGGGGCTCCTGACCTAGAGGCAGGGCCCCGGCCCGAAGACTACGTTGGCGATCAACGCCAGGTCGCCCGTGGAGTTGACCGATCCGTTCTTGTCCAGGTCGAAGTCACCGCTCTTGGTCGGCGGCGATGGGAAGAAGATTGCCTTCGCGACCGCTTCAAAGTCGCCGGTCGAGTTGATGGTGCCGTTACCGGTGACGTCGAATGCCTCCCGGCAGTCGCCCAGCCCGTCGCCGTCAGTATCAACCTTCGATGGGTCGGTGCCCCAGCCGCGGCGTTCCATGCCGTTGGTGAGGCCATCGCCGTCGTCGTCCAGCCCGTCTCCAGGTGCGGCCGGCGGCTTCAGCAAGGGGTTGGCGGGGTTGGCCCCGTGGCTGCACTCATAGCCATCGAGGACGCCGTCCCCGTCAGAGTCCCATGATGGTCCATCATCGGAGAGGTCGTTGTCTCCCCCAATCGGCCCGACCGGGTCACCGTTCCCGTCATCGTCGTACGTGACATCGAGCGTTGGGAAGCCGGGGTCGGTGGGTGGGAAGCCGCAGCCGGATACTTCCTGGAGATCGGGCAGGCCGTCGTTGTCGGCGTCGCTGTCGCAGGCATCGCCGAGGGCGTCCTGGTTCGGCACGGTGCCGTCATTGCCGGCGACGCCGGGACCGTTATCTATAGGAAGAAGAAGCGTGTTCGTCTGCAAGGGGTTGTAGACGGACGGGCAGTTATCCGTCGCATCGCCGATGCCGTCCAGATCGCCATCGCCGGGCACGAACGGCTGCGGCGGCGGACAGGAGTTGGGCAGGAACACGGCGGCGAAGAAGAACGGGAGGTCGCCGGTGGAGTTCAGGGTGCCGGACTTATCGCGGTCCATGACGCCGCTCTTGGTCGGTGGGCTAAGAATGAAGACTGCTTCAGCGACGTAGGTCATGTCGCCGGTGGAGTTGACGATGCCGTTTCCATCGATGTCGGCGATCTCGTGGCAGTCGCTGAGGCCGTCGCCGTCGCTGTCGGTCAGATGAGGCAGCGTGCCCCAGCCTGCGCGCTCGGAGCGGTTGGAGATGCCGTCGCCGTCATCGTCGTTGTTGTCGCCGGCTTGCGCGGCGGGCTTGAGCAGCGGGTTGTTGGGGTTGCTGCCCAGGCGGCATTCTTCGCCGTCGAGGACGCCATCTCCGTCGGTGTCCCAGGAGGGGCCGTCGTCGGAGAGGTCGGAGTCCGTGCCCAACGGGGGCACGGGGTCGCCGTCGCCGTCATCGTCGTAGGTATCGTCGAGCACCGTGGTGCCGGGATCGGTCGGACCGAAGCCGCAGCCGATCAGTTCGAGCAGATCATGCAGGCCGTCGTTGTCGCGGTCGGCATCGCAGGCGTCACCGATGTTGTCGTCATTGGGTACGGTGATGTCGTCGTTCGGGGTCGGCCCGTTGTCGATGGGTGAGATGGGCATGTTCTCCTGGCCGGGGTTCGCCACATCGATGCAGTTGTCGTCCACATCGAGCACACCGTCGCCGTCGATGTCGGAGAGGGAGGCGGGCGTCGATGTGCTCGTGGGTGTCGCCGTGTTTGTCGGGGTGGGCGAAGGCGTGCTCGTCGGCGGCGTGGAGCCCTTGGTGATGGTTGCGCCGGTGCAGACGAGGTCGCCGAGGTTGCAGTCCAGTGCGTAAATGTTCGTGCCCGAGATGAAGGCCAGGGAGTCGATGCCGTTGGTATTGCCGGACTGGAACGTGATCGTAGCGAGCAGGCCGGGCTCTGCTTCGAGCTCCAGGCTTCCTCCGTTGCAGAAGATCGTCGCGTCACGGGTACCCACGGTGTTCGGGTTGTCTCCCTTCGGGAACGACTGTCCGAAGCTGGTGCAATCCCAACTGGTGCCAAGTGAGTTGGGGCCAGCGCCGTCGTTGGCGTTGGGGTTGTCGTTCAGCGCCGGCGCCGCGTCGGCGACTTCCGGCGCGGTGTTCAGCGTGGTGTAGCTGACGCGCGCGTCGAACGCGTTCGGCGAACCGAAGTCCGTGAAGTAGTTGCTCAGGCAGACCGCCACTGTGTGCGTGGTGTTGAGGGGGACGGTGGTGGTGGCGTCGATCGGGTCGCAGGGCCCGGAGCCGTTGGCGGGGTCGGCATCGAGGCTCAGCTCGAGCGGCGGAGCGCCGGCGCGCGCGCCTTCACGGGCGACGAGCCATGCCGAGCCAACCGCGAGCACGGATACGACGAGCACCGCGATCTTGATGTGTTGTGATGTGAGCCTCATCATCGCCTCCTGCGCAGACGCCCGGAGGCAATCTCCCGGCGGTGCGGCGATTATAGGCCCGTGCCGATGGGATGAGAACCCCTAATCTGCCATTGGCTCGCCGGGGATGAACATGGCGCCGTCCCAGCGGTAGATCCGCCGGTACGGGCTGCCGGGCGCGTACGGATCCGTGGACGCGAGACCTTCGATGACGATCTCGCTGATGCCGTCGTCCTCCAGATCCTGGACTGAAGCGGCGACGCCCCATGGCTCGAGATCGTCCGGCATTTTGGGGATGAGGTCGGCGTACAGGTCCTGGCCGCGGCGGCCGCCGACGGCGTAGACCGTCGGGAAGCACTTCGCGTCGATGCACTGGTGCGTGACGAAGACGATCTCGCCGGAGCCATCGCCGTTGATGTCGCCGGTGCTGAGCAGCGAGCGCTTCGTGTCGCGTTGGGGCACGAGCGCGCCGTAGTGTGGCAGCGTCTCGAAGGCGATGCGCATCTCTTCGTCGGGGACGGCATCGTAGACGACAACATCGGTGGCGAGCAGGAGGTCGCCCTCCATCATGCTGACGACGATGACCATCTCGTCTTCGGGATCATCATCGGTGTTGGCGTGCGTGCAGCGGGGGGCTTCGCCGATCTCCGGCATGTCCCATGCCTGGAGGATGGCGTCGGGACAGGCATCGATGGTGGCGCCGGTGTCCTTCATGTACGTGAGGATGACCTTGCCGAGATCGGTGAAGCCGCTGAAGTCGGTCTTGAGCGGAGGGATTTCGACCTGGCTCTCGGTGTCATCGCTGCCGCAGCCGGCGGTGAGCGCGGCGGCCGCCAACAGCAGGACGAGCGCGCGGCGGATCATTCGTCGCCGCCCTGGGCGATGGGCTGCTGCACGAGATGGTAATCGACATCGAGGAAGGTGCCGCGGGTGTCGCTGAAGCGGACGATGCACTGCTCGATGGCCGCTGAGTCCGGCGTCGAGAGCTCGAACGAAGAGACGGCGGCGGGAGCGAGCACGGGGGTGTTGAGGGCCTGCGTCCGCTCATCGACGAGCTGGCCGCCGTTATCGATGAAGGAGGCGACGGCTTCGAGGCTTTCGAGCGGCGTGTCGGTCATGTTGCGGACGGTGCCGGTGACGGTGACGTTGCGGGTCTCCTGGTTGGAGGCGCAGCGCTGGGTGACGATCTGGAGGTCGTAGGCGATAGCGGTTGGCTGGGGCTCGGGTTCATCGTCGTCGCCGCCGCAGGCGAAAGAGGCGGCGGCGAGCGCGAGGGCGCAGGCGGCGAAAGCGAGTGGTCGGAACATCGAAAACCCATCCCCAATTTTACGCCGCGCAACCGCGTTCGAGACGGGCTGGATACCACATGGCACGGCAGGCGGTCAAACGGCGAGCGGGCGGCGGGTGACCGGGATCCGAACATATCAAATCCGTCTCTAATCCGCGGCGAAATATCGGCTTTTTAGATCCTTGACGGATAGGCGGTACCTGTTGACATCGTCCCGTAACAGTGCTGTAATAACGCCCGTCCCCGCCATTACGTCTGATTGCCATCGAGTGCCTGCGCGCTGCGAGCGTAGCGGGGTGTGCATTGCACGCTGTTTCCCCCCGTCTGCCCTTCGGCGACTGATCCGTGAGTGTGTCCGACAAGGAGGTACAGGGCTGAAGCAAACCTAAACAACCGCAAGACGGGAGTCCCACGAACGGACAATGCAGGAGGTTCTACCTTGCGATTCTTTAAACTGGCGTCGGTCTTCGGACTGTTCGCTATCGCCATAGCGGCGGGGCTGAGCGTTTCGGAACGCTCCTTCGCCGACCATGGGCCGGGAGTTCAGACGTTCACCATCGACGGTGGAAACTGTCTGAACGACACCCTGCCCTTTACGGAGGCCCAGGCAGAGGCCGGCACCATCGCGGTGCCGCTGGTCCCGGTCTGCGGCGCTGAGACCAAGACGATTGGCAGCAGCCCGGGCATTACGGCGTACAACACGATCGGCCTGGGCACGCGCGCCGGCCTGCCGTTGACGTACACCGGCCCCGGCTGGGTCGTCGACAACGATGCAGCGATCGTCGATAATTCGATTTCCGGCGACATCATCAGCTTCATCGACCTCTTCTGCGACTCCACGGTCGATGCGTTTGCCTCGCCAGGCGGCACGGGCAGCACCGGCGAGGACTACAGGGAGCAGACGACGGCGTGGTCCACGACGAGCGGGCCGCCCGACGTGACGATCAACGGCAAGAACGTGCAGGGCTTCGCCGACGAGACATTCCTCGACACGGCGATCCCGAGCACGAGCGTGTACGACAAGATCGTGCGCTTCCGCGCGGACGCGACGACGGTGTGGATCGGCGGCGACGGCGGCATCAGCAACCAGCTGGGCACGATCACGCCGATCAACCTGATCACCATGCACCCGCAGTTCTCTCCGGCGGGGACGCAGGTGAGCCTGGCGCTGCTCGGCGGCGCTCCCTCACCGCCCGGCACGCAGTTGCTGTGCCTGGACACGCCGCAGGCGAGCATCACGCACACCGATGGCGCCTACACGGCGAACCCGGCGGCAAACGGCCTGTACGCGCGGTGGACGGCGATTATCAGCGCCGGCGACCCGCACACGGGCGACGCGCACGCCAAGGTGATCACGAACTGCAAGGCGATCGGCATTTCCTTCACGGACGCCGACGGTGACTGTCTCTCGCCCACGTCGAACGCGGGCGCGAGCGCGACGGACGCCGCTGACGGCGACCCGGACCAGGACGACGACGGCCTGCTGGACGGCGTCGAGGTTGCGTGGGGCACGAGCCCGACCGACTCCGACTCGGACAACGACGGCCGCTCGGACTGGGAAGAGATGCTGGGCCCGAACCAGTTCCTGACCGACCCGACGGACACGCAGTCGGTGCTGCCCGGAGACACGGACGGCGACGGCGACGCGGACGGCGGCTTCTGCCTGGACGCGGGCGTCGATGGCATTCCGGACTCGCCGGACTCCAACGGCGACGGCACGCTCGGCGACCTGCACAGCACGAACTTCGACACGAGCGGCGATGGCAGCAGCCACGTCATCTCGGGTGCGCAGCTCGTGGAGTGCGCCGGCGGCGACACGACCGAAGGTGACAACTGCGGCACCGTTTCGAATGGCACGCAGGACAACTTCGACGGCGCAATGCCGAACGGCGACCGGCTCGGCGACGCCTGCGACGGCGACGACGACCAGGACGGCGTCAACGACAAGCTGGACGGCGGCGTACAGCCCATGTACTTCGATGCGCTCGCCGCACCTGTCGGCACCACGGGCGGTGCGAGCCGCTGCCACAAGGACATCCGGCCGCTCAAGAACGTGAACAGCGCATCCAACGCCACCCCGATCGTTGTCGGCGTGACGGGCCACGGTTACTCGAATGGCGACTCGGTGACGATCACCGGCGTCCTGGGTAACACGGCGGCGAACGGCACGTTCGTCATCTCGGCCGTGGGCGCGAACACCTTCACGCTGAATGGGTCCGCCGGCAACGGCGTCTACATCAGCGGGGACGCCGACAAGGCGCAAAAGCAGGCTGACCTGCCGGAGATCGGAGCGTCGCTCGGCGCCCTGGACCCGGACAGCGACGGCGACGGGTACCTGGACGGCGCGGAGTGCGCCCTGGGCACCAACCCGGCCAGCCTGGCGAGCGTACCGGGCTTCCCGGGCGCGAACGACAATGACCGGGACGGCCTGCTTCCGGACGTGGAGCGGTTCTACCGGACGGGCACGTTCAGCGGCACGGCCAACGAGGACGTCGACGGCGACGGCCCGGCCGGCTGCAGCACGGCGACCCCGACGATCTGCGGCACAGAGGACGTCGACAGCGATGGCGACGGACTGAAGGACCGCATGGAAGCGACGATCCTGGGCACGAGCCCGTTCAGCGTCGACAGCGACAATGACGGGATCAACGACCCGAACGAGACGTTCCCGGGCTCCGAGTGCGGCCTGATTGCCTACGGCAACGCGCACGTGAAGGAGTTCTCGGTCACCCGCATGGGCTTCGAGGACCTGACGGTGCCGTGGTGGGACGGCGGTCCGACGGAGTGCGGCGTCACGTGGCGCGGCTTCGTGGACGGCGACGGCGACGGCCTGGTGGACACGGGTGAGCCGACGGGCGCGAACTGCGCGGGCGTCATCACGCGGTCACCAGATCTGGACGTGACGTTCGACGACGACCTGGACGGCAACACCACGGCGGGCACGCTCGGTGGCAACGACCCCGACGGCTCCCCGGGTGGCGACGACCTGGGCGGCGACAACGGCACGGCGACCGACAGTGACGGCGACGGCCAGATCGACGGCGCCGAGTGCAACCCGCCGAACGGCGGCGCTGCCACCAACCCGAACCTCAACACCAGCAGGCTGACGCTTGTGCAGTGCGGCCCTTCGGCAAGCGCTGACACGGACGGCGACGGTCTGCTTGACCGGTGGGAGAACTGCAAGTGGGGCACGAACCCGGCCGTGGCGGACACGGACGGAGACGGCGTGGGCGACTGCAAGGAAGTGCTTGACGTGGACGGCAACAAGAGCGTCCAGACGACGGGTGACTTCCTGGCGATCGCCAACGTGCACTTCAAGAGCGGCACGACCGGCAAGGACGGCGTGTACGACCTTGATGGCAACAACAGCGTCCAATCGACCGGAGACTTCCTGGCATCGGCCGCGAGGATCTTCGGTACGGGTGGCCAGCCCTGCCTCTAGGGCAGGGACACGAAGGCAGCCAGCAGCCCCGCCGTGGGTGGGAGACATCCCATCCACGGCGGGGAACCGCAAAGCGAGGAGGTGACGGCAGAGCACAACAAGCACAGCAGAGGTGGAACAAAACGGAAGCCCTAACCCCGAAGGCACCCCGCCGTATGGAGGTTAAGCAAGGTTATGCTTCATTCATTGAGGCAGTGGACGCTGGTGCGACCGATCATGCTGCTCGCGGTTGCCGCGATCGTCATGGTGACGCTCAGCAGCGTCCATGTAACATCCGGCAAGAACACCGCCGAGGCGGTGGGACAGCTGGAGCTGTACTTGGACGTCGTCAACGACGGCGACGACTGTGACATCGCGGACAGTGCGACGGCCGTATTGGTCGGCCAGCAGCACGATGTCCAGGTCTGCGTGCGGAACTACATTTCGGCGATTACTGCGTTCGACGCGCGCGTTGAGTACGCCGGTGGTGGTGTACCAGCGAACCAGTTGAACACGGCGCCGGAAGTGGCCGACGCGGCACCCGCGGTCGACGACAACCCGGACGCCAACGCGGGCGCAACGGGCGTCGCGATGGGCGGCCTGGGCGCGGGCACGGACTGCACGGGCTTCGGTGCACAGTTCCCGAAGGCGGAGAACGCGAACACTGTGGCGGCCACGGACACGATCATCTTCTGTTCGGGCGCCATGGGTGACGCGGCGCTGGCATTCGAAACGACCGGTTTCCTGCTCGCGACGATCGACATGACCGCCATTGACAACGGTGTCGATGCACTGACGTTCGCGGCGGGCACGAACATCTCCGCGTTCGACTGCGGCACTGTCGACCTGACGTGCACGGGCGCCTTTGTCCAGAAGCTGGACTCGGCCGACCTGAGCATTACGAAGACGTCTAACCCGACAGTTCCCCTGGCGGGGCAACCCCTGACCTACACGGTCACGGTGACAAACGGCGGTCCGGCGGCTGCGCCGAACCCCACGGTTATCGACGACCTGCCGGACGACCAGGTCCTGACGGCATGCGTGATCAACCACCCGGACCTTCCGCCGAACTACGACGGATTCAGCGGTACGCCGCTCTGCAACGTCCTCGATGCTCCCTCTAACCAGTGGACCATCGGTGGCGGCGGGGCGTTGAACCTCGACCCGGGTCAGAGCTTTACGGTTGACCTGACGGTCGACATTCCGCTGGAGGCAGCGGGCAAGACGCACCTCAACGTAGCGGCCGTTATCGACTTCGTGCCGAACGTGCTGCCGCCGCAGGTTGGCGTGCCCGACCCCGACTTCCTGCAGCACCTGATTGACGCAGCTGCGATCTTCCCGAACCCGCTCGACGCGTTGGAGGCGGCGATCTTCAGCTGTCTCAACGAGCGGCTCGCGAACGTCGACCTCAACGGCGACGGCCAGATCTGCGACAACGCTACGGCGCTTCAGCAGACGGTTGCGCCGGCGGACCTGACGGTCACCAAGGAAGCGGACGCGGCTTCGGTCGGCGTCGGCAGCCAGGTGACGTGGACGGTCACGGTTGACAACGACGCGGCCGCATCGACGGCCTCGGCGATTTCGGTCACCGACACCGTTGACATCAACCAGTCGATCGTATCGGCTAGCGGTACGGACTGGACGTGTGCAGCACCGGTCCCGGCGAACCCGGCACCGGGCAACTCTGTCACGTGCACCTACGACCTGACGGTCGCGCCAGGCGCATCTGCCTCGTTTGACGTGGTAGCGGACGTGCTTGACTCGCCCGCGAACATCACGTGCGAGAACACGGCGGTCGCCACGTGGGCGGACCCGGTCGAAGCGACCGGCACCGGCGACGTGTTCTGCCTGCCGCCGGACGTGGCGATGTACAAGGACAAGCACCCGGAGACTCCGGAGCGCGACAACGTGGTCAACCTCTGGATCTGCGAGCCGCCGTACGACGGCGTGTACCAGAACGCGCCGCCTCCGTTCGGCTCGTTCGGACCCGGCTCGACGATTTGCAACGAGAACGGCGAAGGCCGCTTGCTCCTGGCCGAAGTGCTGACGAACATCTTCGACCCGGAGGGCCTTGGTGCGTTTGAGTTCCAGGTCAAGTTCGACCACAAGATCTTCGACATCAACGTGACGCGGACGGACTTCCTCTACAGCACGGGCCGCATCCCCGGCATTGGCGACTGCAACTTCAGCATCGTCAACGAGAATGCGATCCTCTTCGGCTGTGTGTCGAAGGAAGACCCGAACGTGCCAGGCATCGAACTCGGCCCGACGGGCAGTGGTACGGTGGCGATACTCGAAGTGACTCCCGAGAGCGACATGAAATTCCGGCTCCACCCGGGGCAGGAAAACGGTGTTGTTCGCCGGATCCTCGACGAGAACTGTGAAGCAGCCGACATCTTCGGTGACCCGGTCGCCGACGGACTCGGCAACCCGCTTCCTGGTATCGTCACCGGTGGTCTTATCGCGGACTGCGACGACGTCGATGTGACGGTGCGCATCCTCGAAGGCGACCTGAACCTCGACTGCATCGTCGACGTGCTCGACGACCAGGCGATCGCGTGGCGCTACGGTGCCTTCTTCGGCAGCCTGCGCTACGACCCGTGGTACGACCTTGAGCCGGCGTTGAAGGACTTCGACGTCGACATCAAGGACCTGCAGAAGGTATTCGGACGCAACGGTTCGACGTGCTCGCAGTCCGGTCTGCCTGAGGACGGGACATTCCCGGCTCAGCCGCCGGTCGAGGCACTCTCGAACGGTCCGCTCTGATGAGCTTCTGATCTCGGAGGGGAGGCCCTATACTGGGCCTCCCCTCTCGGGGAAAAGACACACGTGGGGAGCTGTGCCTGTTTCGGCGGGCTGGCTCCCCACGCTTGTTCTGAAATGCGTGGCAGTTGGACACGTTTGAAGTTGGATGGTGGTTGGCGAGGAGTGGGTTCCCAACAGATGGTAAAGCTGATGAGACAACACGCCCTGACGTGGTTGGGGTTGGGGATGCTGGCGGCGGCGTTTGTCGTAGGTTCGAGCGCCCGGCACCTGGACGCGGCAGGGACGACGGAGCTGGCGCTGACGCCGGCATCGCAGAACCGATCCGTGGGGGACGAGTTCGAGATTCAATTTTCGGCACAGAACTTTCAGAACATGGGGGCCTTCGAGGTCCGGGTGGGATTTGACCCGGACATCCTGGAGTTTGTAAGCGCTACGCCGACCGACCTGATCACGAGCACGGGGCGGATGAGTTCGTGCTCGAAGTACCTGGGCGACGACTACATTCAGTACGGCTGCAATACGACAGGGAGCGCTGACTCGGGCGTCAACGGCGGCGGCGAAGCAGCGACGTTGCGCTTCAAGGCGATCGGCGCGGGCACGAGTTCGCTGGTGTTCCGAGGGTGGAATCTGGCTTCGCCGCTGGGCGACGATGCCTGGGGCGAAGACAACGATGGCGACGGGCGGTTCAATGAGGATCCGACGGACGGCTTCGACTACGACGACGACGGACAAATGGATGAAGACGGCCCGGAATCGAACCTGATCCGGCTTGCGGAGTCCGTGGTGCGCGTAGTGGGAGAAGGCGAACCAACGCCGCAGAACCTGCCATCGACGCCGACGCCGAACGCGGCGAACCTCACACCAACGGCGATCCCGGGGGCGAACCAGTCCGGCACGCAGCGGGAGTACCTGCCTTCGCAGTCCAACGGCGGGGATGATGACGGGAGCGGCGTTGCGGGCAGTCGCACGGGACGCGTCGCGCCACGGTCGAACTCCGGTTCGAGCACGGGCAGCGCGGACGGCGCGGCAGCGGGGGACAGCGATTTTCCGATTGCGGGACACGGTCCGGGTTCGGGTGACAAGCCGGCGGCGCCGTGGCTTCCGGTTGCAGCACTGAGCATCGTTGGTTCGGCGCTGGTGTTCTTCGGTTGGAGATCATCGAGGAGCGCACGGACAGGCTAGTTTATCCAACCTCTCGCGGATTCGAGAGCCATGCAGGTGGGAGCTAGCAGGGCATCTGATTATGGGTTCATATCGGAGAATTCTGGCGACCACGTTCGTCGTACCGGCGATGGTGGCACTCACGCTGATCGTGGGTTCGGGAGTGCGAGCGGTGCAGCCGCCGGCTTCGGTGGCCACGGGCGATCCGCCGCAACAGATCATCTATCCGCCTGTGGGCGGGATGCGAAACAGCGGCGCGACGGTGAGCAATCCTGTCGGCACGCTCGAGACCGCGATCCTGGTGAGCGATACGAAGCTGTTCCGTGCGGGCGGTCTTGTGCGCATCGACACGGAACTGATGCGGATCACATCGGTAGACGTGACGGCGATCGTCGTGCAGCGGGCGTTTCGCACGCCGGCGATGGGGTGCAACTGGTGTACGACCGGTCCGGCGACGCACGCGATCGGCGCGCAGGTCTTGACGGACTACACGGAGATGCGTCTGAACGCATCGGCGGTGACGCACCTCGAAACCGGCGTGACGTTGGCATCGCCGATCGATGCGGTGACGTCGGAAGCGAGCAGTGCGGTGCTGGGTCAATCGGCGACCGCGGCGAACACGACGTTGATGGTGAGCGACGTATCACCGCTCGAGGGATCGGCGACCGTCGCATTCGAAGGGGTGGCGCACAACTCGACAACGAACGGTTCATTCCTGGGATCCACAGGTCGCGATACGTCGTTTTGCGGGATACAGGGTGCGTCGCCGAACCATGTGTGGTTCGCGTGCACGACAACGGGAGATAACCCGCCGAACGGTCCGAACGGAAACGGACTGCTGGCAACGGTGAGCCTGAACGTGAAGCCTGCTTCGGTCGTGAACCTGGATCTCTTCGACGTGGAGCTGGCACACCCGCAGCCGCCGGACCCGCAATGTCCGCCCGAGGAGTGCCCGCCGCTGATCGCGCAGGAAGTGCTGGACGGCTGGATCGCGGTCGGCGGCGCGACGGCGCCGAGCAGCTCTCCGAGCCCGACGCCCGGGCTGATCTCCGTGTACCTGCAACCGGCGGGACAGATCGCTGGTCTGAACGCGAATGTGAACGTCGAGGTGCGCATTCAGAACGTGACGAACCTTGGCGGTTACCAGTTCAAGCTCAAGTGGGACCCGGCGCCTGAAACGTTGACGACGACAGGCATGCGACGGGGATACCTCACGGACGCCGGGGCACCGTGGGATCGCGGCGTAACGCTCTCGGGCGCGATCGATGACACGCAGACGTCCATGGGGGTTGCGAATGCGAGCGCGCTGCAGCCGGGCTGGACGGCGATGGCAGATAACGAAGAGATGCTGATCGCGAGCGTTGCGGCGCCGAATATCACCGTCGTGCGCGGGTACCGCGGGACGAGCGCGGCGAGCCACGCCAATGGGATCCCCGTATATGCAGGGCCGGAGCGCGTGTTTGTGACGCGCACGATCGGCGCCGCGGTGCCGCACACGGCGCTGGCGGAGCTTGTGGCGCCAAACCGCGTCATCCGCGTGTCGAATGCGGCGCCGCTCGCGGGTCAGAACTCGTTGAAGATCGGCACGGAACAACTCAAACCGGCGCAGAATCTCGCGCGGACGTACCGGTCGAACGTGGGCACGCTATCGACGGGGATGAATGCGTCGGCGACGTCGGCGACCGTGCCGAGTGCGGTGACGGTGGGCAGCGTGATGAGAGTGGATCACGAACTGATGGCGGTCACGGCCAAGAGCGGCAGTTCCGCGACGCTTGTGCGCGGGTTTTGGGGTTCGAGCGCGGTTTCGCATTCGCCGGGCGCCGTCATCGGCGTGATAGGGCCGGAAGCGAACAGCGTGCGCGTGGCGCGCGCGGCGTACGGCACAACGGCGGCGGCCCATGCCACGAACGACCTGGTGTATGACGCGGACGGGCTCGGCGCGTTCGCCTACACGGTGGGAAGCACGTTCCCGGCGACGGGACAATTCGGGGGGAGCCAGGCGCCGCCGACGGTGCTTTCTTCGGCGGTGGACGGCGTTGTGACGACACTGCCGGTGAGCGACATCAAGGCGATCGTCGACAACGACAACGACGGCCTTGTGAACGAAGACCTGCCCGACCTGATTGATAACGACCTGGATCTGTTGAAGGATGAGGATCCGGCGTTCGAAACGGGTTGGACGCTGGTGATCACCAGCGGTGGTTTACGCGAATACGTGCGGCTCGTGTCCGCAACCGGCGACGGCCCGGGCGGCGCACAGGACGTGCTGGAAGTGCAACGCGGTTACGGTACGCCTGCGATCGCGCACAGCGCCAGCGACACGGTGGGTCCGGTGATCCTGGAGATGCCATGGGCGACCGATGGCGGGTGGCTGGGTTCGACGGGGCGCACGTCGTCCTGTGTACGCACGAAGGCTCCCGCGCTCGACTCGATCAATGTGAGCTGCACAACGACCGGAACGGCACTTGGTCCGGCGGGTGCGGGCGTCCTCGCGAACACGCGCATTTCGGTGTCTGAGATGATGCCACGCGTGGGGGCGCGGCCGGCGACACTCTCGGGCGTGACGTTAACGGATGTTACGGGGACATCGATCCCGCTCACTGCGACGAACGGGATCGTGCGGCCGGTGCGCTGTCCCGATTTCGACGGCAACGGCAACGTGAACTCGACGGGGGACTTCCTGAGCCTGGCGAACGTGTTGTTCAAGGGGCAGACGGCGCTGCCTCAGCACGACATGGATTTGAACGGCACGCTGAACTCAACGGGAGACTTGATCTCGGCAGCCTGGATTATCTTCGTGAGCGCGCCGCAGCCCATTCGGTGCGCTCCGCTGGGGTCGTGGTGACGCGGCGAACGTGAACTTGACAAGGCATTGCGGCAGGAAGCCGCTGTGACAATCTGTTGACTTAAGGAGAGTACCTCCTGTATACAAGTCCGGCAGTTTGACCCGGTGGCGGGTCATTTATCCACGCCTTCACGAACACATTGATGGCAGCAGGCATCGGGTCAAGGAGGAGAGCCATGCGCAAACTGTGCGTTGTCACAGCGGCGGCGGTCGTATCGATAGTGATGACAGCCGTGCTTGCGGGGATTCCCGGGTCGAGAGAGCCGGCATCCGCCGGCCTGCCAACCGGGGTCATCTTGAGCATCGACGCGAACCCGGGGAACGGCACGCGGCCGTGCGATCCGATCGACCCGACTTCGTCGGTGGCACTCAGCACGAGCCACTCGGTGGCCGTCTGCCTGGACAACTATCTTCAAACGCAGGGCTCGCCGAACGCATTCGACGCACGCGTTCAGTACAGCGCGATCAACATCGCACCCGAGGCCCCGGATGTCGCGCCGGCGTTGAACGACAACCCGAACGCGAACGATGGCGCAGGGCCGAACAGCCTGGGTCCGGGTTGGGACTGCACGGCCTTCGGGCAGTCATTCCCGAAGGGCGACAACCCGAACACGGCGGGTGTCCTCGATGCCACCATCTTCTGCAACGGTGCCACGTTAGAGTTGACCGCGGAGCCCGGTTTGCTTGCGACGATCGACTTCCAATCAACGAGCACGAGCGGCACGGACATTTTGAGTTTCCTTGCGGGCACGAACATCTACGCGTTTGACTGCGGCACGGTGGACCTGACCTGCACAGGCGCGACGATCACGAAGGGCGCGGGCGGTACCGCTCCGACGGCGACTTCGACATCGACGCCGGGTTCGGTGACGCCAACGAATACGAAGGGTCCGGGCGGCACGGCAACGCCGACGCCGACGCCTCCTGGCGCGGGCGGGGAGACGCCGCCACCTTCGGGGACGACGGAGCCGCCGCCGCCACCGCCGCCCGGAGGCGGTACAGCGCCCACGACGACGGGCGGAGGGACGGGCGCCGGCGGCGTACGGCCTCCCTCGACAGGTTCGGGCGGCGAGTCATCGATGGTGAGCACGCAGGGCCTGCTGATCGCGCTGATGGCGGTCGTAGGCGGAGCGGCGGTGACGGGCGCGGGCTGGCGCATGCGACGCGGCAAGCGGCAGTAACGCGCCGAGGCGACACGTATTGGACGGTACAGGAGGGAGCCCATGATGACCTGGCGAACGCTGACAAAGATTAGCGCCGTTGGACTGGTTGCAGCCGTAGCGCTGAGCGTCGCTTCGCTGGGAGGCGCGCCCAGGGCGAGCGCGGTGCCGACGCAGGTCGTGACGTACTCGCCCGACGTCTGCACGATCCTGCTCGCGGGTACTGCCGGTGAAGGTGCGGCACAGGATGTCCCTCACTTCGCGGCCGGGTGCAACTTTCCGCACGCCGCTGGCGGGCTGGGGGCCGGATACACGTACGCCGGCATCTTTCCTGAGAACATCGTGATCGTCGCCGCTGTGGCTTCACAACGAAACGACCGTGACGACAAGTTCGCGATCCCTGACCCGAACTTCGGTCAGTGCAACCAGGTGACGGACGGAACCGACGACACGAACGAGGACGACCTCGGCGAACTTCTTTGTTCGCTGGATGCGCGAGACGGCACGATCGACGCGAAGTTCACGCTCCGTCCGGCGGACTTCGCAGGCATCGACCTGGAAGCGAACATGATTCACGAAGTCGACGGCGGGACCGTCGCCGTGGCCTTTGTGAATGACGACTCGCCGGTCTTCTGGGAGTTGGACCTCGACGGCGCGATCTTCGACGTGGGGGACTCGCAGGACCTGTTTTGCGCCGGCGTCGCCGGTCCGAACACGGTCGTCGACACAGACTGTGACGGCATCGGTGAAGCCGGTAACGGTGTCGCCGTGGCCCAGATTATCGCCGGACCTGCAGGGATCGACGAAGGGCCGGGGACGGTGAGCGCGGAGCAAGAGCTGGTGATCCTCCACGCGCCGATTATCGGCGTCGGCGAGCCGGGCGAAGTGACGTTCCGGGTGCTGACAGAGGCGACGATTGAGCCGGCGATCCAGACGGGCCTGGACGCCACTGACTGCCCGCTGCCGGGAACGGCGGATGAATTCATCGCCGAGCTTGGCAAGCCGGAGAAGACGATCCTGGTGGCGCGCGTGGCGGATTCGGACGACCGCGACGTCACGGGCGCACTGGTGAAGTGGGAAACGGACGATCCTGACATTGCGATCGTCGCGGCGCCGCTGACGCCGACGATTGACCTGGGCGGCTTCGGGATTGGAGCGCCGAACATTCTGTGCGGCACGGACGACCCGGGGACGGTGACGATCACCGCAACGCTGCTCGATGGACCGGGCCAGGCGGAGGAAGCCGGGACGATCATCGATGGCGCGAGCGGCGGCGACGTGACGGAACTGGAATTCACGGTGCTTGGTCCGCCGGCGTCGCTGACGCTGGCTGCCGCTCCGGCGACGATCGACTGCAACGGGACGAACACGGCGTCGGTGACGGCGACGGTGTCGGACGCCGAAGGGAATCCCGTCGTGGATGGCGTCGAAGTGCAGTTCAGCGTGCAGGTGCTCGGTACTGCCAACCCGATCATTGTCGATACGGCGGCCGGCGTCGCCACATCGACCATCACGCCGCTCGCGGCGACCGAGGGTGTGCCCGTGGTGGTGACGGCAGGAGACGCGATCGGTTCGATCCTGGTCGGCTGCACGCCGGGCGGGGCGGCTCCAGGCACGCCGCCAGACGGCGGCGCCGCACCCGGCGGCGCCCCGATAGGCACGATTCGGCCTCCGGACACCGGTTCGGGCGGCGACCTTGATGGCCGCGGGGCGTTGAATGTGTGGATGGCGGTGGCGCTGTTCGCAGGGGCCATGGGGCTCGTGGGGGCGCGGCTGCCGCTGAGGCGGGCATAGCCGGCAAGGCATCCCATGGGACATGAAATAAAGAAAAGAGGGGCTCGTGAGAGCCCCTCTTCGGCGTCCGGGCGCGTTCGCGGGCGCAAGGCGCGACATAACGTCAGCAGTAGACACCGATGGCTTACCAAGCACGGCTTTAGGGGTAAACCCTGATGAAATTTCCCGATCGACGCGGTTAACCTTTTGCCGCCGGAGGACGTTCTACGGCATGGCAGCCCCCCACGGGAGGGCGGCCGCTTCTGATGAAGGGCCCCGCAGGGAAGCGGACGAGCGACCTCGCCCGGTTGGAGGAGGAAAGGAGGGCAGGAGGCCTCGACGAAGCTAGAAGGGCCAGCGCCCCCCGCGTCGCGGAACTCGGCCGAGGGCGACGCGGACCCGCGCGGTGCAGACACCTTCGCTTTGAGGCATGAAGCCAAACAACACAATCGCATATCGGCCGGAATACGTGGCTGACTTGAGGAAAGCGGCACACGTACCGAAACAGGAGGAACCCTAAGTGGCTAAATTTGGACTTGCGGCTCTGGCAGTCGTTGCGGCTCTGGTATTGAGCTTCAGCGCCAGCTCGAGCACGCCCACGGCTCACGCCGAAGTCGACTCCAGCGTTGCGATCTGGTGCGGCTTCCTCGCGAGCAGGATCGATGGCGACCCGGCTGACGCAACGACGGCCGGTGACTTTGGCGCCGCTTGCGACGGCCTGACCGAGGCCGAGATCGCGCTCATTTCGGGCGCGAACACGGACATCGGCGACGAGGACGGGGTCCTCGAGGCCGGTGAACTGGACGACCTGGACCTGGACGCGAACCAGGTCACGATCGCTCCGAACAATCCTGCTACTAACCACAGCACGATTTACATCATCGCCTTCGTCGATGACGACGGCCTGACCACGTTCGACGCCCAGAGCGGCGTTTCGGTCGTGGTCAGCGAAGATGGCGGCGTGGACGAAGCGGCACCGGCCGCGGATGCCGACCCCGAGACGTGCACAGGCGACAACGACGAGGACTGCGGCACGACGGACCCCACCAACGGCGACGGCGTGGTCGTGGCTCTGATCACGGCGACGACCGCCACGGATGGCGCGGCGGTCGTCGTTGACGTTGACCAGGAAAGCGTCGGCGACTCGCAGACGCTGGACATCGTCGGCGTTGCGTTCAGCGTGGAAGTGACGCTCGTCGAGACGACCATCCAGTCGGACGCCGCCACCACGTGTGCGGCCGGCACCGACCCGGAGGTCACCGACGACGGTGCGCTTTCTGACGCCGAGTCCACCATCGCGATCGCGGTGGTCACGGACAACGACGACCGGGCGCTGACGCGCATCACCTCGCCGATCACGTCGGACGAGACTGACGTCGCCGAAGTAGGCGACCAGACCGGTGCAACGGTGGATGCTGGCGACTCGGGCATTGCCGCCTTCGCGGTTATCTGCGGTGGCGACGACTCGGGCACGGCCAACATCACGGCCGACATCGGTGCGGACGACGACTCCGCAGAGATCACAGTCGTCGGGCCGCCGGCGACGATCACGCTGACGGCGGCTCCCGCGCAGATTGCGTGCGACGGCAGCCAGACTTCGACCGTGACGGCGACGATCGTTGACTCGGCCGGCAACAACGTCGCGAACGGCACGGATGTGACGTTCAGCGTCGTTGCGCTGGGCACGGCGAACCCGATCAACACCACGACGACGGACGGCACGGCCAGCAGCACGATCACGCCGCTCTCCGGCGCAGCGGCTGGCGTCACCGTCATCGTCTCGGCGGGCGACGCCTCGGCCTCGACCCGCGTGGACTGCTCGCTGCCGATCCCGACCGTGGTAGCGCCGGGCGCAACGCCGACGAGTGACGTTGGCGTGACGCCTCCGGACACGGGTACCGGTGGCTACCTTGGTCAGGACAGCTCGGCCGGCTTCCCGCTGTGGACGCTCGTCGCGCTGGCCCTGGGCAGCTTCGCCCTGGTCGCCGGTGGCATGGTTACTCGCCGCGCAGGCCGGTAATCAGGCGTAATCGGTAACGCATCGGGGGGCTCTCGAAAGAGGGCCCCCCGAACAGCATCCGGCGCGCTTCGCAGATACGAAGCGCCCCGAAAGGGAGCCCTCGCCGGAGCGCCGGCGGGGGCTTCGTTCGTGAAATCTGGCAATATGGGCGGGGCGGAAGCAGCGACGGTCGCATACAGGCGCCACGCGGGAGGAGGACGTGAGGAGATGAGCGGACGCATGGATGGAGCGGGGGGGTTCTTGGCGCGCCTGCGCCAGAACGAGACGATACAGAAGCTGAGCCGAGGCCGGCCTGACCTGATCATCTTCGGCGCGCCGATCGCCGTGCTGGCGGTGATCGCGGTCGTGGTGATCGCGCTGGTCACGATGAGCGGGGACGGCAACGCCGACGACGAGCAGGTGCGCGGAACGGCGACCTCGGGAGCGTCCGCCACGGCGCGCTCGACGGCCACTGGCGTCAGCGGCGGCTCAAAGACGCCGATCGCCTTTAGCGAGGGCTCGGAGCTGACGCCGGCGGACCTGGCGCTGCGCGGCGCGGGTGAGCCGGCGCGCGGCGATTTCACGGGCGACCGGTTGATCATTCCGAAGCTCGGCGTCGATGCGCCCTTCACGTACAAGGCCGTCGGCCCGGACGGACAGATGCCCAACCCCAACGGCCCGAGCGACGTCGCTTACTACGACTTCGGTCAGTGGCCGGGTCTTGGCGGGCTGCCGAACGCGGGCGGTAACGTCATCCTCGCCGGACACGTCGACTACATCAATGTCGGACCGGCGGTGTTCTGGGACGTCGACACGCTGGCGCCCGGCGACATCATCCAGGTGCGCATGCAGGACGGCACGATGGTTGAGTACGCCGTCGAGTTCAACAAGTGGGTCGATCCCGGCAATTCTGATTGGACGGAGATCGTGGCAGGCACGGGCGACGAGTCGATCACGTTGATCACGTGCACGGGCGAATTCTCCGCGGGTCACTACGACAAGCGGCAGATCGTTTGGGGCCGTCGCGTCGTATAGGCCTGTAACGTAGGGCTTTACATTAGGCGCCTCGCCGATTGCCGACAGCGCGCCGCTAGCCGTATAACGTGCGGAGGGGGAACGGATGCCGGGCAGTGAGCGCATCAGCACGTTCTGGAAGAGCGCATCACCGTTCAAGCGCGCGGCCGCGGTCGCCGTGCCGGCGGTCATCGCGGCGTTAGCCGTCGCGGGTATCACGTTCGGTGCCATCAGCATCAGCGATGATGGCGGCGAGGCTAGCGCCGTCGTGGCGAATACGCCCGGCCCCTCACCGACGCCTATCACACCGACGCCCAGCGTCGGCGACGTGCTGCGCTACTTTGCCGCAGTCCTGCCGACAGCCACGGCCACGCCCGAGTTCGTCGGCGGTGGCGGCGGAGGAGGCGGTGGCGGTGGACGACCATCGGCGCCACGCGCGGGGCTCACGGGCCCCGGGCCGATCGTGACATCGGACATCCGCCTGCAAATCCCGAAGATCGGTATGAACACGGGGGTGCATTCGCGCGCCGTCGGCACAAACGGCCAGATGGGCGATCCCAGCGGCCCCTGGATGGTGGTCTGGTATGACTTCCGCTCGTTCGGCGGGCACGTGGGCGGGTATCCCGGCGAACCGGGCGCGAACGTCGTCATGGCGGGACATGTCGACTACATCAACGTCGGGCCGGCGGTGTTCTACGGGCTGCAGAGCCTGGCGCCGGGCGACGTGATTACTGTGTCTGGCGCCAACGGGCCGGTGTCGTATTCGGTACATTGGAGCCGGATGGTTTCACCCTCTCAGGATTTCACACAGTACGTACAAAAGTACGCGCACGACACGGTTACGCTTGTGACATGCATCGGCGCGTTCAGCTCCGGCCATTACTCGAGCCGCCTCGTAATCCACGGCGTGCGCATCTGACGGCCTTCGGCGACGATGTTCGACCGGGTGGTGAGGAACACGTTGGGTAGATGAATTCGAACAAGCTGTCGATCGCGCTCATTTCCATCGGCGCCGCGCTGATCGTCGCCTCGCTCGTGATGTTCGTCGTGTGGTGGCAGGCCTATAGCGACGCACAGGGCAACAGCGATCTGGAGACGGTGGTCGGCTTCGGCGAACCGATCCAGACGCCGACGCCGGGGCCGTCGCCGACGCCGGCTGCCAATTACCCGCCGGCCTCCGAGGCGCCGATGGTGAGGCTGCAGATCCCGATCGTCGGGATCGACGCGCCGGTGGTGGTGAAGGGTGTCGATGCGGCGGGCGTCATGCAGGCGCCGGACAATGCCTTCGATACGGCGTGGTACGACTTCAGCGCGAAGCCAGGTTACGGCGGTAACGCCGTGTTCTCGGGCCACGTCGACTACATCAACGTCGGCGAGGCGGTGTTCTGGGACCTCAAGGACCTGACTGCCGGCGATGAAATCCAGGTCCGCTTGGAAGACGGCACCGTGTATCGCTATGCGGTGAACTTCAAACAGCAGTACGACGCCGCGACGGCGCCGGTTGAGGAGATCGTCGGGCCGACGCCGCGCGAGACGCTGACGCTGATCACGTGCAGCGGCACGTTCAGCAGCAGTACGAGCCAGTACGACAAGCGCCTCGTGATACGAGCGGAGCGGGTGTCGGAGACGCCTCCGACGACGTAGCCCGGGCGTCCTGGATGCCCGCAGCCGGCCGTCGGCGCTCAGAGCCAGACCGCAGGGCCCATTCGAGCCTCCTAGAAGACGCCCTGGGGCCTTCTGGGGCTGAAGAAGTTCAGATACCTGCGTTACACCGAGCGGTGGCGTACAGCGCCCCCGGGAGGTGGTCATGGTGGGCATGCGAAACGGTGCCACGAACGCCCGGAAGTGCTAAAATTGCTACATCAGATAGAGGCTGCGCTGAATCTACGCGCATGAGCTCGACGGGCAAAAACACACCACATGACGACTGACTCCGGCTTCGGCAATATCCGCAACAGGGGCATCGAGGACGAGATGCGCGCGTCGTATCTCGACTACGCGATGAGCGTGATCGTGGCGCGGGCGCTTCCGGACGTCCGCGACGGCTTGAAGCCGGTCCAGCGCCGCATCCTCTACGCCATGCACGAGATGAACCTGCGGCCGAACGCTTCGTTCCGCAAGAGCGCGGGGATCGTCGGTGAGGTGCTCGGGAAGTACCACCCGCACGGCGACAGCCCCGTCTACGAGGCGATGGCGCGGCTCGCACAGGACTTCTCGATGCGGTACCCGCTGGTTCACGGGCAGGGTAACTTCGGCAGCGTCGACGGCGACCCGCCGGCCGCCATGCGCTACACCGAAGCGAAGATGTCGCCGATCACCGAAGAGTTGCTGGCGGATATCGACAGCAACACCGTCGATACGACCGCCACCTACGACGATTTGCGCAACGAGCCGGTGTACCTGCCCGCGCGCATCCCGAACCTGCTGGTCAACGGCTCGACCGGCATCGCCGTCGGGATGGCGACGAACATCCCGCCGCACAACATCCGCGAGATCGCCGATGCTGTCGCGGCGTTGATCGAAAACGCCGACACGACGACGGAAGAGCTGGCGAACATCGTCAAGGGGCCGGACTTTCCGACGGGCGCCATCATCTACCGCATGCGCAAAGACTCCGCGATGGACGACGACGGTAAGCGTCACGACGTCATGCGCGACGCGATCCGCGAAGCCTACGCCGATGGCCGCGGCCGCATCATCATGCAGGCGCGCGCGTCGATCGAGGAGATGGCGCGCGGCAACCGCGAACAGATCATCGTGTCGGAGCTGCCGTACCAGGTGAACAAGGCGACGCTCGTCGAGAAGATCGCCGAGTTGGTGAAGGATCGGAAGATCGTCGGTATCAGCGATTTGCGCGACGAGTCGGACCGCCACGGCATGCGCATCGTCATCGAGCTGAGCCGCGATGGGCAGGCGGCGAGCGTGCTCAACCAGCTTTACAAGCACACGGCCATGCAGTCGTCGTTCGCGGTGAACATGGTCTCGCTTGACCAGGGCCAGCCGAAGACGATGGGCCTCAAGAAGATGCTCGAGGCATACATCGACCACCGGCGGATCGTCCTGCGGCGCCGGACGGAGTTCGAGCTCGAGCGCGCGCGCGACCGCGAGCACATCGTGCTCGGCTACCTGATCGCGCTGAAGGACATCGACAAGATCGTCGCGCTGATCCGCGGCGCCGCTTCGGCGGAAGACGCCAAGAACAAGATGATGACGAAGCCGTGGAACATGAGCGACCGCCAGGCGCAGGCCGTCCTGGACATGCAGTTGCGCCGGCTCGCCAAGCTGGAGCGCGACAAGATCGAGGACGAGTACAAGGAGCTGATCAAGCGCATCAGCTACCTGGAAGACTTGCTCGCGAATCCGCGGAAGATCGACTACCTGATCCGCGATGACATGACCGAGATCAAGGACAAGTACGGCGACGATCGCCGCACGAAGATCATCGACGGCGGCGCCGACGACATCGCCGAGGAAGACCTGGTGCCGCACCAGGAGGTCGTCGTCACGCTGTCGAACCGCGGCTACGTGAAGCGCTTGCCGCTCGAGACGTACCGCTTGCAGCGGCGCGGCGGCCGTGGCATCACCGGCATGGTGACGCGCGAGGAAGACGCCGTCAGCCGTCTCGCGGTGTGCGACACGCATGACAACGTGCTGTTCTTCACGGAGCGCGGGCGCGTGTTCATGGCGCGCGCGTACGACCTGCCGGACGCCAAGCGCCAGGCCAAGGGTATCCCCGCCGTCAACGTCATCGACTGCGACCCGGGTGAGACCGTCACGGCGATCGTCACGATCCGCGACTACGACAAGGACTTCATGGTCATGGCGACCGCGGATGGCGAAGTGAAGAAGACGCCGCTCAAGGACTTCAAGGAAGTCCGCAAGAACGGCAAGATTGCCATGAACCTCGACAAGGGCGATGTGTTCGTCGCGGCGAAGCTGGTCCACGAGAGCGACGAGGTCGTGCTGGTCACGTCGAACGGGCAGGCGATCCGCTTCCAGGTGAAGGAACTGCGCTCTGCTTCTCGCACGTCGGGCGGCGTGCGCGGCATCAGCCTCGCGAAGGGCGGCAAGGTCGTCGCGATGGAGGTGGTGCAGCCGAACCACGAGCTGTTCACGATCACGGAGAAGGGCTACGGCAAGCGCACGCCGTACCCGGATTACCCGCGCAAGCACCGCGGCGGCATGGGCGTCCGCAACTACGACATCACACAGAAGACCGGCAAGATCATCGCCGCGCGCACCGTCGACGCGTCGCAGGAGTTGATCGTGATCAGCCGCGATGGCATCGTCATTCGCACGCGCATGGACAGCATCCGCATGACGGGGCGCTCCGCCCAGGGCGTGTCCGTGATCAATGTCGCGCCGGGCGACTCGGTGGCGTCGTTGGCGACGATCGACATGGGTGTCATCAACGGCAACGGCGGGTCGAAGGGCGCGGAAGCGGAGGAAGCCGAGCAGGCGCCGCTCGCCGGCCTCGACGAGGAGCCCGCGAAGGGTGGCAAGAAGCCCGCCGCGAAGGCGACGAAGGCGCCGGCGAAGAAGCCAACGCCGATCCGGCCGAAGAAGTCCGGTGGAAAGTCGATGACCATGCGCACCGCGAAGGCGCAGAAGCCGAAGCCCGCTCCGAAACCATCGAAGGGGCCGAAGGGCAAGAAGCCGCGGCGGTAGGAAGCATCAAGCGAATGCTAACGTAGGGGCGCACAGCTGTGCGCCCCTACCGCGTGATTCGAGTACGTGCGCTAGACTCCGCCCATGCCATCCTGGGTGGTGACCGAAGACGTGCTGTCGAGCGTCGCCGTGCGCCGCGCGATGGTCGACGATCTGCCGCGCGTGGTCGAACTGCTGCAACAGTTATCGATGGACGGAGCGCAGCGCGAGGATCCTGGCCCGCCGCTGCCGCAGCGCTACCTCGACATGTTCGCCGTCATCGACGCCGACCCGAACAACGACGTGCTCGTCGCCCTGCTGCAAGGCGAAGTCGTCGGCACCTTCCAGCTCACGATCGTCCCGAGCATGCGCCGAGGCGGCATCCGCAGCGCGATGGTCGAAGCTGTCGTCGTCGACGAGCGGGTGCGCGGCCAACGCGTCGGCGAAGCGATGATGCGCTGGGCGATCGACGAGGCGCGGCGCCGGGGATGCGATATGGTGCACCTCACGAGCAACAAGTCGCGCACCGATGCGCACCGCTTCTACGAGCGGTTGGGGTTCCGGAAAACGCATGAAGGCATGCGTCTCGTGCTCGAAGAGTAGCTACTCGAACACCCAGCGGTCCGTATCCCGCGACCACGGCGTCGGGGCCATGTCGCCGAAGAACAGTGCGATCTCGCGTTTTGCGCTCGCGGGCGAGTCGGAGGCGTGGGTGAGGTTGCGGCCCTTCTCCAGCCCGAAGTCGCCGCGAATGCTGCCCGTCTCCGCCTCGATCGGGTTCGTCTTGCCCATCGTCTGGCGCGTCGCGACGATCGCGTTGGCGCCTTCGAACACCGCCGCGACGATCGGCGATGACGTGATGTACTCGACGAGGCCCGCGAAGAACGGCTTGCCCTCGTGCTCGGCGTAGTGTTTCTTGGCGAGCGGCTTGCCGACCTTGAGCATGCGGACGGCGACGATCTTGAGGCCGCGGCGCTCCAGCCGCGAGATGATCTCGCCGGCGAGGCCGCGCTGCATGGCGTCTGGCTTGATCAGGACGAGCGTGCGCTCCAAATCGTGCTCCTCTGGTAGCTGTTGCTGCCGCAACGTTCACTTGCGTCGAAGGCGCGCCTCAGGCGGACTTCTGTGGGCCGATCGCCGGCGCTCGCAAGTATAGGGGCACGATGGACGTAGGATCATCGGCGCGCCCCGCTTCGAGGCGAAGGTGCCCGAGCATGGCGAGCGCGGTCACGCGGTGCTCGCTTGGCGTCGCGACCGCGGCGCCTGCTTCGCGGATGCGCAGGTGCAGTTCGTCGTCGATGTCGCCGGTGACGATGTCGTCGGCTTGCAGTGCGGCGTGCAGAGCGTCCGGTGGGCTCATCCGCGGCGCCGCATCTTCGATGCCACTTCGATACGCCGCCCACGCGACGTCGCCACGCCCGGCGCGGTGCACCGCGACGATCCGCCGGTCGCCGGCGTCGTTACGCACGAGGTGCGCATCCAGCTCGAGCCGTCCGATGCCGGCGATCGGCACGGCGAGGGCGTGCGCGAGCGCCTTCGCCGTGCTAACGCCGACCCGCAGCGCCGCATAGCCGCCGGGGCCGATGTCGACGAAGACGGCACTGAGGTCGGTTTTTGTCGCGCCGGACTCTTTGAGTATGCGGTCGATGTTCGGCAGCAGTTCCTTCGAGTGGTTCTGCCGCGTCTGCCACGTCAGGCTGACGCCGACCGCGCCGCCACTGCCCAGCACGAGCCCCGGTTCGTCGGAAGCCGCCTCGATGGAAATATGCATCGCGCACAGTATGGAAGTGGGAGGCGGGAAGCGGGAGGCGGCAGGCGGGGAGCGGGAAGCGCGAGTGTGAGGACGGATGGCGCGGGGACGGCCGCTGGCATCGATGACCCGAAGGCCGACTACTGATCCGTTACACTGGCGCCGGTCCCTCGATTGCATCCGCATGACAATTCCGCACCTCCGCTCGAAGCTGCTACGCCCGCTCGCCGGGCTACCTCTGTTGGCGCTGATGCTGGCGGGCTGCGGCGTCTCGGCCGGCGACGCGACGCCAACCGCCACCGTCACGCCGCCTGCGGCCGCCGCTACGCCGACGCCGTGGGGGCCGACCGCGACGCCGACGCCCGACCTGGCGGTGCTGCTCAAGGACGGCGGCATCGCGATCATCGAGACGGCCTACGATCGCCTGCTCGACGAGTACATCACGCCGCTCGAGCCGCGGCGGTTGCTCGACGACGGCTGGGTGGCGATGACGCAGGAGGCGCAGACGCTCGGGGTTCAGCCGCCAGCGCCGCCGGCGTTCGACGGCGACCGGACGGCGGCGTTCGAGGCGTTTCGATCGGCGTACGTGCCGATGGCAAACAGCACCGGCGATCCGACGAAGCTGCGTCACGCCGTCATTCGCGGCATGTCGCAGTCGCTCGCCGACTGTCACACGTTCTTCCTCAGTCCGGTGCTCAGTGACACGCTCAACGACACGCGCGCCGGCAAGGGCAGCGTCGGCATCGGCGTCGAACTGGCAAGCGTGCCGCCGCTCGTGACGGAAGTGATCACGGGCGGGCCCGCCGCGCTCGCCGGCATCCGCGTCGGGGACCGGATCGCGTCGATCGGCGGCGCCGACGCGTCGGGGTTCGGGCCGGCGGCGGCGTACGACCTCATCAACGGGGACGAGGACACGACGGTGCAGTTGCAGATGCGCCGCGGCGCCGAGCTGATCGATCTGACGCTGACGCGGCGGCGCGTCAACCCTCCGAACGTCGACTTTCGCACGATCAACGAAGCGATCGGCTACGTGCGCATCCGCAACTTCGTCGATGGCGGCGTGAACGGAGACCTGCGCGCGGTGCTCGAGGACTTCGAGCGGCGCGGGATCGGCGGCTGGATCATCGACCTGCGCGGCAACCCGGGCGGGCGGCTCGATGTGGAAGCGATCAGCCTGTTCGTGAAGGAGGGCGCGGTGGTGAAGGCGCGCGGGCGTGATGGCGCCATCGAGGAGAATCGCGCGTCCGGCGGTGTGCTCGCCACGCTGCGGCCCACGGTATTGCTCACCAACAATCAGACCGGCTCCGTCTCCGAGGTCTTTGCGGCCGCGCTCCAGGAGTACGACATCGCATACGTCATCGGCGCGAGTACCAACGGCTGCGTCGGATACACCAACGTGCAGTTCTTCGGCGATGGCTCGTCGCTGGCGGTGACGACGCACGTGAACCTGGGACCAGTGTCCGATACCGTGCTCAACGGCGCCGGCGTCGTGCCTGACGAGGTCGTCGCGCGCACGCAGGATGACATCGCCAACGCGCGCGACCCGCAACTCGATGCGGCGGTGGCGTATCTTGCGCGATGAGGGGCAAAGATGACGGAAGGAGCGATCGTGGGGGAGCGGCGGTTGGTGTTGCACCTGGTGCGGCACGCCGAGACCGACTGGAACGCGGAGCGCCGGATCCAGGGCCAGCTCAAGGACGTGGCGCTGAGTGCGAACGGACGCGAGCAGGCGCGCGCCATCGCGGAAGAGCTTGCGTCGGCGTCGGCGACGCTGATCATCGCCAGCGACCTTGACCGGACGATGCAGACGGCGCAGATCATCGCCGGCCGCCTGGCGCTGCCGGTGACGCCTGAGCCGGCGCTGCGCGAGCGGCACTTTGGCATCGTCGAGGGGCAGCTGTATGCGGACGTCGCGAAGTTGGTCGACGGCTGGTGGCAGACGCCGGACCACCGCGTCGAAGGCGGCGAGAGCAACCGCGAGATGTACGATCGCGTCGCGCGCTGCCTGGAGCGTCTGGTCGCAGAGCCGCCAGCCGACGAGATCATCCTCGTCACGCACGGCGGGACCATGAACATGGCAGTGGCGTGGCTGGCCGGCGTGCCCGTCGACGCCCACGAGTGGCAGCGCTTTGACAACTGCGCGCTGCGGACGGTGGTGGTGGAGCCGCTAGACGTGAGCCGGGCGCGTTCAGCCGACGGTCCTCCCGCAGGTGGCGCGAGGAACCCAGAACCTCGAACCGAGAACCTCTGCGAATAAGTTCTCGGTCCAGGGTTCGAGGTTGCGCGTCCCACCTCCTATACTCGATCCCACTATGCCTTTCGATCCGGCGTTCGCATCGATCTTTCCCCGCACGACGGCGGTCGTCGACGGCCGCCTGAGCATCGCCGGCTGTGACGCGCAGGAGCTGACGCGCGAGTTTGGCTCGCCGCTCTACGTCTTCGATGAAGTGGAAGTCCGCGAGACGTGCCGCGAGTACGTCGACGCATTCACGTCCCGTCATGCCGACACCGAGATCACGTACGCATCGAAGGCGTACCTCAGCCGGTGGATGGCGAACCTTGCGCGCGAGGAAGGCATCGGGCTCGACATCGTATCGGGCGGCGAGTTCGCCGTCGCGCGGGCGGCCGGCTTTCCCGCCGAACGCTGCCACTTTCACGGGAACAACAAGGGCGAGCAGGAGCTGCGAGAAACGATCGATGCGGGCATCGGGCGGGTCATCGTCGATAACTTCCACGAGCTGGAACTGGTCGATACGGTCGCGCGGGCGCTCGGCAAGGTCCAGCGCATCATCCTTCGACTGTCGCCCGGCGTCGATCCGCACACGCACGCGAAAACGACGACCGGCACGCTCGACAACAAGTTCGGGCTGCCGCTCAGCACGGGCCACGCCGAGCAGGCTGTCGTAGACGCGCAGCGCCTCGCGGGCGTCGACCTGGTCGGTCTGCACTGTCACCTGGGTTCGCCGCTGTTCAGCGTCGAGCCGTACGACGAGGCGAACGCCATCATGCTCGGCTTCGCGGCGGAGATGCGCGCGAAGCACGGCCTGGATCTGCGCGAGTACAGTCCCGGCGGCGGCTTCGCGTCGCAATACCTGCGCGAAAAGCCCGCGCCGCCCGTCGACGACTATGCGGAAGCCATCGTCTCGTCGTTCAAGCGCCGTTGCGCGGAGAACGGCCTGCCGCCGCCCCATCTGTTCGTCGAGCCGGGACGGTCGCTCGTCGCGCGAGCGGGTGTTGCGCTGTACACCGTCGGTTCCAGCAAGCACGTCGAGGGGCTGCGTACCTGGGTTTCCGTCGATGGCGGCATGGCCGACAACATTCGCCCCGCGATCTACGACGCGAGGTACGAGGCGGTCGTCGCCAACCGCGCCGACGATCCCGCGACGGAGACCGTGACGATCGCCGGCAAATACTGCGAGTCCGGCGACATCCTGGTGAAGGACGCGCACCTGCCGCCGACGCGCCCCGGCGACGTCATCGCGCTGCCGGCGTCTGGCGCGTACTGTCTGACGATGGCCAGTAACTACAACATGGCGCTCCGGCCGGCCGTCGTCGTGGTGCAAGACCGGCGGGCGCGCGTGATCCGGCGGCGCGAGACGTACGCCGACCTGCTGGCCACCGATGTTTTCGCGGGGTAACGCATGACCGGAGACAAGCTGCGGATCCTCGTGACGTTTGCGCTCGAACCAGAGTTGATCGAGCAGATCCGCGCCGTCGACCCGTCGCGCATCGAGATCGACGTGCTCGGGCGCGACCAACGCCAGTTGCTGCGCGGCTTCAAATATCCCAGCGAGCGCGAGCGAGCGGCGGTGGCGGAGGGGCTGCAGGGTGCCTTCGCGACGACCGACGTCGTGTTCGGCTTCTGGGGCGCCGAGCTGCACAACGCGATCCGCCTCGAAGGCTCCATCCGCGAAGTCGCGCCGCGCCTCAAGTGGATACAACTGACGAGCGCCGGCGCCGATCGCCTGCTCAGCAGCGGCTTCATCGAAGAGGGGATCACCGTGACGACGGTGAGCGGCCTGCACGCGACGCCGATCGGCGAGTACGTGCTCGCCGCGATCCTGATGTTCGCGAAGGGCATGCCGCGCACGATGCGCGCTCAGGTACGCGGCGAATGGTCACGATTCGCGCCGACGGAGCTGCGCGGCAAGACCGTCGGCATCGTCGGCATGGGCCATATCGGCGAGGAAGTGGCGCGGCTCGCGAAGGCGTTCGGCTGTCGCATCATCGCCACGCGCCGCTCCGTCACCGAACAATCGAGCACCGAGTGCTGCGACGAGCTGATGCCGGCGTCGGAGCTGCCCCGGCTCCTCGGCGCGAGCGACTACGTCGTGCTCTGCGTGCCTCTCACGCCGGAGACCCGGGGCCTCATCGGCGAGCGAGAGCTGCGCGCGATGAAGGAGGGCGCAGTGCTCGTGAACATCGCGCGCGGGCCGGTCACGGTGGAGGCGGACCTGATACGCGCGTTGAGCGAAGGCTGGATCGCCGGCGCCGCGCTCGACGTGTTCGACCAGGAACCGCTGCCCGCCGGTCACGCGTTCTGGTCGATGGAGAACGTCGTCGTGACGCCGCACATCTCAGGCGGCACCGAGATCTACAATCAGCGCGCGGTGGAGATCTTCACCGCCAACCTGCGCCGGTACCTGGACGGCGAGCCTCTGCACAACGTCGTCGATCCGGCGCGCGGCTACTGATCACGCGCCCCTCGACCGTTGTGGTCCGCTCTCCAGTTCACGGCGCACCCACGCCTCGCGGTCACGGATGTCGCGGTCATACAACAGCCGGTTGACGTATACGCCGAGACGGTCCTCGTCTTGCGCGGGGGTGCCGTTCGCCAGCAGGCGCTTCGTGAACGCGATCGCGGCGAGAAGCGCGCAGCCCAGGACGATCGCCGGCGACTGACCGGCGACGAGCGCCGCGAACGGCGTCGCGAGCAGGCCGAGGGCGACGCCCTGCGGGATCGCGCGCACGCCCACGCCCGCGACGGCGATCACGATGAAGCTCACGAGCGCCGCCGGCGAGAGTACGATCAGCGCGCCGATCGTCGTGCCGACGCCGCGTCCGCCGCCGAAACCAAGCCAGGGATTCCAGTCGTTCGCCAGCACCGCCGCGACGGCCGCCGCCACCTGCACGCCCTGGCCCTCGTCAAGCAGCCACGCCGCGCCGGGTCCGATGCACCCCTGTGCGATCTGCGCCAATCCCACCGGCACGACGAGCGTCTTCGACACGCTCTGCCAGATGTTCGAGGCGCCGGCGTTGCCGCTGCCGTACTCCCGTATATCGATGCCGCGCGCCAGGCGCCCCGCCGCGTACGCGACGGGTATCGAGCCGATGAGATACGACCCGCCGATGATGGCAACCGCAAGCATCACTCGTCGGCGCTGCCCGTCGCGGCGCGCTGCTCTGCGGACATCCGTGCGCGCCAGAGGCTGGACGCGTGTTCCAGGGCATGCTCGACCATGTGCTCGAGCCCGCGGCGCGTCGCTTCTTCGATCTGCTGGTCGTGCGTCGCGATGTGCAGCAGGATGCGCGCCGGCGACCAGCCGCCGTCCGCCGCCGCAGCTTCGAGGTGCGCTTCGTCCATGTCGCCGACGGCCGACTCGAGCGCTTCGTACACGGCGCGGAAGCCCCGTAAGTGCGACTCGTCGCCGTGGAAGTGCTGCAGCAACTGCCGGTGGGCGTGCTCGATGTCGTGCAGCAGGCGTTCCGCCTCCGGGCTGATGTACATATGCTCTCCTAGCCCGGCCGCGGCTCTCGTTCGTGCACCGCCGCTGCGATCAATCGCGCCGCAATCGGCGTGGCGATGCGTCCGGCGTTGATCACCAGATCGTACAGCGCGGGGTCGCCTGCTTCGACCTTGAAGTACCGGCGGTGAAACATCTCGCGGTTGTGGTCGCTCTGCTTGATGCGCTTCTCGGCGTCGCCGGGCGTCATGCCTTCGCGCTCGACGAACGAGGCGATGCGCGCGCTCTTCGGCGCGATGACGTAGACGTGCAGCGCCTCGGGCTCGTCGCGGAGGATCGCCTGGCTGCCGCGGCCCAGGATGACGACGTTGCCGCGTGACGCGACGCCGCGGATCACCGACGTCAGCGTGCGCAGGTAGTTGTCATCGGTGAACTGGCCCTGTCCCGCCTCGGGCAGTTCCGCGGCTTCGCCGTAGGTGCGCGCCAGGACCATCTCCAGGCCGCCGCCGCTCATCGGATCGGGCGCGCCTGCCGCCGCGGAGCGCTCCATCAGCGTCCGCATGATGCCGGCGAGGCGCTCACCCATGCTGCTTGGCCGCTCATCGCGGCTGGCGATGTCGGAGATGCTGACGCCGAGCTCACGCGCCGCTTCGACCATGATCTCCTGGTCGACGTAGTCCAGCTCGAGCGTCGCCGCGACGGCCTGCGCGATCTCCCGGGCGCCGCTGCCAAGCTTGCCGGAGACGGTAATGACTGGCATCGGGACTGCCTCCTCTCGTCGAGGATCCTACGGGGTATTGTAGGCCCTTCTCGGAGGGCGATCACCACAGAGGCACAGAGGGAGGATGGGTTTGGGGGCCGATCACCACAGAGACACAGAGGCACAGAGGGAGGATGGGTTTGGGGGAGCTCATGGTGCGGAGACAAATCTGGAGTAGGAGAGAGTCCGTTCCCCTACGTCGCGATCATTACAGGCAGCACTCGGGCATGGAGAATGAGCAGCGCGGCAACACAATCTATGGGATCGGAGAGAATCCGTTGGTGATGCGCTTGATTCCTTGCTTGAGCACAGGCACGTTGAAATTGATTAATAGTCCGACACGCCGATTCATCAACTTGAGGTAGGTCAGTAGCTGCGCCTCATGGATTGGCAGCAGACGCTCTACCGTCTTCAACTCGACAAGAACGCGATCTTCGACGAAGATGTCGATCCGGTAACCGCAGTCCAACAGAACGCTCTTGTACGCAACCGGCAACTGCTTCTGACGCTCGAATCTCAGCCCGGACAAACTCAGCTCGTGACACAGGCACTCTTCGTACGCGGACTCCAGGAGCCCAGGGCCGAGGATTTTGTGCACTTCGATCGCGGCGCCAATGATCTGCTGCGTGAGTTGGCGATGAGCGACGGCAACCGCGTCGAGCTCATTGCCTCCCCCACCCACAACGCTCTGTGCCTCTGTGCCTCTGTGCCTCTGTGCCTCTGTGTCTCTGTGGTTCAAGTCATCCCGCCTGTCCTCAAGGTTCGATGATTGTACGATGGGATCGGCATAAGAAACACAAGGGGCACGACGCATGTCGTGCCCCTCAGATTGTGCCCATACAGACGCCGCTAGACCGGCGTCACCTCCCTGCGTTCCTGCCGGTTCAGCGGGATGCTCGCATCGACATCGTGCGGGTACTCCAGGCCGCGCTCCAGCCTGTTGATCCGCGTCGAACGCAGCCCGAACGCCTCGACGATCCTGTCGATCGCCGGCGTCTCTTCAAAACCCTTGCAGGAGAAAATGTCCACCCAGACCTGACCGTGCTCCGGGAACGTGTGGACCGCGATGTGGCTTTCTGCGATGAGGACGAAGCCTGAGACGCCCCAGTCATCTTCCTTCACGCCGTGGTACTCGAAGACGTGCGGCTCCGAGATCTTGGTCATTCCGATTTCGTCCGGATAGCGGTCGAGTAGGTTGCGGACCAGCTCCTGGTCACTGAGCTGAGCGGAGTTGCCTCCGAACCCGTCGATCGTAATGTGCATTCTTCCAATCCCTTCTCATCCGCTAAGGCGGACAGAATGCCCGGACGATCCGTCCGGGACGCTAGGTAAACTCTCGCGGTTTGTCTGCGTCCATGATGTCCTCCGTGCAACGCAAAAGGCCCCCGGCACTCCCGCACCACGGCGAAAGCTGCCAGCCAGGCCCTTGGTCGTCTCGCTATCGAGCGCTGTAGCCTACGTGTTGTCTTCGCGATCCCATCGGACACGCGACAATCATAGTAACAGCGAGGCGGTTAGAGAGACAAGCTCGCGTTCGAGCACTGGAGGCTGGAGGCTGGAGGCTAGACTGCGGTAACCGTCGGCGGTGGCGTTCGGCACAGCTTCGAGCGTCGAGCATCTATGCGGGGTGCAGCGACGAGGCTCCACTCTCCGGCTTCCAGCCTCCAGTGCCCGGCGAAGCCACGCCGAGAGCCGCAGGATCCCGACGACTGCTACCATAAAGGTGCTCTATTACGCGGATTGGACCGCCGAATATGACTGAGGGCGCTCCGCCACGGGGGACGCCTGCGCTGAGCGAAGGAGCACACCCTGCCATGACCATGGGATCCGGCCTCAAGGGCGTCGTACTCGACGAGACGCGCATCGCGTTCATCGACGGCGACGAGGGCAAACTCGTCTATCGCGGCTACAACATTCACGATCTGGCGACCCGCGCCACGTTCGAGGAGACGAGCTACCTGCTGCTCTACGGCGTTCTGCCGACGCGGGAACAACTGCAGGCCTTCGACCGCGACCTGCGCGCCGCGCGCACGATCCCCGAGTCCGTCGTGCGCATCATCGACGACGTGAAGGCGGCGCACCCGATGGACATCCTGCGGACCGCGGTCTCGGCCGTCGTTGCGCTCGACGAGTCGAGCCACGACGCGCGCGTCGATGTGGCGCTGCCCGTCGGCAAGCGGCTGATCTCGCAGGTCGCGACGATCGTCGCGACGATGCACCGGCTGCGCAACGGCCTCGACCCCGTCGCGCCGCGCGAAGACCTCAGCCACGCCGCGAACTTCCTGTACATGATGTTCGGGCAGGAGCCCGCGCCCGAAGACGCGAAGATCATCGACCTCGATCTCGTGCTGCACGCCGAGCACAGCTCGAACGCATCGACGTTTGCGGCGCGCGTCGCGGCCGGCACTGGCGCCGACATCGGCTCGGCGATCGTCGCCGCCATCGCGACGCTCAAGGGCCCGTTCCACGGCGGCGCGGCCGAAGCGGTGCAGAAGACCGTCGAGGAGATCGGCGACCCCGACCGCGCGATCGACTACGTGAAGGAGAAGATCGAGGCGGGCGAGAAGGTCATGGGCTTCGGGCACCGCGTCTACAAGACAAACGACCCGCGCGCGCACGAGTTGCGCGGCGTCGCGCGCGACCTGGGGCACAAGAAGGGCAACGACAAGTGGTTCCAGATCCTGCAGGAGATCGAGAAGGCCATGGAGCCGTACCGGTCGAAGGGGATCTACCCGAACGTCGACTTCTACGCCGGCGCCGTCTACTCGCTCCTCGGCATCCCCGACGAGCAGTTCATCCCGATGTTCGCCGTCGGCCGCATGCCGGGCTGGGTGGCGCACGTGCTGGAGCAGTTCGAGGACAACGTGCTGATCCGGCCGCTGCTCGAGTACACCGGCCCGCGGCACCTGCGGTACGTGCCGATCGAGGTTCGGGCCTAAGCGGCGGGACATCCCGGGCGGGGAACCCAGAACCTGGAACCTGTTTGCGTCTGAGGCGTTTGCCGTCGTGATAGGATCGCGTCGAGATGGTGGCGCTTCTTCGGTACGCATTCGTGCTCTGTACGCTCACGCTCGTCGCGCTCGCGACCGGCTGCGACGGCGATGGTGATGGTCAGGTACGCGCTGATGATGAGTGCACGAATGACACGACTCGTGAGGCCATGCGAGCTTTAGACGCGACGAGGATCACCGATCACGCGTTTGAGCGCTTCGATCCCAGGGCAAACGATGACGAGGCGACATGCCGCGCCCGCCGTGCACTGCTGACCATTGCCGATCTTCCCGAGGGCTGGGAGCGCCAGAACTCGTCTTCCCTCGATCGGTTCGGTCAGCTTCCCGCTTGTGGCCTGGTTTCAACGCCTGCGCTCATTGCCTCCGTGGCGGTCGGTTTCACCGAGGACGGCGATGCGCCGCTGGCCGACTTCGACTTTCTCGAGCAGGCGGTATACGGCTTCAAGCCGGGTTACGCGGCCCGTGCGCTGGAGGCCGCTCGACGCCTGTGTATGGCTCAACATGATCAGCGTGGCCAATACAGTGAGGTGGCCTTCGACGCGACCAAGGGGGAGGGGATGCTAGCGTTCACGCACCGAACTGGCGAGGACAGCGAGTGGTCGGCGCGTCGCATCTTCATCCGCACTGGCGACACGATTCTGGCGTTTTCCGCGTTAGCGAACACCTCGCTCGACCTCGGGGCGCTCACAAACAAGGTCCTGAAGGAATCCGCGTCGATAGGTCCCTACCCCAGCGATGCTGCGGTCCTTACTCAAGATGCATGCCGGCTCGGACCTGCGAGCGAGACTTCCGAGTTCGTCCAGCGGGTGTCTGCGGCGCTGCTTACCATCGACGATGTTGCGCCGGGATACGTGTCAGATCCATTGGAACCTTGCGGCGTGGTCGCGGAGGAGAGCGGCTGCCATTCCCCGAAGGCGCTCGCGTCGATTGGAATCCATCTGGAGAAACGCTTCGGAGGCGTTAGTCATTCGATCGACGTGTTTCCGCGGGGCGAGTCGGAGGAGGTTTTGTCTCGCTTGGTTCAAGCAGCGTCGCAAGAACTCGAGTGTCGCCACTCGTTGAGCGACGGCACGGTGATTCTCACGCGCTATCTGCCGGTGCCGGGCGAGCCGTTTGGACCGGACGTGGGAGTCATACGCTACAAGCAGGGTGAGCAGTACCAGAGCCAGGGGAACTATGTTGCCGTTGCGTTCGCGATGGATGCGGCCATTGTCTCGATCGCCATTGAGGACGTCCAGGCAAGCACGTATCGTCCAGCTCCGATAACGGGATCAGTACCTCTCTCGCAGACGCAGATCGACGAACTCACGCCGCTCATTGAAACCGCTCGCCGCAAGCTTGAGGCGGTGCAGGCACAGCTCAACTAATGCCGCTCCATGCTATAACCCACCCCATGCACCCACTCCCACCCGTGCACACGATCGACCTGTTCGCGCCCGAACGCGACGCGCTGATCGCGCTGCTCGAGTCGCTAGCGCCCGATGAGTGGGACGCGCCGACCGTCTGCGCCGGCTGGTCGGTGAAAGACATCGCCGCGCACATACTCGCCGATGACTTCGGCAACATCGCGCGCGGGCGGGACGGCTATCGCGTTAGCTGGTTCGACGCGCCGTCGTGGGAGGCGCTGCTCGACTACATCAACCGCCAGAACGAAGCCTGGGTGGACGCGATGCGTCGCGTCAGCCCGCGCCTGATCCGCGAGCTGCTGCGGTTCAGCGGCGAGCGCTTCGTCGCGACGATGCGCGCGCGCGACCTCGATGCGATCGGCGACCCGGTGTCGTGGGCGGGGCCCGAGCCGGCGCCCGTTAGGCTCGACGTCGCACGCGAGTACACGGAGCGATGGCTGCACCAGCAGCAGATCCGCGACGCCGTCGGCCGGCCGGGGTTGAAGAACCGCTCGATGTTCGGGCCTGTGCTCGACACGTTCGTGCGGGCGCTGCCGTTCACCTATCGAGACGTCGTCGCGGCCGACGGTACGCACGTCCGGCTGATCGTAGAAGGCGAGGCGGGCGGCGCGTGGTCGCTGCTCCGTCACGACGGCGCGTGGGCGCTCGTCGCGGGCATCGATGCGGCTGCAGCGTCGAAGGTGATGCTGGATCAGGAGACGGCGTGGCGGCTGTTTACGAAGGGCATCACCCCGGAAGCCGCGCGAGAACGCGCCACCATCGACGGCGATGTGACTCTTGGCGCGGTCGCTTTGACCATGGCGTCGATCATCGCGTGATCTGGCGGCTCACCGCCGCCTGCTACCCGCTCGCAGCGCCAGCCCCAGCACCAGCGCCGCCGCGACGAACGATGCGATCATCGCCTGGAGATACGTCGAACGCCACGAGCTTGTCGCGGCGCGGAGCCCCGTCGATGGCAGCGTCGTCTGCAGGGCAGGCGTTGTTTCAGGCGCGGGCGCCGTTGCGCTCGGGGCCGGTGGCGCGCACTCGGCGATGACGACGGTACGCCCCGTGTCGGAGAACGCCGATTCGCCCCGTTCGTTGAACGCCACGATGGACAGCATCAGCGCGTAATACCCGTCGTCGCAGATGCGCGGGGCGCCGGGCGGCAGCATGAACGTCGTGGTATCCGCCGGGACTTCGTACACGAACTCTACCGATGCTCCACCTTCGCCGGAGAGTCGATATCGAAGGCGAAATCCAGCCTCGTCGGCGGAGTTGTCGCTCCACGAGATGGACTCGCCGAAAGCGATCGCCAGTTCGGTAGGCGGCGACGGAGCGCCGGGGGCGGGCGTCTGGGGCGCGCCGCTGGTCGGCGACGGCTCTTGCGCCGAAGCTACAGTCGGACCAGCGATCAGCATCACGCATGTCAATGCAAGCCCGGCGATGAAGCGAAGCGCCATAGCGGAGTAACGCGTGAGTGCCACGGCGGGTTAACCTCGACCCGCCGTTTGTCACACTGACGAAGGCCGCGGACCCCTTCGCCGGACCGTCGCGCGCGGCCTATCATGGAACGAAGGAGACAAATGATGAAGAAGAAACTCCTCCTGCTCGCGGCAGCCGGCTCCGCGGTCGCCGGTTATGCCCGCTTCGTGCGCCCGTGGCACCTGCGCTGGGGCGCCACCGACGACGAGGTCGAGCGCAGGCTCCCCGGCGACGAGAACGTCCCGGAACCGCTGCTCGACGCCACGCGCGCGATCACCATCGAGGCGCCGGCGGAGCAGGTGTGGCCGTGGCTGGTCCAGATGGGCCAGCGGCGCGCCGGCTTCTACAGTTACGCGTGGCTCGAGAACGCCGTCGGTTGCGACATGCACAACGCCGACCGCATCGTGCCGGAGTGGCAGAACATCGCCGTCGGCGACGAAGTATGGCTGCACCCGAAGGCGCCGCCGTTGAAGGTCGTAGAGGTGGTGCCGGGGCGTTCGATCGTGCTCGGCGATGACTGGTCGTTCCACATCGAACCGGTCGATTCGCAGACGTCGCGGCTGATCGTGCGTTCGCGCGGCACGTACACGATGCCCGACCTGAAGCTCGACCCGCTGAACTTCCTGTACTGGCGCGGCATCTTTGAGCCGGCGCACTTCATCATGGAGCGCAAGATGATGCTCGGCGTGAAGGAACGCGCCGAGCGGGCGTACGCGCAGTCGAAGGAGATGATGACGTCGCCGGTGTTGTGACTGACGGCGGTCGCCGTTGCGCGCGAACGCTCTTCCGCCTTGGAGTGACGATTGTCGCGCCAGGAGATCCTTCGCATTCGCTCAGGATGACGTTATGCGGAGAGCGTCTCCGCGCGGGGCCGGTGCGCGCGAACAACCGACAGTCGGCGGAGTGACGATTGTCGCGCCAGGGGGTCCTTCGCATTCGCTCAGGATGACGTTATGCGGAGAACGTCTCCGCGAGGGGTTGTCCGGGTGCGCGGGCGGTGGCTGTCGGCGGAATTTCTGATTGTCGCGCCAGGAGATCCTTCGCATTCGCTCAGGATGACGTTATGCGACGCGCGGTGCGGATCACGGCTGTGCTGCCGGTTAATGCGACGTGCGTTCGGTTGACGTTATGCGGCGGGCGTTGTGAATCAAGAGTGCTCGGCCGGTTAAGTGAGCGGTGCGGCGGCGCTCAAGGTGACGTAGCGGGGAGGATCGCGCCTGCGTCTCGCAGCGCCCGCTGTAGCGTTCCGACGTCGACGTCTTGCACCGCAGAGGTGGCGCGCAGCGCTTGCACCGCGGCGATGCCCGCCGCCTCGCCCGTTGCGAACGCCGGCGGGATCTCCTTCGTCGCGTGATGCACGCGATGGTCGACGCTGATGCACCGCCCGACGACCAGCAGGTTCGAGGAGCGCTTCGGCAGCAGGCTGCGATACGGAATGTGATAGATCGCGCCGTACTTGGTCCAGTGGCCCGTCGTGGCGACCGTGTCGTCGAACACCGTGCCCATGTCGTCGCGCGCGAGCGTGTAGGCGCCTTCGAGGCGCCGCGACTCCGTGATGCCGAGCGTCAGCGCGACGTCGGTCAAGTACGCCTGTTCGAAGCCGGGCACCTGCGCGCGCAGGCGCTCTACTTCGTCCATCACCATGCGCCTGCACTCGACCTCGGCGAACGTCAGGTCGTCTGGGTCAGTGGCGTCGATGCGCCGATCGATGCGTTCGGCGGCGCCCCACGGCATCAGCGCCTGTCCCGGCATGACGGTCTGAAAGAAGAAGCCGCCGCGCGCGGATTGCGCCGCATCGGCCTCGCGGACGCCGGCCATGCGGAACCAGAGCCACGGGTGCACCTTCTCCAGGTCGAACGCCTCGCCGGCCATCGCGAACACGTCGCCGTCGCCGGTCGCGTCGATGACGTAGCGCGCGCGTATCGCCTGCGCTCCCGCCTTCGACGTGAAGACGACGTGCGAGATGTGGCCTGCCGGCCGTCCGTGCGGACGATCGACTTCGTACACCACGTCGCTCGCCCAGCGGTGATACATGAGCCGCACGCCGGCCTCCGCGACCCACGTGTTGGCGACGTGCTTGTACTCCTCCGGGTCGTAGGCGACGGAATAGCGCACGCGATGCGGCCCGGCGCCCCACACGAGGCCGCGCCGCCGGTACTGCTCGACGAGCGCCTCGTCGTAGTTGCCCCATTCGGTCTGCGGCGGGTAATAGCAGCCTCCGCGCGCCTCCAGCCGCTCGACCAATTCCTGGCACTGCCCGGCGATCACCTGCTTGCCGTCGCCGTCGTCGAGCGTCAGCAGCAGCACGATCAGTCCGCCGGAAGCGAGCCCGCCCATGTAGCCGTAGCGTTCGACGAGCACGGTATCCGCGCCCTGCCGCGCCGCCGCGATCGCCGCCGACATGCCGGCCGCGCCGCCACCGACGACCAGCACGTCGCACTCGGCGATCACCGGCACCTTGCGCTCGGGCAGCGTCACCACGTCCGCCATGGCATCGATGGTACGCCCGGGCGGCGGGGTGGGCTAGCAGGCTGGCGCTCTGCCTTCAGCGCCTCTCCGCGAGCATTGCGGTAAGAGGTTTAACGGTTCCTTCACGCCCCAATCAGGGATTGCCCTGTAGGATGGAACTGGTGGCGCCCATACAGTGGGGAGAGCCATCGAATTGACAGGAGGCACGGCATGAAGAAGTTCGTATTTCTCGCGGGGATCGCCGCCGCGGTGTTCGGCGCCATGAAGATGCTGCGCAGCAAGGACGAGAACTCGTTCGACGTCGATGCGCCGTACGAGCCGCAGCCGCAGCCGCAGATCTAAGCACAGAAGAACGCTCCCCGCATTGCCGGCGCGCCGAACGGACTCGGGCGCCGGCGAACGTCTTTTCGCCCGGCCCGTCGCTGAGTGGCGTTAGCTCCCTGCGACCGGGCTCGCCTCTGGCGCCCGTCCGAACAACGGCGAGCGCAGGTCCGACGGCACGATCACATGCAAGGCGAGCGGCGCCACCTCGATGCGGATCGGCGTTTCACCGGCCGCCTCGCCATCGACCTGCACGGGGATGCCCGGCGTCGCAATCTCGATCGCGCGCGCGCGGCCGAAGCGGACGTTCGGCGACCGGTCGTGGCGTTTGAAGACCATACGCGCGCCGTCGCGGACCAGGTTCATTACGCCGCCGCGGCGCATCAGTGCGACGTCGAGTTCGGCGTCATCGGCGACGGCGCGATACGAGATCTGCGTGACGCCGCCGTAAAGCCGCGTGTTGCTCACCAGCATGAAATACAGCGCTCGTTCGGACGCATCGCCGTCGATCGTGACGTCTGCGGGCCACGCTCGCGTGCGCAACGCCTGCACGACGCCGGCGACGACGTACGCGGCCGCGCCGAGCCATCGTTTCATGCGCGGCCCGACTGCTTCGACGATGCGGGCGTCGAGTCCGACGCCGCACATCAGCAGGAAGTAGCGGTCGCCCGCGCGGCCGAGGTCGACGCGACGGCGCACGCCGGTGACGATGGCGCGCATGGAGCGCACGGGATCCTTCGCGCCGTGCGTTTCCTTCGCCCAGATGTTCGCCGTGCCGCCGCGCAGCACCGCGACCGCCGTGCTGCTGCCGGCCAGACCGTTGATCGCTTCGTTGAGCGTGCCGTCGCCACCGTGCACGACGACGACGTCGACGCCGGCGGCGGCCGCCTCGCGCGCGATCCGGGTCGCCGCTCCTGCGCAGTCCGTCGCGACGACGTCAATCGTCCATCCGGCTTTCTCGGCGATAACGCGAATCGCAGCGAGATGCGCTTCGGACAAGCGACGCCGCGCGATCGGGTTGCGGATGAGGAGGGCTGTGGTCATCGGGACATTGTTGCGCTATCGGGCGCTGCGTTCGCGGGCTGAAAGCGCATGTGCCGGTCTCCGGTGAGCGTGGACGCGCTGTACGGGTGAGCTATCGACATGCGTTTGTCGCAAGCTGAAAGCCCGCGCCCCGTTGCGGTGAGTTATCGAAGTGCCTCTTCGCGGGCTGAAAGCCCGCGCCACGTACCGACTGCGCCAGCATCGAGCCTCCCGCGCTCGGTTTGACGACGAGGTCGCGCCGACTACGGCAGCTCCTTCATGCCCTCACGGGGGGCGCCGACGAGCGCGGCCATGTTCCCGTCGGGGTTCTTGCCTTCGTACATGAGCTGATGACACTCGCCGATGCCATCGAACGGGAAGGTGCGCGACAGGCAGGGGTCGATCTTGCCATCGACGACGAGCTGGTTGAACGCGTACGCCTGGCTATCGTTCGCGAAGTGCGAACCCTGGAAGCGTTTCTGGCGCATCCAGAGATACCGCAGGTCGACCGTGGCGTTGAAGCCGCTCGTGCCGGCGCAGATCACGACCATGCCGCCGTTATCCGCGACGAAGATCGATGTCGGCACGGTGTCTTCGCCGGGGTGCTCGAAGACGATGCGCGGATTGCGCCGCTCGCCGAGCACGTCCCAGAGCTTCTTGCCGAACGCGCGCGCGCCCTTCGTCCAGTCGTTGAACTTCTCGTCGTCGGTCCAGTGCGGGAGCATGCCCCAGTGGTCGAAGTCCTTGCGATTGATGTAGCCCTTGGCACCGAGTTTCATGCAATACTCGCCCTTCGCGTCGCTCGACACGACGACGACCGGAATACCGCCGAGAATCTTCGTGATCTGCGTCGCCATCGTGCCGAGGCCGCCGGCGCCGCCCCAGATCAGGACGATGTCGTTCTCGCGCACGTTGTGCGGGCTCCAGTTCGTCAACATGCGGTACGCCGTCGAACCGACGAGTGTCGGCGCGGCGGCTTCTTCCCACGTCAGGTGCTTCGCCTTCGGCATGCACTGGTGCGCCCACACCTTCGTGAACTGCGCGAAACTGCCCCAATTCGTCTCATAGCCCCAGATCTTGAATGACGGCGCGAACATCGGATCGTCGACGGCCTTGACGTCCGGCGCTTGCGGGTCCCAGGCGCCGCAATGCACGACGACCTCATCGCCGATCTGCCAGTCGGTCACTTCATCGCCGACCGCGTAGACGATGCCCGATGCATCGCTGCCGCCGATGTGGAAGTTGGTATCGTCGCCGGCCTGCGCGTGCACCTTGATGACGTCGACGGGGACGCCGAGCGCCGCCCAGACGTTGTTGTAGTTGATGCCGGCGGCCATCACGTAGACGAGCAGCTCGCGCGGACCGATCTCCGGCGTCTCGACGATCTCCTTTTTGAAGGCGGCTTTCGGCTCTCCGAAGTTTTCACGGCGCACGGTCATCGCGTACATCTTTGGCGGCACGTGGCCGGCGGGCGGCGCCTCGCCGATCTCGTACAGGTCCTTCGTGACGGTGCTCATGGCGGCCTCCATTGCCTCGATCCGAGATGTGGCGATGCTCAGCGCTCGAAGCATGTCGAGCGCCGCGACAGCAGGATAACGTCGCGGTTTCGCTCGTGCATGTGGATGCCCGACGCGGCGGCGCCCGCCTGCGGATCATCCGCGAGGAGAAGACCGGCGTATCTCAAATAGCTGCGTGGGAAGACGAATGCGTTTGCGATCAGAACAAATGTGCAACGCGCGGCGGCTCCTTGCATGTTGAATCTGATACAACTATCTGGACCTTGACATTTGGCTGTACGATTGCGGCAGCTTGGCTTCGCGGCCGATCGTTCAAGGAGGTGCCTGCGAGACTTACCCCGCCCGGGGCAGCGCCCTGTTCCGAAGTTGGAGTGGCGGAGGAACCGCCCATCAGGGAGGAAGAATGAACGTAAGAAACCGCTGGTTTCTGATCCTCGCCGGGCTACTGGCGAGCGTGCTCGTCTTTGCGGCCGCGTGCGGTGGCGATGACGACGACGGCGATGGAGGCGACCAGACGCCTTCGGCGACCCAGCCCGCGGGCGGCAACGGGGAGACGGCCCCGGCCGACCAGCAGAACATCACGATCCAATCCGGGGAACCACAGTTCCTCGACCCGCACCGGTCGAACTTCGAGCAGGACATCGGCGTCATCCGCATGATGTTCCGCGGCCTGTACAACCTGACGGACGACGGAGGCGGCGGCGTCGAAGTCGTCCCCGGCATGGCCGAAGGCGACCCGGTCGTAGAAGGCAACGTGTACACCGTCACGCTCAAGGAAGGACTGCTGTGGTCCGACGGCGAGCCGATCACCGCGCAGAATTTCGTCGATGGCGCAAAGCGCGGTTGCGACCCCACGGTCGCCGAGACATACGGCTACCTGTGGGGCGCCGGCTATCTCGACCTCGTGGGCTGCGCGGAAGTGCAGGCGAATACGGATGCCGCGCAGAAGCAAACGCTCCTCGACGCTATGCAGGTGCGGGCTGTCGATGAGCGCACGGTCGAGTACACGCTCAAGCAGCCGAACGACCGATTCACAACCATCATGGCTCTCTGGGTGACATTCCCGGCGCGCCAGGACGTGATCGACGCGAATGGCGATGCGTGGACGCAGCCAGAGAACATCGTCAACAACGGTCCGTTCGTGTTGTCGGAGCTGACGCCGGGCGAGAGCCTGAAACTCGTGCCGAACCCGAACTGGGCCGGCCAGGCGCCGGCGCTGCAGGAGATCACGGTCCGGTTCATCGACGACCTGGCCGCAGCATTCCGTGGTTACCAGAACGACGAGTTGCAGATGACGCGCATCAGCGCGACGGATATCGTCGTCGTTGAGGGTGATAGCGGCCTCTCAAGCGAACTGCTCCAAGTCCCCTCGGGCCGCATCGAGTCGCTCGAGATGCAGATGGAGGATGAGACCCTCGCGGACTTCAACGTGCGGCTCGCGCTCTCGCGCGCGATCGACCGCGAAGCGCTGAACGAGGCCGTGTTCGACGGCACGAACCAGCCGGCCCTCTATTGGGTCGTCGAGGGCATCACCGGCCACCAGGGCAACGAGCCGTTCACCGACATCATCGGCTTCGATGAGGAGGCGGCGAAGGCGGCGCTCGCCGAGGCCGGATACCCGGGTGGCGATGGCTTCCCCGAGCTGGGGATCATCGTGAACACGCCGGAGCGCATCGCCGTGGCGGAGTTCCTGCAGCAGCAGTTCAGTGAGATCCTTGGCATCGATATCCGGATCGAACAGGTCGATGGCCAGACGAGGTCCGCGCGCTTCAACGCCGAGGACTTCGACCTGTTCGTCGGCGGCTGGCAACTGGACTACCCGGACATCGAGAACCCGCTCTTCGGCCTCTTCGAGACGACGGGCGGCAACAACAAGTACAACTGCTCGCACCCGGACGTCGATGCTGCGCTGGAGGCGGCGCTCGCGGCGACCGATGATGAAGCGAGGATCGCGGCGTACCAGGACATGGAGACGGCGATCGTCACCAACCTGTGCGGCGTCGCGCCTATGTATCAAAGCTCGCTGCCGTTCCTTGTCGCGTCGCGTGTTGGCGGCGTCGTGCCGAACGGTACGATCGATGCGGGCCAGCCCGGCAACTACTGCGCCGAGTGCTGGTTCGTGAAGGCCGAGTAGGCACAGTACAGGTATGGCGCGGGGGTTGTCGCTATTGCGGCAGCCCCCGCGAATCTTCCGATGCTGGGATACACGATCAGGCGCATCTTCTGGATCGTCCCCGTCCTGTGGGTGATCGCCACGATCACGTTTTTCCTGATGTACGCCGTACCCGGCGGGCCGTTCACCTCGGAGAAGCAGCGGCCGCCCGCCATCGAGGCGGCGCTCCAACGCGAGTACGGGCTCGATAAGCCGGTCTATCAGCAATACGGGATCTACATGAAGAACCTGGCGCAGGGCGACCTGGGCATTTCGTTCCAGGACCGGCGTCCGGTCTCCGACACGCTCAAGACGACGGGTTTCATCTCGGCGCAGATCGCTGTAATGGCGCTGGTGCTCGCGGTGAGCGTCGGGTTGGTGCTGGGTACGCTCGCCGCACTGAACCATAACGGCGTCATCGACTATCTCAGCGTGCTCTTCGCCACGATCGGGGCGAGCATTCCGCACTTCATCCTCGCCGCGTTCATGGTGATCATCTTTTCCGTCAATCTTGGATGGTTCGACCAGTTCGAATGGGGCGGCCCCGAGCGGGCGCGCGACCTGTTGAATCCTTCGGCGTACGAATACAAGAAGATGATCCTGCCCGTCATCGCGCTGGCCGCGCTTCCGGCTGCATACATCGCCCGCGTGACGCGCGCGAGCATGCTGGAGGTGTTGAACCAGGACTACATACGCACGGCGCGCGCGAAGGGTCTTCGTGAGTTTCGCGTGGTTTCGCGGCACACCGTGAAGAACGCGCTGATCCCGGTGCTGACGGTCATCGGGCCGATCGCGGCGCTGCTGCTTTCGGGCTCCTTCATCATCGAGAGCATGTTCAACATCAATGGCATCGGCCGCGAGTTCATCGTCGCGGTGCAGCGTCGTGACTACGGGTTGATCATGGGGACGATCCTTCTGTATGCGTTCACGGTGGCCGTCATCAACCTGGTCGTGGACTTGATGTACGCCGTGGTTGATCCACGGATCAGGTATCGCTGATGGCGACGCAAGAGACCGCGATCTCTCCACTCTTCCGCGACGAGCGGGAGGCACTTACGCGCGACCACCGCGGGCTCTGGGCGGATGCGTGGCGCCGCCTGCTTCGCAACCGCCTGGCGATGGCCGGCCTGGCAATCTTAGTTCTGGTCACGGTGGTGGCGTTCGCGGCGCCATATGTCTCGGCGCTGGAGCGCCACGAACCGTCGAATATCACGACCGATAAGCAACTCGGCCCGACGGGCGAGCACTGGTTCGGCACGGATCAACTCGGCCGCGATATCTGGTCGCGCACGCTCGAGGGGCTGCGTATCTCGATCCAGATCGGGCTCGGCACGCAGGTAATCGTGCTCGCGCTTGGCTTGACGTTCGGCGCGCTCGCGGCGTTCGGGGGGCGCTTCACGGACAACATCGTCATGCGGTTCACCGACATCATGTTTTCGTTCCCGGATCTGTTATTCATCTTGCTGTTACGCGAGATCCTGATCAGACGCGATCTTCCGTTCGTCTCGACCACGGTCGTCATGATGCTCGCGATCGGCATGGTGGCGTGGACCACCGTCGCACGCCTCGTGCGCGGACAGATGTTGTCGCTTGCCGAGCGTGACTTCGTCGTCGCGGCGCGCGCGCTCGGCGCCTCCCAGTCGCGCATCGTCATACAGCACATGCTTCCGAATACGCTCGGCCCTGTGATCGTGGCGATCACGTTCGGCATCCCGACGGCGATCTTCGCGGAGGTCGCGCTCAGTTTCATCGGCCTGGGCATCCCTGCGCCGGCGGTCAGCCTGGGGACGCTTGTGTCGAACGGCTACAACGTCATCCAGCGCAACATCTGGAACCTGATCTTCCCGGCCGGAGGCGTCGCCCTGCTGATGCTCTGCTTCACGTTCCTGGGCGATGGCCTGCGCGACGCGCTCGATCCCCGCTCCCGCTAATCAACGTTCATACTGGGACGCCGTCCGTGGCTGGCGCGTACGGTACGATTGCGGCGGTGCGCATCACACGCTCTAAGAACTGCCGCGTCGTCGTCGTGCGGACGCTGTCGCCGGCATGATCGAGGACCTGCTCAAGGCGGCACTCCTCGGCATCGTGCAGGGTCTGACGGAGTTTCTCCCCGTCTCGTCGACCGGCCACCTGATCCTCTCGCAGAAGGCCCTGGGCATCGATGAGGAGCGTTACGGCCTGTCGTTCGACGTCGCGCTCCACCTCGGGACGCTGATCGCCTTGCTGGCGTACTTCGGTGGCCGCTGGCGGCCGCTCATCGAAGCGGGCCTGCGTTCGTTGTCGACGCGCTCGCTTGCCGATGACGACGCGCGCCTCGCCTGGCTGATCGTGCTGGGCACGATCCCCGCGGCGGTCACCGGGCTGCTGTTCGAAGACCAGATCGAAGACGCGTTTCGCTCGCCCGCGCTCGTCGCGACGATGCTCATCGCGTTCAGCGCTGTGTTCGTCGTGGCAGAGGCGTTCGGCAAGCGCACACGTCGCATCGACGCGCTGACGTGGCGCGATGCGCTGGTGATCGGCGTTGCGCAGGCCGTGGCGCTGGTCCCCGGTGTGTCCCGCTCGGGCGCGACGATCTCGGCGGGCCTCTTGCGCGACATCGACCGCGGCGAAGCGGCGACGTTCGCGTTCCTGATGTCGGCGCCGATCATCCTCGGTGCGGTGATATCGCAGATCCCCGGCGTCGTCATGGACTTCGCCGATGGCGCGCTCGGTTGGAGCGATGCAGCGTTCTTCATCGTCGGACTAACGTGCGCGGCAATCGTCGGCTACGCGTCGATCGCGTTCCTGCTGCGGTTCCTGGTGACGAACTCGTTGATTCCGTTCGTGTATTACCGGGTCGCGCTGGGGCTGTTGGTATTCGCGGTGCTGGCGGTACAGGCGCTGTAGCCGGCGCGGCGGCAAGCGTCGGACGGCACACGGCGGCGAGACGAGCTAGCCGGTCGGGGGCGTGCCGCCGCCATCGCCCGGCCCACCGCCCTCACGGCGGCGGTTGCGGCCGCCGCGACGGCCCCGCCTGCGGCGCTTAGGCTCGCCATCGTCAGTAGCGGCGCCGGGGGCCGCGTCGGCAGCAGGCGCGCCGGGGCGGGGAGGGCCAGGGGGGCGGGATTCGGGCGTCTGCGCTTTGAGCGGCGCCTCGATCTCCTCGACCAGTTCGACGGGGCGCACCGTCAGGCCGTACTGCATCTGCAGGTCGATCGCCGGCATCTCCAGCACCTGCTTTTGTTCGGGCAGCCATAGCGTCACGGTCTTCTTGAGCACGTTGACGCTGTTCACTTTCGCCTCGCCGACCGGCGTCGAGACCATCGAGCCCACTTTCGGCATCTGACCGCGCAGCTCGCGGTAGCCCTCGTACTCGAACGTCAGGCAGCAGTAGAGGCGGCCGCAGACGCCGGAGATCTTTTGCGGATTGAGCGGCAGGTCCTGCTCTTTCGCCATCTTGATCGATACAGACGGAAACGACGTCTGCCACGATGCGCAGCACAGGCGCTGCCCGCAGACGTCGTAGCCATCGAGCATCTTGGCGCGATCGCGTTCGCCGACCTGCAGCATCTGCACCTTCGAACCGAGCCGCGTCGCGAGGTCGCGCACGAGCGGCCGGAAATCGACGCGGTCCGCCGCCGTGAAGTAGAACGTGATCTGCGATCCCTCCAGGTTGTACTCGCCGGAGACGATCTGCATGTCCAGCCCGTCCTCGGCGACCTGGCGCTTCGCTGCGCGCAGGTGCTCGCGGGCCTTTTCCTTGAGTTCGTTCCAGTTGCGCACATCGTCCGGGCTGGCGACGCGAAGGATCGGCTTCAGCGAATCTTTGATCTCGCTGGCGATGACCTGCTCGGCGGAGATGACGACGCGCCCGATCTCGAGCCCATGCGACGTCTCGACGACGACGTAGTTACCGACGTCGAGATCGAGATCGCCGGCATCGAAGTAATAGACCTTGCCGGCTTCTTTGAAGCGCACTCCAATAGGCACGCGCTGGTGTTCGCTCATTCGTCACCGGCCACGCCATGGCGCGGCTATCCTTTCGTCTAATCCTGCGCGGCGAGCCGCCCGGCTACGGCGTTCAGCCGCAGCGCCGGCAAGGCCAGCATCATCGCTTCGAGGGCGAGCACCGGGCTCGCGTTCTCCTCGAGTTGCTGGCGGGCGTCCGTGATGGCGCGGAGCGCCCGGACCGCCGGGCCAACGCCGCATTGTGCCGCCAGCGGCCGCAGCCTGTCCAATCTGTCGCGGTGCATGGCCTGCTGCTCGCGCCCGCCGGCGATGAGGAGGACATCGCGCCACCATTCCTGCCAGGCGGCCAGCGTCGCCTGGACGCCGGCGCGGTCCTTCGTGTATTTGCCGCCAAGCTGCCCCCCGAAGGCGAAGCGCTCCGCCAGCGGCGCGCCCGCCATCGCCTCCGCGCGGTCGAGCAATTCCCGGTGCTGTGTCAGCATCTCCGCGTCGCGAAGCGCGATCAGCGCCCACCCCAGCCGCCCGCCGGAGAGGCCCGCCAGCTCGGCGGCCCGCGGCGGCTCCGCGTCCCAGCGCGTGCGCAGGGTCTGTTCGATGACGCTCTTCGGCACGCCCTGGAACTCGATGCGGCGCGTGCGAGAGCGGATCGTCGGCAGCAACATCTCCTCGCGGTCGGTGACCAGCACGAAGACGACGTTCGGCGGCGGCTCTTCGAGCGTCTTGAGCAGCGCGTTGGACGACGGTTCATTCATCGCGTCAGCGGGATCGATGATCCAGACGCGGTACGCTCCCTCGAACGGCGGATTGTGGCTCAGCCGCCCGACGCGGAGGATCTGGCAGATGCGAATGTCGCGGGAGTTGTCCGACTTGTGCTCGCCGGGCTTATGGTCCTTGTCTTCGCACATGGCGGTGCGGTCGATGATCTCCACGTCGGCGTGCATGCCGGAGGCGACGCGCTCGCACTGGCGGCAGCGGCCGCAGGGCGGATCGCCGGCGGTGCAGTTGAGCGCCTGCGCGAACTGCATCGCCGTCATCGTCTTGCCGACGTGCGCCGGGCCGGTGAACAGGTAGGCGTGCGCCAGGCGCTCGCCTCGCGCGGCGGCGCTGAGCACGCGAATCGCGTCATCCTGCCCGACGACCGTCCAGCCCATGCAAGGTCCTCCTACTGGCCTCGTTCGAGGCGCGCTCCCAGCCACTCCGGCAGCCCCGCATCGCGGATCTTCCGACGCGTTCCGCCAATGTCGTACGGCACGCGATGAAACGAGACGGTTGCGGATTCCTCATCGTACAGCAAGTACGGCGCCCGGGGATCGCCGTCGCGCGGCTGCCCGAGGCCGCCCGGATTGAGGATGAGCCGCTCGCCTCCTAACTCGATCGTCGTGTCCGGCAGCAGCCGGAGCATGGCAGGGCGGCCTCCGTCCTCGCGCACGACCATCGGCAGGTGCGTATGGCCGACGATGCTGTACGGCGTCGCTTGCAGTTCGAACTGCGCGATGGCCTGCTCTGGCGTCAGCAGGTACTCCCACTCCGGCTGCCGCAGGGTGCCATGCACCATCGTGAAGTCGCCGGAGGTGCGCGTCAGGGGCAGCGAAGCGAGCAACGCGCACTCGCTCTCCGAGAGCGTCCGCCGCGTCCACAGCGCAGCTTCCGCAGCGACGGGGTTGAACTCTTCGACGCCCATCTTTCCGCACGCCGCCAGGTCGTGGTTGCCGGCGACCATCATGGCGTCGCGCTGGACCAACGCATCGAGCACGGCCGCGGGATCAGGGCCGTAGCCCACCGTATCGCCGGCGCACCAGACCTGGGTTTCGCCGCGGCCTTCGGCATCGCGCAGGACGGCGGTGAGCGCTTCGAGGTTGGCGTGGACGTCGGAGATGATGGCGATGCTCATGCGGCGATCCTACCCCGCGCAGCATCTGTGCGATGCCCCCACAGCGGTCATACTGCCGCAATGGAACGCGATGGTCTGACGGCCGGCGACCTCGGCGAATTCGGCCTGATCGAGCGGCTTACGCGCATGCTGGGCTTGCCGAGCGATGAGCGCTTGATCGCCGGCATCGGCGACGACGCGGCGGTCTGGCGTTGCGGCGATGCCTTCGTCATCGCCACGACGGACACCATGGTCGCCGGCGGGCACTTCCTGCCCGACCAGGCCGCCTGGCGCGACATAGGCTGGAAGGCGCTGGCCTCTAACGTCAGCGATATCGCCGCGATGGGTGGCGCGCCGTCGTTCGCGCTCGTCACCCTCTGCGTCCCGGCGGAAACGCACCTCGATGCGCTCGACGAGTTGTACGCCGGCATCGGCGAATGCGCCTCCGCGTACAACGTGACCGTCGCCGGCGGCGATGTCGTGGCGTCGCCGGTCTTCACCGTCACGATCGCGCTTATGGGTGAGGCCATGTGCGCCGCCGACGGCTCGCCGCTGTTGCTGCGTCGCAGCGCCGCCCTCCCTGGCGATGGCGTCGCGGTCACGGGTCCGCTCGGCGGCTCGGGCGGCGGCCTGCGCGCCCTGCTCGAAGGCGGCGGCAGGCGCAGCGACGTTCACGCCGCACTCGTACGGCGGCACATGCGGCCGCGGCCGCGCGTCGATGCCGGCCGAGCGGCGGTCACGGCGGGCGTGCACTGCGGCATGGACATCAGCGACGGGCTCGTGCAGGACCTGGGGCACATCTGCAAGGCATCGAACGCCGGGGCGGACCTGGCGATCGACCGCGTCCCGATCGATCCATCACTGGTCGCCGCGTATCCCGACGCTGCGCGCGCGATCGCCGCGACGGCAGGCGAGGACTACGAACTGCTGTTGGTCGCGCGCGATGACGTGCTCGCCAACGTCAGCACAGGTCTTAACGCGCCTCTGACGATTGTCGGCCAGATCGTCGAAGGCGACGCACGCGTCCGCGTGCTCGATGCCGCCGGCAAGGAAGTGGCGCTCGACCATGCGGGCTTCGATCACCTGAAACGCGGATGAGCGTCGAACGGCACACGTCGACGCCCGCGGCGACGCGTCGCATCGGCGAGCGCATCGGCCGCATGCTGGACGCCGGAGACGTCGTGCTGCTATCGGGCGAACTCGGCACGGGGAAGACGGTGCTGGCGCAGGGCATCGGCCGCGGGATGGGCATCGATGACCCGATCAAGTCTTCGTCGTTCGTGATCATGAACGAGTACCAGGGTCCGCGCCTGCGCATGTACCACGCCGACCTCTACCGGCTGGAAGACCCTGAGCAGGTCGCCGAGTTGGCGCTGGACGAACTGGCGGCCGCCGGCGTGCTGATCGTCGAGTGGCCGGAGCGGGCGCCGGGCGAGTTGCCGCCGGAGCACCTGCGCGTCGAACTGGGGTACGAGGGCGCGAAGGGACGCCTGATCCGCATCGAGGCCCACGGCGATCGCTATATCGAGATCGCGCGCAAGGTCGCGCCGGGGGCCAGGCGTTAGTACGATCCATGCGTATGCCGATCCAACTGCCACGTCGCGATCCGCTGCATCGATTCGTCCTGGAAACCTTCGCGGACTGCGGGCGCTCGCCAACGCTAGATGAGATTCAGGTGCGCTTTTCGCTTGAGAGCGTCGCGGAAGCGAACAGGATGGTGATTGCATTGGAACAGCGTGGCGCGATTCATCGCAATCCCAACGATTCGACGATTACGCACGCGTATCCCTTTTCGAACGATCCGACCCCTCATCGCGTGCTGCTCGCGGGCGGCACGCATGTGTACTCGATGTGCGCCATCGACGCGTTGGGCATGCCGTTCATGCTCCGCCGCGACGCTCGCATCGCGTCCGAATGTGCGAACTGCGGCAGCGCGATCGAGGTTGAGGTGCGCGACGGCCACGTCCTTGCGCACGCGCCGGTTGGCACGGCCGTATGGCTGGGGGAGATGCAAGATGGCTGCGTGGCGGCCACCGATCTGTGTCCGGATCTCAATTTCTTCTGTTCCGGCGATCACCTCGTCGCATGGCGATCGCGGCATCCGGGGAAATCGGGTGAACAACTGACGTTCGAGCAGGCCGTCGCGCGTGGCCGCCAGGTGTTCGAGGATGTTCTCTACGGCGACGACGATGGCGCTTAGCCGGGCCGGCTATTGCATGTGGACGACGGACACGCCCTTAGACCACAGCCCTTCGAGGTTGTAGTAGGTGCGCTCCTCCGGGGCGAAGAGGTGGACGATCGCGTCGCCGAAGTCGATCAGCACCCAGCCGGAGTCCGGTTGCCCCTCCGTGCGACTCGGACGGATGCCGTCGTCACGCAGATCGCGGTCAAGCGATTCGATGATGGCGCTCATCTGCCGCCGGTTACCGGCGGTGGCGAGCACGAAGTAGTCGGTGAACGACGAGACTTTGCTGATGTCCATCAGCACGATGTCGTCGGCCTGTCGTTCGGACAGGACATCGGCGATGCGCTGGGCGAGATCTGCGGACTCCAGTAGGCGGCTCCGTGCTTCCATGCCCCAGACTCGGCAGCGGGCATTCGAAGTATACAACCGTGCGCGCCGGCGCCGTTTGCTACGATCGGTGCGGGAGGATGGCGATTCCATGTCGCGGAAGCAGCGCGCAGTCGTAGCCATGAGCGGCGGCGTCGATTCGGCCGTCGCAGCGGGCATCCTGGCGCGCGAAGGTTACGACGTCATCGGCATCACGATGCGCCTCTGGACGCTCGATGATAAGGAGGCGCCCGCCGGCAAGCGCCGCTGCTGCTCGGTCGAAGACACCGACGACGCACGCCAGGCCGCCGACGCGATCGGCATCCCGCACTACGTGCTGAACATGGAACGCGAGTTCCACGACCGCGTCATCCACTACTTCGTCGCAGAATACGGCCGCGGCCGCACGCCCAACCCGTGCCTCGCCTGCAACGAGCACGTGAAGTTTCGTGCGCTGCTCGACCGCGCCGTCGCCTTCGATGCCGACTTCCTCGCCACCGGCCATTACGCACGGATCGACCGCGACGGCGCGCGCTACCGGCTGCGGCGAGCGGTGGACCCGGACAAAGACCAGTCGTACGTGCTGTACACGATGGGCCAGGTGGAACTCGCGAAGACGATGTTCCCCGTCGGGGCGTACGCCAAGCCGCAGATCCGGGATATGGCGCGCGACTTGCGGCTCGAGTTGGCCGAGAAGCCAGACAGCGCCGATATTTGCTTCGTGCCGGACGGCGATTACAAGCGATTCGTGCGCGAACGCAGCGAAGCGCGCCCCGGCGACATCCGCGACGCGCGCGGCGATCTGCTCGGCGAGCACGATGGCATCGCCGGCTTCACCGTCGGGCAGCGTCGCGGTATCGGCGTCGCCGTCGGTGCGAAGCGCTTCGTGACGGCGATCGATCCCGAGCTGAACGTCGTGACGGTTGGTTCCGAACAGGACCTGATGTCACGTGAGGCGATCGTCGAACGCGTGAACTGGCTGAGCGGCGCGCCGCCGTCCGGCGACATACGCGTCGATGCGAAGATCCGTTATCGCACACCGGCGGCGCCCGCCACGGTGACCCCGCTCGATGAACGATCAGCGCGCGTCGTCTTCGACCGTCCGCAACGCGCGATCACGCCGGGCCAGGCCGCCGTGTTCTACCAGGGCGATGAAGTGCTCGGCGGCGGGCCCATCCTGCGCGCCGCCCGCGATTAGTGTGCTCATCGGACTGCTTGGCGATGTACACGGTCGCGTACTCGACGCGTTCCGCGCCATCGTGGCGCTACAGCATCGAATCGCGCGGCGGTTCGACCTCGTCATCCAGGTCGGAGACATGGGCGCGTTTCCCGATATGGCGCAGGCCGATGGCGCCACGTTCATCCACTCCGCGCTCGACCCGTCCGAGGGTGATTTCGCGCGGCTTCTTAACCCGGGCGCTGCGGAATCCACAGAGTTTCGCAGCCTCCGCCGGCAACTCGTCGCTCCCATCTACTTTCTGCGGGGCAATCACGAAGATTTCGCGTGGCTCGATGCACTTCCGGTCGACGGCACCGGCACCGCTGCCGTCGATGCGTACGATCTGCTTCGCTACGTCCCGGACGACACCGTTATCGGGCTTGCGACCCTCCGCATCGCGTTTCTCGGCGGCGTCGAGGAAGGGCGTGGCGCCGACGTCATCTCTCGGGCGGCGTACGAACGGCTATTGTCCTCCACCCCGGGTTCACTCGACTTGCTCATCACCCACCAGGGGCCGTATGGAAGCAGCACGGGCTTCCGCGGCGACGTTCAGGGATCCATGCTCATCACCGCACTAGTCGATCAAATTGCGCCGCGATGGCATGTCGCGGGACACGCGCATACGCTCGTTGGCCCAGCGCTACATTCCGGTACGGTCTGCCTGCTGCTCAGCGCGCTCGTGCCGTCCCGCCGTTGGGCGCCCGAAGCGCGCGGACTCATGCAAGGCTGTATGGCGATCCTCGACACCGACCGTGGCGAACTCAGCCCTGTTACCGGAGATTGGCTCTCGACGTTTAAGACACGTCACGACGCTGCGCGCGCAAGCACCTGAGTGTCGTTCGCCTCATGCCTGGTGCTTTTGCATCGCAAGCCCGTACACCTGCAACGGGTCGCGGACGAAAGGCTCGTGATCGTGCTGGAGGCGCTCCAGGTCGAGCAGCATGCTTTCGGCGTGGCCCGGCGCTAGCTGGCGATAGCCCTCGGAGCGCAGCCAGGCAATCGCCGCGTTCCAATCGCCGGCGTTTGTCTGCTGGAACAGCATCTGGACGTCGCGCCGGTCATACCCGTGCATCTTCTCGAGGTTGGCCATCGTGTCCCTCCGGTAAGAGCTTGCCTATTCAGCCTACGCCTCGCGGCCGGCGCACGGAACGCCACGATGGCGGCTGCGTTCAATCTGCAATGCCGCCGCGAGACCGCACGGGCGGCCTCTTGACGTTGAGCGCGCAGAATGGCATTCTGCCGTGGCTTGCATAACAATAGTCGCTTGTCGAACGTCGGGCGACGAACCAGGAGGACCAGATGGACGCCGTTACCTACGCCAAGACCGACCTGGAGACCGCGTTTGGGCTGTTCAACACGTGCGCCGGCGGTATGGACGAGGCGCAGTACAACTGGAAGCCCGAGGGCACCTGCAACTCGATCGCGAAGTCGCACGTGCACGCGCTCTCATCGATCGACTTCTTCGTGATCACGCTGATCAAGGGCGGACAGCCATCATGGGCGCAGGTCGCGCAGGCGAACGGGTTGCCCGCCAGCCCGCTCGAAGTGTGGAACTACGACGGACAGATCTCGATGGACGCGATCATGGACTACGGCAAGAACGTCCAGAAGGCGGCGCTCGACCACGTCGCGACGATGAAGGACGCTGACCTCGACCGTGAGATCGAGACACAGTTCTTCGGCACGAAGACCGCGGCGTGGCTGATGCAACTGGCGGGCGTGCACTCAGTCGGTCACGGCGGCGACATTGCCGCTGTGAAGGGCATGCAGGGGCTCAAAGGTCTGCCGTTCTAACGCGCACAAGAAACGGTTGACATGAGCCTGGTTCGAGTGGATTCGATATAAATTCGCCATACCCGATGTGGCAAGCACCTTTGACAACTGCGCGACACTCGACGTAAGGTCAAGGTGGATGGGAGGCGTCCGCACGTTGCGGGCGCCATTCGCGTACTCGTCAGGTACGCCCAGAAGCGTTGAGTGATGCAAGCAGTAATCATCGCCGCCGGCGACGGTGGCAGACTGTACCCGCTCACATCGGACACCCCGAAGCCGCTGTTGAAGCTGCGCGGCCGCCCGATCATAAATCACGTGCTCGATGCATTGCGCACAGCCGGTGTGAACGACGTGGTGGTCGTGCTGGGCTACCGCGGCGAACAGATCCGCCGCGCGCTCGATGACCTTTCACCGTGCGGTATGCGCATCCGTTTCGTCGAGAACGAGGAGTTCATGCTCGGCAACGCACGCTCGCTCTGGTCGGCGCGCACGGTGGTCGATGGCTCCTTCGTGCTGGCGATGGCGGATCACCTCGTCGAGCCGGATCTGGCGCGCGCCCTGATCGACAATGCGGATGGACGCTGCAGGCTCGCCGTCGAGCACACGCACGGCGCCGACACGCGCGCCGGTGAGGCCACGCTGGCGCACGTGCGCGAAGGGCTCGTCATCGACCTGGGCAAAGGCATCGCCGAGTGGAACGCGCTCGATACCGGAATGTTCTGGTGTACGCCCGGCATCTTCGACACGATGACGCCCGACCTGCGCGACGGCGAGGCCGGCGCCGTATTCGCCACGCTGGCGCGCTCCGGCGGGCTGGATGCGGTCGATGTCAGCGGCTACCGCTGGATCGATATCGACACGCCCGAAGACCTGCGCCGCGCGGACGAGATGCTCGCAGGCGGCGGGCTCTGGCGTGAGCATGCCCGGGGCGCTTGAAGGGCCGGTCTCCCGCTACATCAACCGCCGGTTTTCCGTCCCCATCGCCGCTGCGCTCGCGCACACGCCGCTGACGCCGAACCAGGCATCGGTGATCGCGTTCGCGATCGCCGCCGGTGCGCTCGCGCTGCTGGCGATCGGCCGCAACATCGAAGCTGGCGTGCTGATCCAGTTGTCGTCGATCGTCGATGGCGTCGATGGCGACCTCGCGCGCGTCAAAGGCATGGCGAGCAAGTTCGGCGGCCTGTTCGACGCGGCGCTGGACCGGTACGCCGACGCGGCGATCGCGGGCGGCATGGCGTGGTGGGCGCTCGAGCACGAGGACTGGCCGGAGCCGTTGCTCGTCGGGCTGGCGGCGGCCGTCGGGTTTCTGATGGTCTCGTACTCGCGCGCACGCCTCGAACGCGAGGGCGGGTTGGACATCGCGTCGGACCTGCTAGGCGTGGCTTCACGCGACGTGCGGCTGCTCGTCCTCGCTGCGGGCGCCGTGCTCGGGCAGGCGTACTGGGCCCTGGTGGTCATGGGCGCGCTCAGCTACGCGACGGTAGCCTGGCGGCTCTGGCGGTTCCGGCGCATGACCGTTGCCGGATCATGACGGCGGCAGGCTCCGCCTTACTCGCGCATGGCAGTCCGCGGGCGTGTCAAACCATGCCATTTGGCGGCCCCCGCGCTCATGCTATGATCGTCGCGCGCCGCACGAAGGAGCTTGACCGTGTTCGATCCTTCATTGCTGTTCGTGGAGACCTTCCGCGACTGGGTGATCATCTTCATGGGGATCGCCGTCGCGGCATTCTTCGTCGTCGCGATGGTCATTACCATCGTGCTCGGCTTGCTGCTCCGCGCGCTGCTCAAGAAGTCGAACTCCGTGCTCGATGACAATGTGCGGCCGCTGCTCGATTCCGCGAGGAGCACTACGAACCAGGTGCGCGGCACCGTCACCTTCGTCTCGGAAGCGGCGGTCACGCCGATTGTCCGCGCGTACGGCGTCGCCGCCGGCGTGCGCCGCGCGGCGAGCGTGATCGCCGGGCTGACCGGCGCAGGTGGCGACAAGCCAAAACATTAAGTTACGCGCTGTCTTCGATTGCCATCACACAAGGAGGTGCCACGTGGCAAGCGACGAACACACCACTAACGGAACCGCAGCCGTCCTCGACCGCGAGGAAGAGAAGCCCGAGGTCTTCGCGCCCGCATCATCGGACGTCGTCCAGGCGAAGCCGGATGAGGGCAAGAAGCGCAACAAGAGGAAGAAGGACGAAGACGACGAGCTCGAGCGAGAAATCGAGTTCGTGACGCCGTTCGGCAAGATCGAATTGGAGTTCGAGCCGACGTCCAAGAAGAAGAAGAAGGACGAAGACAGGCGCGAGAAGGTGGCACGCGACGCAGCGAAGGCCGCCGCGAAGACGCAGCAGAAGCTCGCCGCGCAAACCGCGAAAGGGCAGAAGGGCGGCGGCGGCAAGCTGCTCATCGTCCTGCTGATCGTCGGGCTGATCGGCGCCGCCATCGCTGTTGCGTGGTGGCTGTTCGCGCGCTCGGCCGATCAGCTTGACCACATCCCGGACGACCTCCGGGCTGAGCCTGTGCCGGAGCCCGAGCCACAAGGCGCACTCGCGAAGATCCGTATGCGCGTGCGTCAGGGTGTGCGTGCCGGGCAGAAAGCATCGAGCGAAACGCAGCGGGAGCAGATGCGCCGCTACGAAGAGATCACCGGCGGCGGAGCGTAAGCCTTCGCCGGCATAGACGGATGCTATACTGACGCCGTGAGGTGGCCTGCAAAGGTCACCTCATTGTTCGGAGAGGTGTCCGAGTGGTTGAAGGTGCCGCTCTCGAAAAGCGGTAGGCGATGAGCCTCGTGGGTTCGAATCCCACCCTCTCCGCCACGTAGACTGGCCTGAACCCGGGACCCGGTTCCGGGTTCTCGTTCGTTCCGGCCGCGGAGAGGTGCCAGAGTGGCCGATTGGGCACGACTGGAAATCGTGTGTGCGCGCAAGCGTACCGTGGGTTCGAATCCCACCCTCTCCGCCACACTTCGGGTGGTTTGCCGCCGCGAATTCGGAGCGGTCAGCCCGCACGCTATCCTGCCTGCGTCACGAGATCGGCGTACTCCGGGTGTCGCTTGATGTACGCGGCGATAAAGGGGCACCACACTACGATCTCCAGACCGAGAGAGCGCGCATCGGCGAGTGCGTACGCGGCGAGTTTACTGCCGATGCCCTGTCCTTCGAGTCGGGGATCGATCTCGGTATGCGTGAAGACGATGCGGTTGTCGCTCCGCTTGTAGTGGAGAACCCCGCGACCTCTCCATCCAACACGACTTCGTAACGACTTGCATCGCCATCGTTTGAAAAGGCGATGTCTTGCGGTTCGCGTGCGACCACGACTCCTCCCGACCCCTCTGGGCGTTGCTGCGTCTGCGCTCACCAAACTGCTGTCTGCAATTGAAGTCTAACTCGCCTGCACGAATGCGGCGTTGTCATTGTTCCCCGTCCGCGCCGTCGCCCGATCCCCACGGTTGATCGCTCTCGCCGGACTTCCACCGCCGCCACGCTTGCAGCTGCGGCTTCTCGATCCACTCGCGGCGCCGTTCTTCCAGCCCCATCGTGCTCTGCGGCCCGTAGGCAAGTTCATCGAGAAACGCGATCATCTCCGTCATCCTGCCTTCGATGAGGTTGCAGGCGGCGGGTCGCGCCCAGCGCTTCTTCGCGTCCTCGTGGCAGGCGTGGATCAGGCCGTCGAGCTCCAGCATCTTGTCGCGTGGCGTGCGCGCGAGGGGCCAGCGGTTGATGAACGCCTTGAACACGGGGTACGCGTTGCCGCCGACCAACTGTTTGCCCTTGTACGACCTCTGGTACTCGCCCCACGTGGTGCTCCAGCCGCACGCGCACGCCATCGGCTCGTCCTTGCGCCACTGGCGCCAGTCGTCGTCAGCGCGTTTGATCGCGTTGCGGCAGCGGGGGCACATCGCGCGGCCAACGTGCGCGCGTGTGACGGTCTGGATGCTGTGGCAACGTGCAAAAAAACGCGTATCCGACCTCGTCGATCAGCTCGTCGTCGACGATGCCTTTCGCATCGAGCGTGTAGAGACGGCGGATCGTCTCAGGTCGTACCCTGCGTGCCCACTTGATTTCGTCCGCACCGGCCATCGGTTCACCTCGAAAGCAAACTACCCGCCCGCTTCACGTCGGCAGGCGGAATCCTGCCAGCGTCAAGCGGACGGGCGGTTCCCGTCTGCTTTCTTCGCTTGCCCTTCAGGCGCAATGGTACTACAAGCCATGCGGGTGGATGGCGACGTTCGGCTCGCACCCTGCGCCATGCGAGAAAGAGGACCACGATGGAACTGCAAGGAGCCGCCGCCATCGTCACCGGCGGCGCGAGAGGCATCGGGCGCGGCATCGCGTACGAACTGGCGAAGGAAGGCGCGCGCGTCGCCATCGCGGACCTGCCGGCGACGGCGACCGACCGCCACGAGACGATAGCGGAGATCAAGCGCCTCGGCAGCGACGCCATCGGCATCGACGTCGACGTGCGCGACTGGTCGCAAGTGCAGGCGATGGCGCAGCGCGCGATCGATCACTTCGGGCAGGTCGACATCCTTGTGAATAACGCCGGAGTGATCAAGATCGGTCCGGTCGTGGCGTTTGCGGAAGAGGACTGGGACCTGATCATCGACGTCAACCTCAAGGGCGTCTTTCTGTGCACGAAAGCGATCGCCGGGCACATGGCGCAGCGGCGCAGCGGTCGCATCATCAACATCTCATCGATCGCGGGAAAGCGCGGACGCGCGTTCGCGTCGGCGTACGCGACGTCGAAGTGGGGCGTGATCGGCTTCACGCAATCGATGGCGCACGAACTGGCGCCGGCGAATGTCAACGTGAACGCTATCTGCCCCGGCGAGGTGGCGACGTACATGTGGAACGACGTGCTGATCCCGGCGATCGCCGCGGCCGGTGGTACTTCGAAGGAAGACGCGTGGGAGGGCATGCTCAAGCGCGATGTGCCACTTGGCCGCGAGCAGACGCCGCAGGACATGGGCCAGGCGATCGTATTTCTCTGCAAGGCAGACAACATCACCGGCATCGCCATGAGCGTCAGCGGCGGCACGGAGATGGGTTAGCGTGCGGTACATCGTCTACGGCGCCGGCGCTATCGGCGGCATCATCGGCGCCCGCCTGTTCGAGCGCGGTCACGATGTGACACTGATCGCGCGCGGTGCGCATCTCGAAGCGATCCAGCGCGACGGACTGACGCTCCGCACGCCTGATGACACTGCGAACATGCGCGTGCCAGCCGTCGCGCACCCGCGCGAGATCGCGTTCTCGCCGGATGACGTCGTCTTCCTGGCGATGAAATCGCAGGACACCGCCGCCGCGCTCGACGATCTGGCGGCGTTTGCGCCGCCGCAGATCGCCGTCGTCTGTGCGCAGAACGGCGTCGACAACGAACGCATGGCGGCGCGCCGGTTCGCGAATGTCTACGGCATGCTGGTCTACATGCCGGGCACGTTCCTCGAGCCGGGCGTGATCCTGAACCACATGACAGGCGCCTGGGGTGTGCTCGATGGTGGGCGCTATCCCGCGGGCATCGACGGCAGGATCGAGCGCATCACCACGGACCTCGACGCGGTGCGTTTCAGCAGCCGTGCCGTGCCGCAGATCATGCGCTGGAAGTACAACAAGCTGCTCTCGAACCTCAACAACGCGTTTGTGGCCGCGTGCGGCACCGATGCGCGCGCGCCCGAGTTTCTCGCGGCGGTGCGGTCCGAAGCGCTGGCCTGCTACGAAGCGGCGGGCATCGACTGCGCATCTGAGGACGAGAACGCGTTGCGGCGACAGGAGTCCGGCATGAAGTTCGGCGCCATCGATGGCGCGCGACGTGACGGCGGGTCGTCGTGGCAGAGCCTCATGCGCGGCTCGCCGACGATCGAGACGGATTACCTGAACGGTGAGATCGTCATGCTCGGCCGGCTGCACGGCGTGCCGACGCCCTGCAACGAAACGCTGCAGCGCGTGGCAAACCGCATGGTGCGCGAGCGGCGCGCCGCCGCCAGCCTGCCGGTCGAAGAGCTGCTACGTGAGGCCGGCGTCACACCCGCATAACGGCCGCCCGCGGTACGCTTTCCCGGCTGCAATCGGAGTGTCCATGAAGATCGCATTCATCGGCGGGACCGGCGAGGAAGGCATGGGTCTCGCCTACCGGTTCGCGCTCGCCGGCCACGCGTGCATCATCGGATCGCGCGCGCTCGAAAAAGCGCAGGCGGCGGTCGAGGAGTTGCGCGAAAAAGACGCCGCGCTCCCGCTCCATGCCGCCGCGAACGAAGACGCCGCGTCTGCCTCGGACATCGTGGTAGTGACGACGCCATACTCGGCGCAGGCGGCGACGTTGCCGCCGCTCGCCGCCGCGACCGCCGGCAAGATCGTCGTCAGTACGGTCGTCCCCATGGCGTTTGAAGCCGGCAAGGCGACGCTGGTCGACGTGCCGGAGGGCTCCGCAGCGGAACAACAACAGGCGCTGCTCCCCGCGTCGACGGTGGTCGGCGCCTTCCAGAATCTCGGCGCCCGCAAGTTGTTGCGTGGCAGCCCGATGGATGCCGACGTGGTCGTCTGCGCCGACATGGATGACGCGAAGAAGCAGATCATGCAGCTCGCGGACCAGATCGAAGGCGCGCGCGGCATCGATGGCGGTCCGCTCGCCAATGCAAAGCTCGTCGAGGGGATCACAGTGCTGCTCGTCGCGGTCAATCGCGCCTACAAGGTGAACGCCGGCATTCGCATTGCAGGAGTGAAGTGAGCGAGATTCGCATCTTCGGCCTGCCGGGCATCCCCGAGGTGCACGCAGGCGACGACCTTGCCGGCATGATCGTCGAAGCGGCGCGCGCGCACGGCGGCATCGAAAACGGCGATGTGATCGTGGTGACGCAGAAGGTCGTCTCGAAGGCGGAAGGCCGCGTGGTCGACCTGGATGGCGTCACGCCGTCGGCGTTCGCCACGCAGATCGCCGAACAGTGGGAGAAGGACGCCCGCCAGGTCGAAGTCGTCCTCGGCGAGACGAAGCGCATCGTCCGCATGGGTCACGGCGTCGTGATCTGCGAAACGCATCACGGCTTCATCTGCGCAAACGCCGGCGTCGATGCATCGAACGTCGAGAAGACGGGCACGGTATGCCTGCTGCCCGTCGACTCCGACGCCTCGGCGCGCAAGCTCTATGACCGCATCCGGGAGGCGTTTGGCGTCGATGCCGGCGTGATCATCTCCGACTCCTTCGGCCGGCCCTGGCGCGAAGGTATCGTCAACTTCGCGATCGGATGCGCGGGGATGCTGCCTCTGCTCGACTACACGGGCCAGTTCGACCCGGCGGGCTACGAGCTGCGCGTCACCGCGATGGCTGTGGTCGATGAGCTTGCGGCGGCCGCGGAGCTGGTACACGGGAAGCTCGCGCGCATGCCCGTGGCGATCGTGCGCGGCGCCGAGTACGCGCCCGGCGACGGCGCGATCGCGCAGATCATCCGCGATGCGGAGCGCGATCTGTTTCGGTGAGTGCGAGTGCACCGGGTCAGCCAGTGTTCTCGGCGCTTCTTCGTCAGCGCTCAACTGGGAGCCGAGATGAACGACGTCGAGACGGCTGACCTTCTATCGCGTGATCAGCCCCTGGTTGCTCGCGTCCGCGTTTCGCTCTGGAAGCGAAACCTCAATGGGGGCGCGGACTGGGGCGGCGGTATCGAGCCGATCGGAAACGTGCTCGCGATCGAATTGGGTCTCTACATTCTGCGGCTGAGCGACGGCCGAGAGGCGCAAATCATCATCAACAATGTTCGCGTGACCGCAGCAGTCGGCGGCAGCGTGCTCAGCGCCGCAACCTTTCTTGGTGACGACTACGCCCCATTGTGAGCGGCTGATCACCCACGCCGCGGCGTCAGCAAGCCGTAGTCCCCGTCGCGCCGCTTGTACAGCAACGCGTAGTCATTCGCCGCCGCGTCGAGAAACAGGAAGAAGTCGTGGCCGAGCAGGTCCATCTGCGCGAGCGCTTCTTCCTGCGACATCGGCTTCGCTTCGAAGTGCTTCACGCGCACGATCTTGCCCAGCAGGTACTCGTCGTACTCCTCGTCGCCGTCCGGCTCCGTGATCGGGCCGGCCGGCTCCGGTTCGGCGGCGATCTGCTTCGCTTCGTTCGTGCGATGCCGCCCGTACAGACGCCGCTTGTGCCGTTGCGCCTGCCTCGATAGCACGTCGGCGGCCATGTCGAGCGCCGTACGCTGGTCCGACGCACGCTCCTCGGCGCGCAAGATCGTGCCCGCTGAGTGCACGGTCACCTGGATGGCGTAGCGGTGCGCCGCCGAACGCGTTTCTTCGTACTCCACTTCGATGGTGATGTCGTCGACGCGGGGGAGGTAGCGCTCAAGCCGCGCGAGCCGCTTCTCGGCGTGTTCGCGCAGATCGTCGTCGGCTCGGGTGTTGTGCGAACGAATCTTCAGGTTCATACGGGCGAGTGTAGCTCAGCGGCACGCGGCCCGAGGTTGCGCGCGTTGACCTCCGGCGGACAGGGGCGTAGCATGTAGCTTAGTGAGTGCTTAAGGTTATGCTGACTGAGGCATATCGAACGGAGCGCCCCGGGCGGCGCTGATAGCGGAGGTCCATATGGTCACCCAGACGAAGGACGCCACGACGGCGGAAAGCCGCACCTACCAGCAGTTCATCGGCGGTGAGTGGGTCGCCGGCGCCAGCGGCGAAACATACGAACGCAGGAGCCCCGCCACCGGCGCGCTCGTCGAGACGATCCCCTGGGGCGACGTGGAAGATGCGCGCCGCGCTATCGCCGCCGCCCGCGCCGCCTTCGATGGCGGCACCTGGTCGAAGGCGCCCGCGGCGCAACGTGCGCAGGTGCTGCGCAACGTCGCCGCGAAGATTCGCGCCGAGTTGATGCCACTCGCCCAACTTCTGTCGAAGGAAGTTGGCAAGCCGACGAACATGGCGATCGGCGAGGTCGCGATGGCGGCCGATGTCTACGACTACTACGCCGGGCTCGCACTGGACCTGCGCGGTGATGCGATCACGAACTACGTGCCGGATGCCGTCGGGCTGACGGTACACGAGCCCGTCGGCGTCGTCGGCGTCATCACGCCGTGGAACTTCCCGGTGCTGCTGATCACGTGGAAGCTGGCGCCGGCGCTCGCTGCGGGATGCACGATCGTCGCCAAGCCGTCGGAGTTCACCGCGGGCACGACGTTCGAGCTGGCGCGGATCATCACCGAGGCCGGCGCGCCGAGCGGCGTCATGAACGTCGTCACCGGCCCGGGCGCCGTCGTCGGCGCCGAACTTGCCGCGAGCGACAGTGTCGACAAGATCGCGTTCACGGGCTCTACGGCGGTCGGCAAGACGATCATGCAGGCGGCGTCCGGCAACCTGAAGAAGATCTCGCTCGAGCTGGGCGGCAAGTCGCCGAACGTCGTGTTCGACGACGCGAACATCGACCAGGCCGTCGGCGGCTCGTTCTTCGGCATCTACCTGAACACCGGCCAGGTCTGCCAGGCGGGCTCTCGGCTCCTGCTGCAGGAGTCGATCAAGGACGAGTTTCTCGCGAAGCTGAAGGCGTTCACGGCCACCGTGAAGGTCGGCGATCCCGAAGACCCTTCGACGACGATGGGCCCCGTGATCAACGAGGCCCAGCTCGAGAAAGTCGTGCGCTACGTCCACGTCGGGCAGGAAGAGGGCGCCGAGATGGTGTGCGGCGGCGGCCGCCTCACCGGCGAAGGCTTCGACGATGGCCTCTTCGTGCAGCCGACCATCTTCGACGGCGTCAGCAACGACATGCAGATCGCGCGCGAGGAGATTTTCGGGCCCGTCCTGAGCGTCATCACGTTCAAGGACGCCGAAGACGCGCTGCGCATCGCGAATGACACGATCTACGGGCTGGCGTCTGCCGTGTGGACGAAGAACATCGACACGGCGTTCAAGATGGCGAAGGGGATCCAGGCAGGCACCGTGTGGGTGAACTCGTACCACCAGGCAGGCATGCCGTTCATGCCGTACGGCGGTTACAAGCAAAGCGGCATCGGCCGCGAGCTTGGCCACGAAGGCCTGGAAGAGTACATGGAGACGAAGGCGATCCAGATCAAGCTGAACTAGCTGCGTCGCCGCGCATGGCGATCTATGATTTCTGCGCCCGTCCCGCATCAACGAGGCGGGCGCGACGGTGGACGTATGAGTGAGATCGCGACCGAAACGAAAGGTCACCGTTGGTTCGCCGCCATGTACGACAAGCTGTCGCGCGTGAGCGAACGCAGGCAGGTTGCGCGGCTTCGACGCGAACTGCTCGGCGATCTGCACGGCGACGTGCTGGAGATCGGCGCCGGCACCGGGCTGAACTTCGAGCACTATCCGGCGGACGCGCGAGTCGTCGCGCTTGAGCCCGATCCCCACATGCTGAGACGCGCGAGAGAGAAGCTTCGACCCAACATCGAGTTGCGGCAGGCTCCCGCGGAGTCGCTGCCGTTCGGCGACGCGTCGTTCGATGCCGTCGTTTCGACGCTCGTGCTCTGCACCGTCGACGACGTGCAGCGTTCGCTGGCGGAGATCAGGCGCGTGTTGCGCCCCGCCGGCCGCCTGGTCTTCATCGAGCACGTGCGCGCGGACGGGTTCTCCGGAAGCGTGCAAGACGCCATCCGCCCCGCATGGGGCTACTTCGCCGCCGGCTGCAATCCCAACCGCCGTACGGGGCAGGCGCTCGCCGACGCCGCGTTCCGCGTCACGTCGCTCCAGCACACGGAGTTCGCACCGATCATACCGGTGATCTACGGCACGGCGGAGCCGACGTGAGTGATATCATGCGACGTAGAACTCCGGATCCGATTCGGAGCGGCATCAGATAGAGGAGTCCGATGATTCAGGCATGATCGACTCGCCCGGCGTCCAGTGACGGGGGCCACTTCGGGGCCACCCGCGTGACGAGGAGTTCATCGTGCCTGACTATACTGCCCGGCCCTACGAGAGGGCCTCTGATCTCCGTTTACTGATCGAATTCGCGCAGCAGGTTACGCGCGCGCGCCCGCAACTCACGTACTACCATCCCGGCGATTTCGTCTGGCAGCTCTACGCGTTCGATCGCTCCGACGACGTGCGCCTGTGGACGATCGACGAGACGGGCGAGATCGTCGCGTGCGCGATCTTTGAGCCGCCGCTGAATTTCCAGTTCGAGGTACGTCCTGGGGTCCGCGACGATCGCGGATTGGCGAGCGACGTACTGCGTTGGGTCGAACAACGGCGGGCGCTGGTCGCGCGTGAAGCCGACATTCCGCTCGCCTATCGTTGGCTCGGTACCGGCACGCTATCGGCGTTTGTGTTCGACTCCGACGCCGAACGCGGCACGCTGCTCGCCGAACACGGTTACGAACGCGCCGGCGAGTCCGGAGTGCGCTTCGCACGGGCACTCGATGAGCCGCTGCCGGCCGTCGTGTTGCCGCGCGGCGCGCGATTCCGAAGCATCGGCGACGACGATTCGGAGGCGCGCGCGGAACTGCACCGCGACGCGTGGTCGGTGTGGGGTGAGTCGAAGTTCAGCATCGAGCTGTATCGCCGTCTACGCGCCGCGCCGCTGTATGATCCGGATCTCGACATCGTCCTCGAGCACGAGGGCCAACTCGTCAGCTACTGCGTGTGCTGGCTCGACACGGCAAACGGCGTCGGCTACTTCGAGCCAGTCGGCACGCGGTCAACGGCGACGGGTCGCGGGTTCGGGCGCGCAGTGGTCCGCGAGGGCATGCGCAGGCTCAAGGAAAAGGGCATGCAGACGGCGCTCGTCGGCGGGGCGACCGTGAACAAGCCGGCGCAGGCGCTCTATGCGTCCGCGGGGTTCGAGATCATCGAGCGGGAGCACGGATACGTGAAATCCGAGGCGAGCTGGAAGTGAGTTCGATGGCCGAGATCCGCATCGCACGCACGGGCCGGGAACGATCCGACGCGTTCCGCGTGCGGATCGCCGTGTTCGTCGATGAGCAGGGTATCTCTCGTGAGGACGAACTCGACGAATACGACGACACGGCGGTCCACTGCGTCGGATACGTCGATGGGACGGCGACCGCGGCGGGGCGGCTCGTGATCATGGATGGCTACGGAAAGATCGGCCGCATGGCGGTGCTCGCATCGCACCGCGGCACCGGACTTGGCGCACGCGTGCTGGAGGCGCTCGAGCGGGAAGGCGTCACGCGGGGCATCGGCGTGTTCCGTCTGAGCGCGCAACTCACAGCGCGGGAGTTTTACGATCGGTTCGGATACACGCCTGTGGGCGACGTGTACGACGAGGTCGGCATTCCGCATGTCGGGATGGAGAAGAAGCTGGAGCCGAAGTGAAAAAGCGACGGTCGCCCACGCTTGATTGGCGCTCGCGGCGCCGGTACACTCACCTTCGCTGAAGACAGCAGGCGCTCCCTTCGGGACATAATCACAGCCTGCCGAGGCGCAATACGCACTCTTGAAGCTGGCCGCGGCTGGCTCGCGCGTTGCCTCTGTCTTCCGACAGGGGTTTTTTGTTGGCCGGAGGAATGTGAGCCTATGCCGTCGGAGAAGAAGGTCCAGGCTGTTGCGGCGCTGAAGGAACTCGCGCAAAACGCGTCGATCATCGTCGGGGCGGAGTACCGCGGCCTCAGCGTGAAGGACATGACGACGCTGCGCCGGCAGTTGCGCGAAGCGGGCGTCGAAGCGCACGTAGTGAAGAACCGCCTGTTCCAGCTTGCGATGCAGCAAGCGGGCATCGAAGGCGCAGCGGGCCTCGTCGAAGGCCCGACGCTCGTCATCTTCGGCGCGGGCGACATCATTGCGCCGTCCAGGGCGATCGCGGACTACCAGCGCACGGCGCGGAACACGTTTGCGCCGCGCATGGCGTTCTTGGACGGCGCGCTTGTCGATGGCAAGGTCGTCGCCGAACTGGCGAGCCTGCCTTCGCGCGAGGAACTGATCGGCAAGCTCGCTGGAGCTTTCGTATCGCCCGTGCAGCAGCTAGCGAATCTGCTCAACGATTCCATCCAGTCGTTCGCACGCCTGATGGACGCCCGTGCAGGCCAGCTCGAGGAGCAGGGCGCGGCGTAACAACATCCGATCAGCGAGCCGCCCGCTCGCGCACCGACACGAACGGAGAGATCATTCGCCCGCCGGGCGAGCAACAGGAGGAACACAGTATGGCGAAGGTGGAAGAAGCGTTTGAGATCATCCAGGGCATGACGATCTTGGAGCTGCGTGACCTCAACAAGAAGATCGAAGACGAGTTCGGCATCACGGCGGCGGCGCCGATGATGATGGCCGCACCGGGCGCCGGAGGCGGTGGCGCCGCAGCTCCCGCCGTCGAGGAAGAGCAGACTGAGTTCGCGGTCGTCTTGAAGGACGCCGGCGCCAACAAGATCAACGTCATCAAGGCGGTCCGGGAAGTCACGACGCTCGGCCTCAAGGAGGCGAAGGACCTGGTCGAGAGCGCTCCGGTGAACGTGAAGGAAGGCATCGCGAAGGCCGACGCGGAAGCCATCAAGACCAAGCTCACCGAAGCCGGCGCGACGGCGGAACTGCAGTAGCTGGCGCGACATCGGCGCGTCCTCCGCGTCCCGGGATGCGGAGGCGTGCTGGTATAGTGCTCGACAATGGACTGCTACGCCTGCGATCAGCCGGCGGTCATCGCGTGCAAGCGATGCGCCAAGCCGTACTGCGAAGACCACGGTAACCAGCAGTACTGCGCTGAATGCCTGCACCCTGCGAGCGCCCTGCCGTCGTTCAACCTGTACCGCGGTTCGCTCCTGACGATGCTTGTCGGCACGGCCCTCGCGGTCTTTCTGCTCATCCGCCCGCCGGGCGAGACGACCGGAGCGGTGCCCGTCGTCGTCGGACAGTCTTCGCCCACGCCGACGGCAAGCGGCGGCGACGGCGATACGCCCGCGGTGCAGACGCCGCGCGGGACGAGCACGCCAGCCGGCACGCCCACGCCAGCGGTCGAAGCTTCGCCGACGGTGAGTCCGTTCCTCGAATACGTGATACAGGACGGCGACAGCCTGTTCCTCATCGCCCAGGCGAATGTGCCCGCAGGCGACGACGTGACGGCGTATGTCGAGGCGATCGCCAATCTGAACGGACTCAACATCGACGATCCGGTGCTGACCGTGGGCGAGACGCTGCTGCTGCCGCCTCTGCCAGAGCCCTAGACGAACGTTGCCAGACCCCGAATCTATCGCCCGCGCCTCACTCATTCGCAGCCTGCTGATCTATGGCGCGTTCCTCATCGCAGACGTCCTGGTCATAGTCTGGGTCGTCTCGAACGGGATCGAAGGGCCCGCGTACGTCACCACGTCGATCGTGGCTGTCGTCGGATTGCTGCTCCTGTACCAGGTCGTGCAGCACGTGCGCGACCTGCGGGCGCCGCTCGTCGAGAGCGAAGGCATCGTCACCCGAAAGTGGAAGAACGCCGACCTGATCATCGCCTGGGACAGCTACTACATCCGCGTCGAGCGCGTCGTCTTCCGCATCAAGCCCGAGTACTTCATCGACGTGCGCGAGGAGTCATACGTCAAGGTCGTGCACTTTCCGTACTCCTTGAACGTCGTCTCCGTGCACGAGTTACGACCGCCGGCGCCGGGGACGCGCTGAACCCATCGCCGCTGCCGCCGGACCGTGCTAGCATGCGCCCGACAGACCGTGAGTTCCGCTGAGGAATCACACATGCGCACATTGACCATCGTCTTCGCGCTCGCGGCGCTCGCGGCTGTGACCATGCAGTCGCTATCCGTCGCGCACGCCGCCGGCGACATCGATGACGCGCCGGTTGCAGCCGCCTTCCAGCAGGAAGTCGATGACAACGACGATACCCGCCTGGAAGTGCAACTCGTGGTGCTGGGCGTGGCGGCGTTCGTGGTGGGCATCGGCGCCGCCGGCTACGTCCTCCGGAAGCGGCTTGGGCTCGTGCCGCCGCCACCCGGGCCCGATGCGGGCGGCCATTGAATTCGCTCCTTACGGTGCATCACAAATTCAGAGAGCCGTATCCGGTGGTCCAGACGTACCGTTGACAGTGAGGAGTGCCCTCTCCACAATGAACCCCATTCATTGTCGTGCGGGCTAGCCGGGTCTATTCCGGCTCTGAGGAGGGGATCATGAGCGGACGCGACCTGGGGCTTCGTTATTGGACGGACCGGCGCGTTACACGCCGCAGGATGATCGTCGGCGCCGCCGCCGGCAGCGCCGGCCTCGCAGCGCTTGCCGCCTTCGGGTGCTCGAGCGATGACAACAACGGAAACGACGGTAACGGCCCCGACCGCGGCACGCCTCGCATCAACGATGGCTCGCAGGACGGGACGCCTTCGCCCGAGCAGCGCAATGGCATCCTCCGCACGCGCGCCGCGAACGCACTTCCCAGCATGAATCCGTTCGGCCCCGGCATCTTCGCGCTGGCGCAGCAACTGACGCTCGGGTTCACCGTCTTCGACCACATGTGGTACGTCCCCACCGACACCGGCGAGATCGAGCTGTTTCTCGCCACGAACGTCGAGCAGCCGGACGAACTTACCGTCATCGCGACGCTTGGCGATGCCGTGTTCCAGGACAAGGGCCCGGCGCCCGGCCGCGCCGTCGAAGCGGAAGACGTGGCCGCGAGTTTCAAGCGCTATCGTGACGAATCGCCGATCGGCTATAGCTGGCTGCACGACGTCATGGAGGACATCGTCGCCGAAGACACGAAGACGGTGAAGATCACGCAGCAACGGCCGTGGGCGTGGGTGTTCACCTCGTCGAACGCGGGATCGCCGATCAGCAGTTCCATCCTGCCACGAGAGATCCTCCAGGACCACGACGACCTGCTGCAGCGCGACGCCATCGGCTCCAGCCACTGGGTGCTCGACAGCCACGACAACGGCGCAAACATCAAGCTGCGCCGGTTCGAGAACTTCCGGACGCACCAGGGCACGCGAGACATCACCGGCCAACCCTTCCTCGCCGGCATCAACTCCATCCTCATCACCGATGAGAACGCCGCACTCGCCGCGTTCGTCGCCAACGAGATCGACACGACGAGTTTCAGCAGCCGCAAGCAGATGGAGGACACGGCTGCCGAGTTGAGCGGCAAGATCGGCACCAGTTTCGACCTCGCGCGCGACTACCTGAACCTCATGCTCAAGTACGAGCCGCCGTTCACCGACCTGCGCGTGCGTAAGGCGATCAACCTGCTGCTCGACCGCGACGAAGCCGGACTGCTGCTGCGCGACGGCGACGTGGTAAAGGCCGGACCGATGCCGCCCGTACACAAGCGCTATGCGCTGGCAGAGGACGATCCGGACCTGATGGAGTACTTCCGCACTGACGTCGCAGAGGCGAAGCAACTGCTCGAAGCGTCAAGCTTCGACTTCGACCAGGAGATCGAGCTGAAGCACTCCAACCGCCCGAACGACGCGGGCATCGCGCAGATCATCAAGGAACAGCTCGGGCGCGGCGATGTCAAGGTGAAGCTCGTGCAGGAAGACCTCGTGAAGTGGTTCAGCCAGACGCTGAACCAGGGCCAGTTCCAGATGACCTGCTTCCAGCACCTGGCCTACGAAGACCCCGACCTGCCCCTGCGCTTCTACATGACCGGCAACGGCATCACGAACTTCATGAATTACGACGAGCCAAAGGTCACCGAGGCCGTGCTCGCCGCCGCCGGCGAACTCGATGAAGAAGAGCGCGTCAAGAAGGTGCAGGACGCGCAGCGCCTGATCATGAGCGAGTACTCGCCGATGCTGAACCTCATGTCGTTCATCAACTTCAGCGGGCGCTATAACTACGTCAAGGGCGCCATCACGGGCCGCGGCTCGTACGGCCTGTTCAACCGCACGACGTGGCTCGACAAGGCATAATGGCCGGGGCAGGGCGTGGGATGCGACACCGGGGTGCCTGACTGATGCTTCGATACACGCTGCGCAGGCTCGCCTGGTTGCCCCTCATCCTCTTTGCCGTATCGATCATCGCGTTCGTTATGCTGCGGGCACTGCCGGGGCAAGACCCCGCAGCGGCGATGGCGGGGCAGGGTGCGACCCCCGAGCAGGTCGAGCGAATTCGGCAGGATCTCAACCTCGACCGGCCGATCGCAGAGCAGTACATCGAGTGGGTTAAGGACGCCGTCGTCCTCGACTTCGGCGAAGAGTTCCGCAGCGATAAGCCGATCGTCGACGAGTTCATGCGGCGCTTCCCGGCGAGCTTCCAGATCATCACCATGGCGTTGTTCTTCAGCGCGCTCTTCGGCATCACGTTCGGCATCCTCTCCGCGATGTTTCGGAACACAGGACTCGACTACGGAGTGCGGACGTTCGCCGTCGCCGGCTCTTCGATCCCGGACTTCTTCCTCCTCTCACTGCTGATCATCGTGCCGAGCATCCTATGGCACTACTCGATGCCCGTCGGCGGCTATCGTCCGCTCTGGGAAGACCCGAGCCACAACCTGCGGCTGATGTTGCCGCCCGCGCTGATCCTCGGCGTCGGCGGATCGGCAGGGCTCATGCGGTTGACGCGCACAACGATGCTGGAAGTGCTGCGCAGCGACTATGTGCGCACCGCGCACGCGAAGGGACTGCGTCAGCGCACGGTGATCGTGACGCACGCACTGCGCAATGCCGGCACGCCGATCGCGACGGCCCTGGGCACGGCGCTCATCGCGGTGTTCGGCGGCTCGGTGATCGTCGAGCGGATCCTCAGTATCCAGGGCGTCGGTGAGTGGTTCTTCACGGCGGCGTTTATCCGCGACTTACCCGTCGTGCAGTTCCTCACCGTGTACACCGCGTGCGTTGTCGTGCTGGTCAACCTGGCCGTCGATCTGTCGTACGCCTACATCGATCCGCGGATCAGGTACACCTGATGGCCACGCTTGCGTCTCCCTACACCAAGCGGACGGGTGCGGACTCATGGGAGATCCCACAGGACAAACCGCTGATCACGCGCGTGGCGCTGCCGTGGCTCAAGAACCCGGTCGGACTCTTCGGGCTTGTGATCGTGGTGGCGTTCTTTGTGCTGGGCATTGTCGGCCCCTACGTCACGCCGCAGGATCCGACAGCCCTCGACGCGCAGTCGCGGTTTCTCAGCCCGTCCGCCGAGCATCCCTTCGGCACGACACGCTTCGGACAGGACGTCTTCAGCCGCGTCATCGACGGCACGCGTCTTTCGATGACGTTTGGCTTCGCGGTGATGTTCTTCGGGTTCATACCGGGCACGCTGCTCGGCATTCTGGGCGGGTATTTCGGCCGCTGGGTCGACTACGCGATCCAGCGCTCCGGCGAGGCGTGGGCATCGATACCTCAGCTTCCGTTGCTGCTGGCGATCATCGCCGCCGTCGGGCCGGGGCTCAAGGCGGTGATCGTCGTGCTCGCGATCAGCGCCCTGTTTGGCGGATCGCGCTTGATGCGCGCGGTAGCGCTCGTCGAGAAGAACAAAGAGTACATACTTGCGGCACGCGCGACAGGCGCTAGCGAAACGCGCCTGCTCGTACGCCACGTCATACCCAACATCATGCCGTACGTGCTCGTCGGCGCGAGCAGCGTCTTCGCGTTGGCCGTGCTCGCAGAAGCCACGCTGAGCTTCCTTGGCCTGGGCGTCGAGCAGGGCACGCCCGGATGGGGCATTGACCTCAGCGTAGGGCTCGAGGTCGGCACCGAGTATCCGCACCTCGTGATCTTCCCGGGCCTCGCCATCAGTCTCGTTGTGCTCGGGTTCAATCTCATGGGCGACACGCTGCGCGACATCCTCGACCCGCGGCTGCGCGGAAGCCAGTAACGTCAACAAGCACCTGGCTGTTTGCGCCACGCGCGGATCACAATATTCCCAGCGACCAGCGACCAGCGACCAGCGACCAGCGACCAGCGACCAGCGACCAGC
>JBBDXD010000009.1 GCA_040902535.1 Dehalococcoidia bacterium | reverse complement strand
CTCGCCATCGACATGGGCACCGGCACGCAGGACATCCTGCTCTTCGACTCCGACGCCCCCGTCGAGAACAGCATCAAGCTCGTCATGCCGAGCGCGACGCAGATCGCCGCGGGGCGCATCCGACAGGCCACTGCGGCCAAGCGTCCGCTCCTGCTGACGGGCGTGATCCAGGGCGGCGGCCCCTGTCACTGGGCGCTCGAAGATCATCTGCGAGCCGGCGGCGCCGCTTTTGCGACACCCGAAGCCGCGCAGACCTTCGACGACGATCTAACGCAGGTCGAGCAGATGGGCGTACGCGTCGTTTCCGACGATGAGGCGGCCGCGCTCGACGGCGTCACGCGCGTCGAGCTGCGCGACCTCGATCTCGAAGCGATCCGCGCGGCGTTCGCCGCGTTCGACGTGTCACCGCACGTCGACGGGATGGCGCTCGCGTGCCTCGATCACGGGGCGTCGCCGCCGGACTACTCCGACCGGCTCTTTCGCTTCGACCACTTGAAGCGCGTCGTCGGCGAGAGGAACGATCTGCAGCAGTTCGCGTATCTTTACGACGAACTGCCCGACTATCTCACGCGCGCCCGCACGATGGTCGAAGGCGCCCGGCGCCAGGACGTCGCGACGCCGATCGTCTTCCTCGATACCGGGCCGGCAGCGGCGCTCGGCGCGCTGCAGGACCCGGCGGTGGCGCGCGCGGCGACCCAGCTCGTGCTGAACCTGGGTAACATGCACGCGCTGGCGTTTCACCTGCAGGGGACGCGAATCATCAGCCTGTACGAGCATCACACGGGAGAGATGTCGCGCGAGCAGATCGAAGACTTCAGCGAGCGCCTGCTCGATGGCACGCTGGCGCACCAGGAAGTGTTCGATACGAAGGGCCATGGCGTCTTCTACGCCGACGGCGAGCCGTCGAGCGGTGACGCGGATATCGTCGCGGTGACGGGCCCGCAGCGGGGCAAGCTTCGCGGCAGCCGGCTGCAGCCGTACTTCGCGGCGCCACACGGCGACATGATGATCAGCGGCTGCTTCGGACTCGTGCGCGCATTCGGCGCCCGCTACCCCGAGCACCGCGAGGCCATCGACCGCGCGCTGATGGTCGAGTAAGAGAACGTCGGTTACCCCGCGGTTAGTCTTCGAACGCTCGCTGCTAAACTGAAGCGCCACTTCGCCCGGAGGGGTGTCCGAGTGGTTGAAGGAGACCGTCTTGAAAACGGTTGTGGCCCAAAAGGTCACCGTGGGTTCGAATCCCACCCCCTCCGCCAGCCCGTTTCCTGGGCGCCAGTGTCAGCGGCACTTCGGCTCGCGGAAGGGATCACGGCCGTCACTCGACTCGCTAGAATGCTGATTGCTAGCCCGCTGAGGGGGCACGCACGAGGCCCGTGCACGGGCGGATCTGAATCTTCACGTGGCAAGCTGGTCCCGTAAGCTCGTGCGGCGTCCTCAGCGGGTTAACTGTCAAACGACCCACTACCGATCTTGTCCCTTGTGCGTTCCTGCACTAATCTCAATTTGAATCTGGCGCCAATGTCGCCATCCTCGTTGGGGAGGTCGCCGTGAGCATGGACACCCGCTGGGAAAACGTCGATGAGCTGCTCAAGCGCAGCGAGCGCACGAAGGACGAAGCGCTCGTCAAGGCGGCGCAGAACATCGCCGGCCAGCGCTTCGAGTTCCCGACGCAGGAGTACCCGGCGTACCGCACGCACCTCAACGTCCCGAACGTCACGATGGGCGTCCAGGTCGGCGACGAGGAGATCGACCCGACGATCGTCGTCGTCGAGCGCGTGAACACCGGCGAGACGCGGCTCGTGATGACGGCCGAGGTGTGCATCCGCGAGCAGGTCACCGATGGCGAGGCGAAGCGCGTATGGTCGCGCATCGCATCGATCCCCAACCAGGCGTTCTACCTCTATGTGCCGGTCGGATACGGCTCCGAGGCCAAGAAGATCTGCCGCCGGTTGGGCATCCGGCCCGAGGGCTTTCGCACCTACCGCACGACGCCACGCGGGTTCGAGGTCAACGACATCTCGGAGCGCCCGTCGCCGCTGGCGCCGCTGATGCCGCCGATCGTGAGGCGGTTGCTCGCGACACCGTAAGTCGAGTCGTCAGTCGTCAGTTTTCAGTTGTCAGGGTCGTAATCTATCGCCTGGGAGCGAGTCGCTGGCGGCATCCTTTGGCATCGCTCTATTGGCGGGCCAAAGGTGTGTCGCGATACGCTGATGGTCGCTGATGAGGCTCCTATGACCGCAGAACTTGCTATACGCGGCGCGATCGCGCGGCTCGTCGAAGGCTACGACCTCGACGAGCAGGAGGCCGCCGCCTGCATGGAAGAGCTGATGACGGGCGCAGCTTCGCCGGCGCAGTTCGGCTCGTTCGTCACGGCCCTGCGCCTCAAGGGAGAGACGGCCGACGAGATCACCGGCATGGCGCGCGTCATGCGCGAGAAGTCAAGCCATCTGGACGCCGGCGGCGAGTTGCTCGATACCTGCGGCACCGGCGGCGATGGCAGCGGCTCCTTCAACGTCAGCACCTGCGCCGCGTTCATCGCGGCCGGCGCCGGCGCCCGCGTCGCCAAGCACGGCAACCGCGCGATGACCTCGCAGTGCGGCAGCGCCGACGTCCTCGAGGCGCTCGGCGCGAAGATCGACCTCAACCCGGAGCAGGTCGAAGCCTGCATCGACGAGGCTGGTATCGGCTTCATGTTCGCCCAGGCCTTCCATCCGGCGATGAAGCACGTCGCCGCCGCCCGGCGTGAGATCGGCATCCGCACCGTGTTCAACCTGCTCGGCCCGCTGACGAACCCCGCCGGCGCGACGTGCCAGGTGATCGGCGTCGCGCGCGAAGACCTCGTTGAAACGATAGCCGCGGTGATGCAGCGTCTCGGCAGCAAGCGCGCGCTCGTCGTACACGGCGACGACGGATTCGACGAGGTCAGCATCTCCGGCGGGTCGATCATCGCCGAATTGACGCCCGATGGCGTGCGCACCTCCAGGGTGACGCCGGAAGACGCCGGGCTTCAGCGCCACGACGTCGGCGCGCTCCGCGGCGGCACGCCGGAACAGAACGCCGCCGAACTGCGCCTCGTGCTCGAAGGCGCTCCCGGCCCGTTGCGTGACTTCGCGCTGATCAATGCGTCTGCGGCGCTGATCGCGTGGGGGTCCGCGCCCGACCTCAGCGCAGGCGTGAAGCTCGCCGCCGAGAGCATCGATTCTGGTGCTGCCGTCGCCAGGCTCGACGCGTTCGTCGCCGCATCGAACGGCGTATAGGCGCGCTATGGGCGAAGGGACCGTCGTTGCGCAGATCGTCGCCGACAAGCGCGCGGAGATCGAAGCGCGCAAGCAGCAAGAGCCCCTCGACGCGCTGAAGCGCCGCCAGGACCGCATCCCGACGCCGCAGTACAGCCTCGTGCAGTCGATCCTCGAAGGCCCGCGCGGGCCGTCGTCCGGCGGCCGCCGTCTGCAACTGATCGCGGAGATCAAGAAAGCCACTCCGTCGAAGGGACGGCTCGTCGCGACGCTCGAGCATCGCGCGCTCGCCCGCACGTTTACGATCGGCGGCGCCTGTGCGATCTCGATCCTCACCGAGTCGAAGTACTTCCAGGGGTCGATCGACTTCCTGGGCGACTGCCGGGTCAGCATCGATGGCTACTACCCCGGCGGCCGGCCTGCGATGCTGCGCAAGGACTTCATCTTCGACCCCTACCAGGTCTGGGAGTCGCGCGCGTACGGCGCCGACGCCATCCTCCTCATCGTCTCCATCCTCAGCGATGAGGAGTTGCGCGCGCTCGTTACGCTGGCGCACGAACTGCAGATGGAGTGCCTCGTCGAAGTGGCGAGTGAAGACGAGTTGCAGCGCGCGCTGTCCGTCGACGCCGACGTCATTGGCATCAACAATCGCGATCTGCGCACGTTCGACGTCGATCTCGCCGTCACGGAACGGCTGCGACCGCTGATCCCCAACGACAAGGTCGTCGCCGCGCTGAGCGGCGTCCATACGCGCGCCGACGCCGAGCGCATGGCGAACGCGGGGGTACACGCCGTGCTGGTCGGCGAGGCTCTGATGACGGCGAGCGACGTGCGCGAGAAGATGCGGGAGTTCGTGTTCTGATGGCAATCGTCGTGCAGATGCACGGAGAGCCGGGAAGCGGCAAGAGCACCGTCGCGAAGGAGATCGGTGCGCGGCTGGGCGCCGTCGTGCTCGATAAGGATGTCGTGAAGGCTGCGATCATGACCGCGACGGGATACGACAACGCCGCCGCCGGACCGCCTGCGTACGACGTCTACTGGGCGATGGCGCGCTCGATCGCGCACCAGGGGCACTCGCTCGTCTTCGACAACCCGGCGTATTGGCCGCTGGTGCAGCAGCGCTCGCGCCAGGTCGCGGACGAGGCCGGCGCCAACTACGTCATGGTCGAGTGCGTCTGCAGCGACCGCGGCGTGCTCGTCGAGCGACTCGCCGTGCGTGACGCGCTGATCTCGCAGCCGCGCGAGCCGTACCGCTTCGACCTTGCCGAAAGGATTGTCGAACCGTCGTGCGAGCGGCTGGTGCTGGATACGCTCCGCCCGCTCGACGAGATCGTCGAAAAGGCGGTTGCACACATTCGCGCGGGGGTGCCCGCATGACGCGCGTCAAGATCTGCGGCTGCATGCGCGCCGCCGACGCCATCGCCGCTGCCGAGGCGGGCGCCGACTTCATCGGCATCATGTTTGCGGATAGCCGCCGCCGCGTGTCGCTGGATGAAGCCGCGGTGATCGCGCGCGCCGTCGGCGAACCGATGTCGCTGCACGAGCAGGACGAGCCGCCGCCGCTGCATCCCGGCCGCTTCGACAGCCCCGAGGCGTGGTTCGCGCACGGTGCGCAGGCACTCGACCGGCTGCTCGCCCGCAAGCGGCCGCTCGTCGTCGGCGTGTTCAAAGATCAGCCGATCGACGAGGTCAACGAGATCGCCGACGAGGTGGGCCTGGACATGGTGCAGCTCAGCGGCGCCGAGCCGTGGTCCGACGCGCTGCTCGCGACGCGACAGACCGTCAAAGTAGTGCGCGAGCTTCCGGGCATGACCGCCGCCGACGTGCGCGCCGCGCTTGAGTCCGATGCCGCGATCGCGTTCATGCTCGACGGTAGCAGTGGCAGGGGCGCACGCGGCGATTGGGACGTAGCGCGCGACGTTGCGTCGAAGTGCGCAATGTGGCTCGCGGGCGGCCTGACGCCGGAGAACGTCGGCGAGGCGATCCGCGTCGTGCGGCCATGGGCGGTCGACGTGTCGAGCGGCGTCGAAACAAACGGCAAAAAGGACGCATCGAGAATCGAAGCCTTCATCCGCGCAGTGAACGGACTCGCCGTATGACATCTATGATGGAACTTCCGGACGCGATGGGGCATTTTGGGCCGTACGGCGGGCGCTTCGTGCCCGAGACGCTGATGGTCGCGCTCAACGAACTCACCGCCGCGTTCGAAGCCGCCCGCAACGACGAGACGTTCAACCTCGAGCTGAACCATCTGCTCAAGACGTACGTCGGCCGCCCGACGGCGCTCTACTGCGCCGAAAATCTCACGCGCAAGCTCGGCGGCGCAAAGATTTACCTCAAGCGCGAGGACCTCGCGCACACCGGCGCGCACAAGATCAACAACGCCATCGCGCAGGGCCTGCTCGCGCGCCGCATGGGCAAGCATCGCATCTTCGCCGAAACGGGCGCCGGGCAGCACGGCGTCGCGACGGCGACCGTCTGCGCGATGCTCGGCATGGAGTGCACCGTGTTCATGGGCGCAGAGGACGTGCGGCGTCAGTCCCTCAACGTCTTTCGCATGAAACTGCTCGGCGCGAAGGTCGAAGTCGTCGAGAGTGGTTCGCGGACGCTGAAGGACGCGATGAACGAAGCGATCCGTGGCTGGGTGACGCACGTCCGCGACACCTACTACCTGATCGGCAGCGTCGCCGGGCCGCATCCGTACCCGTGGCTCGTGCGCGAGTTCCAGGCCGTGATCGGCCGCGAAGCGCGTGTGCAGATCTTGGAAGCGGAAGGACGTCTGCCTGATTACGCGATCGCGTGCGTCGGCGGCGGCAGCAACGCGATCGGCCTGTTCCACGCGTTCGTCGAAGACGCCGCTGTGAAGTTCATCGGCGTCGAGGCTGCGGGCGAAGGCCTGTCGACGGAACGCCACGCCGCGACGCTGTCGAAGGGCACGCCCGGCGTCCTGCACGGTTCGAAGTCCTACCTGTTGCAGGACGAGCACGGCCAGGTGCAGGAAGCGCACAGCATCTCGGCGGGGCTGGACTATCCCGGCGTCGGTCCGGAGCACAGCTTCTACAAGGACACCGGCCGCGCGGAGTACGTCGCGATCACGGACAGCGAAGCGCTCGAAGGCTTCAAGCTGCTCAGCGAGACGGAAGGCATCATCCCGGCGCTGGAGCCGTCGCACGCGATCGCGCACGTCGCGAAGATCGCGCCGCTGATGTCGAAGGACACGCTGATCCTGCTCGGCCTCTCCGGCCGCGGCGACAAGGACATGAACACCGTCGTCGATGCGCTGGGGATCGAGGTGTAGTTGCCGTCGTTCGCCCGCGGCGGTTATGCGCGCGTGACGTCTATGCCGCGACGAAATCCTTCGCTTCGCTCAGGATGACGTTAGGCACAGACTGTCACTGCAGAGGCGACGGATCACTGCTACGCCGGCTTCCGCGCGAAGATCAACGGATGCGCTTCCGGCGAGTGATCGCCGTCGCCGTATCCGTGCCCGAGGACCTCGTCCTTCAGGATCGAAAAGCCCGCGTCCTCGACCATGCGACGGTTCGCGACGGCGTCGAAGTGACTCCAGTACATCTCCGTGCCGAAGTAATCCTCGGTGTACGCGGCCTCTTCCGTCATCGCCACCGACGCCAGCAGGTACCCCGCCGGCCGCAGCCAGCGATACATCCGCGCGAACAACGGCGCGTGCTCTTCGCGCGGCAGGTGGAAGATCGCGTAGAAGCTCACGATGGCGTCGAACGAGGCGTCGCGAAAGTCGACGCTCGCCATGTCGGCCCGGATGAACGTCGCATGCGGCACCTGCTCGCGCGCCAGCGCCAGTTGCGCCGCCGAATGATCGACGCCGGTCACCGAGAACCGCTCGGCCAGCGCCCGCGCTACCGGCACGCCGGCGCCACAGCCGAGGTCGAGTATCGGGGCGCCATCGGGCAGGGCGCCGAGCAGGGGCGCCAGCGCCTGCGCGTCCTCGCGCGACCGTGATGCGTTGAAGACCGACGCGACCTCGTCGTACCCGCGTGCGACGAGCTTGCGATAGTCGCGGTTGGGGTCGTCGGCGCGCTTCATGGTGGGATCATACCCGGGATGATTGTGTGAATGACGATGAAGGGGCGCCTGCTGGACGTGATCGCCGCGGCGGCGTACGATCTACCTGCGCCTATGCCCGATGCGTCCTCCCCTATCGGCATCTTCGACTCCGGCGTCGGCGGGCTCTCCGTCCTCGTCGAAGTGCGCCGGCTGTTGCCCGGCGAAGACATCATTTACTGCGCCGATGCCGCGTACTTCCCCTACGGCGCCCACGGCCCGGACGACATTCGCGCCCGCTCGGTTGCGGTGACCACGCAATTGCTCGCGCGCGGCGCGAAAGCCATCGTCGTCGCCTGCAATACTGCCACGAGCGCCGCGATCGCCCATCTGCGCGCGACCTTCGACGTACCGTTCATCGGCATGGAGCCGGCGCTCAAGCCCGCCGCTGAACGCACGGTGGCGGGCCGCGTCGCGCTGCTCGTCACGCCGCCAACCGCCGGTGGCGAAAAGCTCGCCGCGCTGATCGATCGCTACGGTGCCGAGGTACACGTCGAAACGATCGCGGCGCCGGGACTCGCCGAACGCGTCGAGGCGGGCGCGATCGATGACGACGAGACGGCGGCACTCGTCGACCAGTACCTCCAGCGCGTACGCGACTCCGGCGCCGATGTGCTGGCGCTGGGCTGCACGCACTACGCCTTCCTCCGCGCCATCATCGAGCGGCGCGCCGGCGATGGCATCGCCGTGATCGAGCCGTCGCCGGCAGTCGCGCGCCAGGTGAGGCGCGTGCTGGAGTCGCACGACCTGCTGCGTCCGCGTTCGGGCGGTGGTGGCGTGCTGTACCTTACAAGCGGCGATGACCGCGCGTTCGCGGCGTTGCGCCAGCGTCTGCGCGAGGCGGGCGCGGAGATCCCGGAAACGTCGGCGACATGAGGAGGAGCACCACGGGGACGCAGACCTTCCGCGCGAAGCTCGAAGCGGCCTGGGCCCGCAGCGACAGCCTGCTCTGCATCGGCCTCGACCCAGATCCGGCGTTGATGGCGCTCGACGACGTCGCCGCGTTCAATATCGCGATCGTCGAGGCGACGAGCGATCTCGTGTGCGCGTACAAGCCCAACGTCGCGTTCTACGAGGCGCTGGGACCGGAGAAGGGCTACGCCGCGCTGCGCAAGATCGTGGCGGCGATACCGTCGCACGTCATCACGCTCGCCGATGCCAAGCGCGGCGACGTCACGAACACCGCGCGCGCCTACGCGAAGGCCGTCTTCGATGAACTGGGCTTCGATGCCTGCACGGTGAATCCGTACGTGGGCTATGACTCTACGGAACCCTGGATCGAGCGCCCTGAAAAAGCTGCGTTCGTGCTGTGTCGCACGTCGAACCCGGGCGCCGCGGACCTGCAAGATCTGCAGGTACAGTCGGATGGCGGCGCGATGCCGCTGTACGAAGCCGTCGCGCTCAAGGCACGGTCGTGGGACAAGCACGCGAACGTCGGACTGGTCGTCGGCGCGACGTACCCCGGCGAGATGCAGCGCATTCGCGAACTGTGCCCCGAGATGCCGTTTCTGGTGCCCGGGATCGGCGCGCAGTCGGGCGAACTCGCGGCGTCCGTGCGCGCGGGCGTGGATGCGCGCGGCCGCGGGTTGCTGATCAGCGCCTCGCGCGGCGTTACGTACGCCTCGCGGGGCAGCGACTTCGCCGATGCGGCGCGTCGCGAAGCCGTACGCCTGCGCGACGCCATCAACGCCGAGCGCGCGGCGATCGCCGCCGCACGAGGCTGACCGTGGCCGAGATCGTCGACTTCCGGATGGAGGACGTCGTCCGCTTGCGAAAGCCGCACCCGTGCGGCGGCTACGAGTGGGACATCGTGCGACTCGGCGCCGACATCGGCCTCAAGTGCCGTACCTGCGGTCACCGCGTGCTGCTCGACCGCCGCACCCTCGAGAAGCGCCTCAAGACGTTCGTGTCGCGAGGCCCCGAGCCCGACCCCGAACAGGTCCGCATCGCGCTGGAGCGGGACTGATGGCCGACACGCGGACGGCCATGCTGCGCCTGTCCGCACTCGTCGGCGAACGGACGCTGTTCGAGAACGACGCCTTTCGCAAGCTGTGGCTGTCGCGCTTGCTCTCGCACACCCCCGTCAACGCCGTCGTCTACACCATGCTCATCATGGTTGTCGAGGCCACTGGCCGGAACTTCGCGAGCAGCCTCTTCGTCGTGGCGTACATCGCGCCGAGTGCGCTTCTCGGCACGATCTCCGGCGTACTCGTCGACCGCGTACCGAAGGGGCTGATGCTCGCCGGCATGAGCGCAGTGCGTGCCGCGCTGTGCGTCCTGCTCGCGCTCTCGACGGATAGCGTGGTGATGATCTACGTCGTCGCCGTGGCGTTCGCCGTGGCTTCGCAGTTCAGCAGCCCCGCCGAGGCGGCAGCGTTGCCCGCCGTCGTCGATTCCGAGGAGTTCACGTCGGCGAATTCGCTGAACAACCTGGGTTCGCTGATCTCGCAGATCGCCGGCCTGATGATCCTGCCGATCGTCTTCCTCAAGACCGTCGGGCCGGAGGCTCTTGCCATCGTCTGCGCCGCGATGTTCGGCGCCGCGGCGTTCAACTTCCTTATCATCGATGGCCTCGGCGGCCCGATCAGCCGCGTCGCCGTCACCTGGGAGGACACGCGCGAGCGCTTCGCGGAAGCGTGGCACTACCTGACGATGGACGCGATGTCATACATCAGCGTCGTGCTCGTGGTGCTCGCCAACACGACGGGCCTGGTCGTCGTGACGCTGTTACCGCGCTACGCGTCCGAAGTGCTCGGCGTCAACACGGAGAACGCGATCTTCGTCGTGACGCCGGCCGCGGTCGGGATCTGGTTGGCGCTGCGGTTCGTGGCGCGCGTCTCCGGGCGCGTATCGCCGTGGTACAGCGTCGGCGGCTCCTTCGCCGCGCTCGTGCTCGGCGTGATGCTTCTCGCGTTCATCCGGCCGATGGGCGCGACGCTGGAAAGCTGGAATCTGCTCGGCGCATTCGACCCGGGGCCGTTCGGCGAGGGCACGGCGCGTATTATCATCACCGGGGTGCTCGCCGCCGGGCTGGCGTTCGCATTCACCTTCGTGAACGTGGTGGGGAGGACGATCGTCAACGAACGCATACCGCGCGAGATGCAGGGACGCGTGTTTGCGGCGCAGACGGTGCTGACGAATCTCGCGTCGATCCCGCCGATCCTGCTCACGGGCCTCATGGCCGACGCGATCGGCGTCACGCCGGTGTTCTTCTTCGTCGGGCTGATGTGCGCCGCGCTCGCCGTGTTCTACGCCGCGCGAAACCTGGCGATGCCGGCAAGGACGGCGTACTAGATGCGCAACGGAACGCGGACCCTGCGCCAACCGCGTCCTGCGAAACCCCGGCCCGTCCTGACCAACCGCAGCTTTCTGCTGCTCTGGCTCGCCCAACTGATTTCGCAGTCCGCCCAGAACGCGATCCTGTTCACGCTGCTCGTGCTCGTCACCGACCTCACAGAAGGGTCGACGTTTACGTCGATCCTGGTGCTGTCATTTGTCATTCCGTCGGTCGTCTTCGGCGTGTTCTCCGGCGTGCTGGTCGATATGTGGAGCAAGCGCTTGCTGCTCATCTATACGAACCTTGCGCGCGCGCTGCTGGCGATCTGCTTCTTGCTCGCGCGCGAGCACGTGGGGCTGCTGATCGTCATCAGCATCTTCTTCGCGACGGCGAGCCAGCTCTTCGGCACTACGGACGCCGTCACCGTGCCCTCCGTCGTGTCGCGCGATCAACTGATCGCGGCAAACAGCATGTTCAGCATGGCCGTCACCGGCTCCCAGCTTGCCGGCATGATCTTCCTGGCGCCGATCCTGCTGCCCGCGTTCGGAGAGAACGGCCCGGTCGTCGTGTTCAGCGTCGCGACAGTGATGTTCGCGGTGTCGGTGCTGTGCGCGCGTCTCATGCCGCCCATCCAGAGCGACGACGGGTCGCACGATCGCCAGTGGCCGACGTTCCGTGAACTCCGCGAGGCCGCCGGCGATTACGCGCAGACGCTGCGGACGCTCTGGCGCGACCCCGTCTCCGGGCTCGCGCTCATTCACTACGCGACGGGCAGTTCGCTCGTCCTGCTGTTCGCCGTGCTCGTGCCGCGCTACATGCAGGCGGTGCTGCAGGTGGCGCCGGACAAGGCGGTGACGATCTTCGCGCCGGTCGGCATCGGCGCAATCGTCGGCCTGCGCGCGCTGCCGCTGATCGTCGCGCGACTCGGCAAGAACCGCACGGTGATCGCCGGGCTCTGCGGTCTGACGCTGTGCACCATCGCGCTGGGCTTCGTCGAGCCGATCGCGAACCTGCTCGAGCGCACGGAGCACGTCGACCCGTTCTCCGATGACCAGCGCGCTGGCGGGCTTTCGATCCTCGTCCTGCTGACGATGGCCTTCGCGGGGCCGCTCGGATTCACCTACGCACTGGTCAACGCCCCCGCCCAGACGGTCCTGCACGAACGCGCGCCCGCCGACATGCGCGGCCGCGTCTTCGCCGCGCAGGTGGTGCTGGCGAACGCGGTGGGCATTCTGCCGCTAATTCTTGCGGGCTCTGTGGCCGATATTTTCGGTGTAAGTCCGGTGCTCTTCGCGATTGCCTTCGCGATGGCGACGATCGCCGGGATCAGTATCTACCTGGAGGCAAAGTGGTCGGTCGGTACGAGACCGCCACCTCCCGGCGCTACGGAAGGGGCCGTTCTGTGACGAGCCTGCGATTTCAGATTCGTTGACACCTGAAGAAGGCCGTGTCTAGACTGAATCGGTTGGATGCGGAGGTCGGTGCGTTTGATTGAGATGACGATTGAGAGCATCAGGGTCAGCCTGATGAACTACCAGCGGGTAGTGATTCTCCGGGAAAAGGCCTCCGACCGGTATCTCTGCATCTGGATCGGCCCGGCCGAGGCCGACGCCATCGCCGTGCAGTTGCAGGAGGTCGCCGTCGCGCGGCCGCTCACGCACGACCTGCTGCGCAGCGTCATCGATACGCTCGGCGCCCAGGTCAACCACATCCTCGTCAACGACCTCGCCAACGACACCTTCTATGCCCGCATCGTCCTGGATGTGAACGGGGGCACGATGGAGATCGACTCACGCCCCAGCGATGCCATCGCGCTCGCCGTCCGCGCCAAAGTGCCGATCTTCGCCGAGGAGACCGTCCTCGAACGCGCCGGCGTGCTCATCGACAAGGACGGCGAGACGATCGAACGCCCGGAGGGCGCGGTCAGGATCGACCCCGAAGAGCTCGAAAAGATGTCCGCCTTCAAGGAGTTCATCGAGAGCCTCGACCTCGACGACTTCGACAAGCGCAAGAGCTAAGCCATCCGGCGCGCCCACTCGGCGTACTGAAGCGCCGCCGCTCGCCGCTCTTCGCGCCGAGTAGTAATAGCCGGATCTTTTGCCTCGGCGCTTGACCTTCTACTTACTGGAGGGTTTACGCTGTGCGTATGGCGTCACACCTGACGATCGGCGCCCTCGCGCGCGAAAGCGGCGTCTCCGTCCGCACGATTCGCTTCTACGAGTCGCAGGGCGTCGTGCCCGCGGCGCGCCGTTCCGCTTCCGGATACCGGCTCTACGCCGCGTCGGACGTACGACGCTTGCGGCTCGTGCGTCATGCACGCCTGCTCGGACTCTCGCTGCCGGACGTGCGCACGCTCATCGAGCAGGCGTTCTCGTCGACGTGTGAGTCATTCGTGCCTGAACTTGCTGACCTGATCGCCGGCAAGAACCAGGAAGTGCTGCGGCGGATCGAGGATCTGCAGGCGCTGCGACGCGAGCTGTCGGAGTTGGAGCGTCATGTGCGCAACGCGCCCTGCACCGCGCGACCCGGCCGGGTCTCGGAGTGTACATTCTGCATCAGTCCCGACGGCGAAGGAGCGTGACGCGATGAAACAACCAGACGAACGCGACCTGATCGACGTGCTGGCGTGTGAGATCGGCGTCCGCCCGCGAGGCGCGCCGACCTTCGAGGACCTGGCGCCGCATGTCCGCGGCGTGCGTCGTACGACGAGCGCGATCGTCGTTGCATTCGACGATGATGCGTTCACATTGGCGGAAGGCCTCGTTGCGGCCGAGCGTCTGTGCTGCCCGGACATCCGCTGGGAGTTGCCGCCCGGACCGCAGGTCGAGTTGCGCATCATCGCCGCCCCGCGCCAGCTCGATGTGCTGTACGACATGCTCACCGCGCGCGCATGAGCCTGCTCACGCTCTTCGGCGTCCTCGCCGTCGGCGCCATGTTGGCCTTCTACGCCCTCGAAGAGCGGGCGCCGGCGTTTGTGCTCGCGTTCGCCTTCGCGTGCCTGCTCGCCGCCGCGTACGGCTTCCTGGCGGGCGCGTGGCCCTTCGGCGTGGTCGAAGTCATCTGGGCTGGCGTGGCGCTCACGCGCTGGAACAGGCGCCGCCTGGCCTGACCCATCCGCCGTACCAGACCCCTTGTCCCCCACCGGCGCAGCGAGGATACTTTGGCGGCCAAGGGGAAGAGCTTCTCACCGTTCGTGCGAAATTTCACGTTGATCGCGCCACGGCGCTCGTGATAAGATTCTCAAAGTCCAGACAGGTTCCGGAGGAGGCGTAGCGTGCAGCGCCTGACCCCGGCGATTCAGCTTCTCGGCCTCGGCTCGTACCTGGCGACCTGCATCGCCGGGGGCACCGTGGGCGGACACTTTTTGGATCAGGCCCTGGACACGGGCAGAATCTTCACGCTGAGCGGCTTAGCGCTCGGACTGGTGGCCGCCTTCTATGGCGGCTATCGCATGCTGATGGACACCATCGCCGATGTCGAGCGGTGGCAGCGGCAGCAGCAGAAGCTGCCGAAGAAGAAGTAGCGGGCTTTTGAAGAATCCCAGGACGATTCTCATCACCGTCGGCGCCCTCGTGCTCCTGCTCGTAGGCTTCGTGTTCGTCCGCGGACCCAAGCCGATTATCGAGATCAGGGCCGAGAAACTGGCGGACATCGGGCCGTTCCCGTTCGTCAACACCTACCTCACCTCCACCGTCGTCGTCATCGTCATTTCGCTTCTCGCGATCTGGATGACGCGCAACCTCACGCTTATCCCCAACAAGGCGCAGAACCTCCTCGAGGCGATCGTCGATGCGATGTACACGATCTGCATCAACACCGCCGGGCCCGAGAACGCGAAGCGCTTCTTCCCCGTCGTCATGACGATTTTCACGTTCATCTGGATCGCCAACTGGATGGCGTTGCTGCCCTTCTTCAACGCCATCGGCGGCGTGCAGAAGGTCGATGCGCATCACTGGCACGAAGAGGCGGTGATCTTCGAGAGCGCCGGCCCGCTCAGCTTCATCAACCTTAATGAGAAGGAACTCGAGTTCGAAGAGATCGAGGCGCCCTCCTGGGCAGACGTGGAGCGCCTCGACGAGCAGATCGCGGAAGCGGAGACCGCCGCCGCTTCCGCCGGTGAGATCCGCCTCCTCGAAGAGGAACGGCTTGTCGCCGAAGAGCACGCGCGCGAAGAGGCGATCCTCGAAGCGCTGCACAAGGACAAAGTCGTCCCGGAGAGCGTCACCTCGCTCGACGAGGCGATCCAGATGATCGAGGCGGATGGCAAGGAACTCGGCGTCCTCATCCCCTACTTCCGCAGCATGAACACCGACATCAACTCGCCGCTTTCGATCGCGATCATGGCGATGATCTTCGTCGAGTTCTGGGGCATCACCGCTCTCGGATTCTTCAAGTACGGCGCAAAGTTCTTGAACTTCTCCAGTCCGATCAACTTCATCGTCGGGCTCCTGGAGTTGGTGGCGGAGGTCGCGCGGCTCATTAGCTTCACGTTCCGTCTCTTCGGGAACATGCTTGCCGGCGAGATCCTGCTGCTCGTGATGACGTTCCTGGCGCCGTTCCTCGTCGCCTTGCCGTTCTACGGGCTGGAGACGTTCGTCGGAGTGATCCAGGCATTCGTATTCGCTATGTTGACGCTCTTGTTCGCCTCTCTCGCGGTTTCGTCGCACGAAGGGCACGACGAACTGGGCGGTCACGACGATCCGGATCGGCCGCTCGAAGGGCCGGTGCCCGTCACGCACTAACAGGGAGCCTCCCGCCACGGCGGGTTCACACGATCAGGAAGCCGTCCGCGAGTGCGGGCGACGAAGGAAGAGGGAGTCAGACATGGACATCGGATTTTTGCCGCTGCTGGAGTTCACCGACGTAGGACTCAGGTACATGGGTGCGGGTTTAGCCATCGGCGTCGGCGCCATCGGGCCTGCGATCGCGATCGGCATGCTCACCGGCAAGGCGATGGAAGCGCTCGGGCGCAACCCCGAGGCGCAGCCCGTCATCCAGACCAACATGATCCTGGGTATCGCATTCGCCGAAGCGATCGCGATTTACGCCCTGGTCGTGGCGGTCATGATCGGCTTCGTGTTCTAGGGACGGTTCACAGGCGGTCCGCCCAACGCGGATCACCACTCCGTCTGGAGTGTCATCATGATCATCCTTGGAATCGCCGATCTCGGCATCAACTTACCGGTCCTGATCGCGCAGCTCGTGAACTTCACGATCCTGCTCGTCATTCTGCGCCTCGTCGCGTGGGGACCCGTGACGAAGATGCTCGACGACCGCCGCGCGCGCATCGCCGAAAGTCTTTCGGCCGCCGACCAGGCGAAAGCGCAGGCCGCCGAGTCGGGCCGTCAGATCCAGGACCAGCTCGACGCGTCGCGCCGCGAAGGACAGGCGCTCGTCGCGCAGGCTCAGGAGATCGCCGCGCGCATACAGGCGGAGGCACGCACGATCGCCCAGACCGATGCCGACGCCATGCTCGGCCGCGCCCGTAACGAGATCCAGCTCGAGCGCGATCAGGCCATCGCCGAGCTGCGCAAGGAGTTCGCCGACCTTACGATCGCCGCCGCCGAGAAAGTGATCAACGAGTCGCTCGACCGCAACCAGCACCGCCGCCTGATCGACGAGACACTCGCGCAGTCCAGCTTCCGGGAGAAGAACTAGGTGCCAGCTCGCAGCCCCTCCTCGCGCAGGTACGCGGATGCGATCTTCGAGATCGCAACGGAGAACGAATCGTGGGTCCAGTGGAGCGGCGACCTCCAGACGATCGCGGACTTCGTCGGCGAGGCGGACGTCGGCGGGCTGCTCGCCAGCAATCGCGTCCCGCGCGGGGACAAGATGCGCCTGCTGAGCGCCGGCCTCGAACGGGAGATCAGCCCGCTGGCGATGAACCTCGTGCGGATCCTGGAGGACAAAGGCAAGCTGCACATTGCGCGCGACATCCAAATCGTCTTCCAGGAGAAGGTCGATGATGCGCGCGGCATCGCGCACGCCGTCGTCACGACCGCGGTGCCGCTCAGCGATGACGAGCGGAATGCCATTGCCGCGCGCCTGTCGTCCGTCACCGGCAAGCAGGTCAACGTCACGCCGGTCGTGGACGAACGGATCATCGGCGGCCTGATCGCCCGCATCGGCGATCAGCTCATCGATGGCAGCACGCGGACGAAGCTGTTGGCGCTTAAGCGCCAGCTTGGCGCGAGTGTTAAGTCGTAAGTTGTAAGTAGTGAGAAGTTGTAAGTAGTAAGTAGTAAGTTGTAAGTAGGCGCGGGATGCAAGATTTTCGGCAACTCAAAGTCTGGGAGAAGAGTCACAAGTTGGCACTCTCCATCTATGAGGCGACGTCCCGATTCCCGGCCGCCGAACGATACGGACTGACTGCGCAGTTGAGGCGAAGCGCGAGTTCCGTTCCGTCGAACATAGCGGAAGGCTGTGGTCGCGGTTCCAACGCGGACCTGGTGCGCTTCCTGCACATAGCGATGGGTTCCGCCTTGGAGGCGGACTACCAACTGCAGCTCGCGCGTGACCTGACGTATCTAGACTCGGAGTCGCACGCGGCACTCAACGCTCAGACTGACGAGGTGAAACGGATGCTTTCAGCCTTGATCAGGACGATTGGGGGCGTCGATTCCAATGGCGGAAGCACGCGCCAACCTACCCATGACTTACGACTCACAACTGAAAACTGACAACTACCGGAGGTAGACCCATGGCGATTCGCTCGGAAGAGATCGCAAGCATCATCAAGCAGCAGATTCAGCAGTTCGGCACCGAGGTCGCTTCGGTGAACGTGGGCACCGTCGTCGAAGCCGGCGATGGCATCGCGCGGGTGCACGGACTGTCGAACGTCGCTTCGAGCGAGCTGGTGGAATTCGCGAACGGCGTCATGGGCCTCGCGCTGAACCTCGAGGAGGACAGCGTCGGCATCATGGTGCTCGGCTCGTACGACGAGATCAAAGAAGGCGACGAGGTGCGTGCGACCGGCCGCATCGTCGAAGTGCCGGTCGGCGATGCGATGTTGGGCCGCGTGGTGAACGCGCTCGGCGAGCCGATCGACGGCAAGGGCCCGATCGCGACGACGAAGACACGCGCCGTCGAGCGCATCGCCCCGGACGTCACGACGCGCAAGTCCGTCGACACGCCGGTGCAGACTGGCATCAAGGCCATCGACGGCATGATCCCGATCGGCCGCGGACAGCGCGAGCTGATCATCGGCGACCGCTCCACGGGCAAGACGGCGCTTGCCATCGATGCCATCATCAACCAGAAGGGCGGCGACCTTCTCTGCATCTACGTCGGCATCGGCCAGAAGGCGCAGAAGATGGCGCAGACGATGGCCACGCTGGAGAAGCTCGACGCCCTCGCGCACACCGTCATGGTCTCAGCGACGGCGGCGGAGTCGGCGGCCTTGCAGTACCTGGCGCCGTACGCCGGCTGCGCCATCGCCGAAGAGTGGATGGAGCAGGGCAAGGACGTCCTCATCGTCTACGACGACCTCTCGAAGCACGCATGGGCGTACCGCCAGGTGTCGCTGCTCTTGCGCCGCCCGCCCGGCCGAGAGGCGTACCCCGGCGACGTGTTCTACCTGCACAGCCGTCTGCTCGAACGCGCCGCAAAGCTCAGCGACGAACTCGGCGGCGGCTCGATCACGGCGCTGCCAATCATCGAGACGCAGGCGAACGACGTCTCGGCGTACATCCCGACGAACGTCATCTCGATCACCGATGGCCAGATCTTCCTGGAGAACGACCTGTTCAACGCCGGTATCCGGCCCGCCATCAACGCCGGCATCTCGGTGTCGCGCGTGGGCACGGCGGCGCAGCGCAAGGCGATGAAGCAGGTCGCGGGGCAGTTGCGCATCAACATGGCGCAGTACCGCGAACTGCAGGCGTTCGCGCAGTTCGGCACCAGCGACCTCGACTCCGCGACGCGCCGCCAGCTCGAACGCGGACAGCGCGCGCAGGAGATCCTGAAGCAGCCGCAGTACCAGCCGCTTTCGATGGCCCAGCAGGTGACGATGTTCTGGGCGCTCAACAACGGCTTCCTCGATGACGTGCCCGTCGAAAAGGTGCAGGCGTTTGAGGCGGCGTTCCACAAGTACATGGAGAGCAACAAGCCGCAGACCATTGCCAAGATCAGCGATCAACTGACGCTGAACGAAGAGATCGAGAACGAATTGAAATCGGCGCTCACAGAGTTCAAGAGCAGCGTGCCGTATTAGGGGAGGTGGGAGATCGGGGTAGGAGGTCGGAGGTCGGAGGTCGGAAGCCGGGCCGCCGAGACCGGATCGTAGGGACGTAGCTTTAGCTGCGTCCGAAGTCGCGGGCGAAAGCCCGCGCCACGAGGATGAACGCGGGTGTAACCGCGAACGAGAGAACGTATGGCATCCGTCAGGCAGATCCGCAGGCGCGTCCGCTCCGTTACCTCCATCGCGAAGGTGACGAAGGCCATGGAACTCGTCGCCGGCTCCAAGATGCGCCGGTCGCAGACTCGCGCCCTGCAGGCACGTCCCTACGCCGACAAGATGCTCGAGATCCTGGGCGACCTGGCAAAGCAGCAGGGCGACGACGAGACGCGCCACCCGTTCCTGACGGTGCGGCCCGCGCGCAACGTGCTCGTGCTCTTCCTGAACACGAACCGCGGCCTCGCCGGCGGCCTGCCTTCGAACATGAACCGCCGCGCCGCATCGTTCGGGCTCGAGCAGGAGGCGCCGGTCGAGTTCGTCGCCGTCGGCGCCAAGGGCCGCGACTTCATCGTCCGCGCGCGCCAGCCGCTCGTCGCGGACTTCAGCATGCCCGAATACCCGAACCTCATCGATACGCTGCCCGTGACGCGCGTCGTGCTGGAAGAATATGAGTCCGAGAAGGTCGACCGCGTCTTCCTGCTCTACCCGCGCTTCGTAAACACCGCCGTGCAGATCCCGACGGTGAAGCAGATCCTGCCGATCGAGCCGCAGGACATTGCGGATCGTACAGTGGAGGACGTCGATTACATCTACGAGCCCGGTCCGCAGGAAGTCTTCGGCGAACTGCTGCCGCGCTACATCGAGATGACGATCTACGAGGCGATCCTCGAGTCAGAAGCGAGCGAACTCTCGGCGCGCATGGTGGCGATGCGCAACGCCACCGAAGCGGCGGACGAGATGATCGAGACGCTGACGCTCGTCTACAACAAGGCGCGCCAGGAACAAATCACCAAGGAATTGCTCGACATCGTCGGCGGTGTCGAAGCAATGAAGTAGCCCAAGCGAGGCGACATCATGGCAAACGGAAGAGTCACGCAAGTCATCGGCACCGTCGTTGACGTCGAGTTTCCAACGGGGGAGCTGCCCGCGCTATACAACGCGCTGGAGATCGGGGCCGACGGCGAGATGATCGTCGCCGAGGTCAACCAGCACATGGGCAACAACTGGGTGCGCTGCCTGGCGATGAACACCACGGACGGCCTGCGCCGCGGCACCGAGGTGCGCGACACCGGCTCGCCGATCTCGGTGCCCGTCGGGCCAAGCACGCTCGGCCGCCTCTTCAACGTGCTCGGCGAGACGCTCGACAAGCGCGGCGACCTCGGCGACGTGCGGAAGTCGTCGATCCACCGCAAGCCGCCGGGCTTCGACGAGCAGGAGACCGAAGTCCAGTTGCTCGAAACCGGCATCAAGGTCGTCGACCTGATCGCACCGCTCGTCAAGGGCGGCAAGGTCGGCCTCTTCGGCGGCGCCGGCGTCGGCAAGACGGTGCTGATCAAGGAGCTGATCCGCAACATCGCGGCTGAGCACTCCGGCATCTCGGTGTTTACCGGCGTCGGCGAGCGCTCCCGCGAGGGCAACGACCTCTGGGTCGAGATGGAAGAGTCCGGCGTGCTCGACAAGACGGTGTTGGTCTTCGGCCAGATGAATGAGCCGCCCGGCGTGCGCCTGCGCGTCGGCCTCACCGGGCTTACGATGGCGGAATACTTCCGCGACGAGTCCGGCCAGGACGTCCTGCTCTTCATCGACAACATCTACCGCTACACGCTCGCCGGCCAGGAAGTGTCGGCGCTGCTCGGCCGCATGCCGTCCGCCGTCGGTTACCAGCCGACGCTCGCCACCGAGATGGGCGAACTCGAAGAGCGCATCACGACGACGAAGCGCGGTTCGATCACGTCGTTCCAGGCGATCTACGTCCCCGCCGACGACTACACGGACCCCGGCGTCGCGACGACGTTCGGCCACCTCGACGCCGTCGTCGCGCTCGACCGCGGCATCTTCGAGAAGGCGATCTACCCGTCGATGGACCCGCTGTCCTCGTCCTCCCGCGCCCTCGACCCGAACATCGTCGGCGAGGAGCACTTCGGTATCGCGCGCGGCGTCCAGCGCGTGCTGCAGCGCTACAAGGACCTGCAGGACATCATCGCCATCCTCGGCGTCGAAGAACTGTCCGACGACGACAAGCAGACCGTCGCCCGCGCCCGCCGCATCGAGCGCTTTCTGGGCCAGGCGATGTACATGGGTGAGATCTTCACCGGCATCCCGGGCCAGTACGTGCCGCTCCGCGAGACGATCCGCGGCTTCAAGGAGATCCTCGAAGGCAACCACGATGCGTTGCCCGAGCAGGCCTTCGTCAATGTCGGTACGATTGACCAGGCGACGGAAAAAGCGCAGCAGATGGCAGCAGGCGAGTAATCACATGCCGCTCACGGTCGAGATCGTCACGATCGAACGGAAGCTGCTCGAAGAGACGGGCGTCGATGAAGTGATCGCTCCCGGCGTCGAAGGCCAACTCGCCGTGTTGCCGCGACACGCCCCGTTCATGACGATGCTCGCGCCGGGCGAATTGATCCTCAAGAAGGGCGGCGAAGAGACGCCGTTCGCCGTCACCGGCGGCTTCTTTGAAGTGCTCAACGACAGGGTGATCGTCCTCGCCGACGCCGCCGAGCACGCGGAGGAGATCGACGTCGCCCGCGCCGAAGAGGCGCGCGAGCGTGCCCGCCAGGCGCTCGAACGCCGTGAGAGCACCGAGGATCTCGCAGCAGTACAGGCGTCGTTGCAGCGCGCGCTCATCCGCCTGCGCATCGCCGAGACCCGCCGCCGCCGCACCAGCCAGCAGAGGCGCTGAAGCGCTGCGCGCTTAAAACAAACAGCAAACAGCAAACCGTAGGCGAGACTGCGGCGCCATCCTTTACTGTTTGCCGTTTGTTGTTTGCTGTGCCGCGCAGCGGCAACGCTACCGTCGCAGGAACTCGAGCACGGTCTTCGTGAACGCGTCCGGCACCGTCATCATTGCGGCGTGGCCCTGGCCCTCGAACGTCACCCACTCGGCCTGCGGCATGTGCGGCTCCAGTTGACGGAGCACCCTGCCGAGCCGCTCCTGCGTCACGCTTCCCTGCAAGAACAACGCGGGCATCGTCAACGATGCGAACTTAGCCGCATCGAATCCGTGGTCCATCAGCGCGCGACCTTCCGATGGCATCGATGGCGCGAAGCTGACCAGGTATTCAAAGATGGGCGTCTCTCGCAGCGCTTCCACCTGCTCCTTCGGGTTTGGAGATTCTTCTCCAAGAACTGTGCGACGGCTTCCGAAGCCTCGTTCTGCTCGAACGCCTGCGCGACTGCCCCCCGCACGTCGTCGACCAGCGGCGGTTCGTACAGCACAAGATGCTTGATGCTCGCCGGCGCCATCGCCGCGGCGCCGAGCGCGCAATGCGCCCCGTACGAGTGCCCCACGAGGTCGACAGGCGCGCCGGCAGCGCCGATCACCGCCGCGACGTCTTCGATCTGGCATGCGAACTGGTGCTCGCCCGGCTCGCCGCTTTCGCCCCGTCCGCGACGGTCCATCGCGTACACCGAGAAGTGCTCGGCGAACGCCGGCACTGCGAGCGACCAGGCTCTCCGGTCGTTGATCGAGCCGTGCACGAGCACCAGCGGCGGTCCATCGCCGCTGCGCTCAAACGCGATCCGCGTGCCATCAGCAGAGGTCACGTAGTCCATGGCTCGCCCTCCCAGCGCCAGTTGCCACGCCATACTCATCGCGGCATGGCGGGAAGTCAAGTTTTGGGGAGTACGACAACAGACAACAAAGAACAAACAACAAGGGGGTACGCTTCGCGCCTTCTGTTGTCTGTTCTCTGTTGTCTGTTCTAGGCCGCAGACCTACCGCACGTGCCGGTCCAGCCGCGTCGCGACGTTCGAGCCCTGCTGCGGCGCCACGGACTGCGCCTGGCGCCGCGGCGTCGCGCCGATCCAGGGCGCCAGCCTGGCGTGGATCAGCGACATCATCGCCGCCACCAGCGGCATCGAGATCACGAACGCAAAGGCGAACAGCGCCGTCGTCATCGTGCCGAAGCGCGCGAGCAGCGCGATCGCCGTCGCGATCTCCGCGGGCCCGAGCGCGATCCCCAGCGCCGCCAGGACGAACGCACGCGAACCGGCCATGATCGCCAGCGTGTGCGCCGCTGCGTCCCGCGGCGAAGATTCGCGCGCGAACAGCGCCGCCACGTACATCGGCAATGGCAGCGCAACGTAGATCGCCGAGAAGACGAGTAGCGCGCCGATCGCGAGCGAGATCCAACGGCCAAGATCGCCGCCGTAGGCCGACGTCACATAGACGGCCGTGCCCATCGCGAGGACTGGCGGCACGATGCGGGCAAGCAGCCACGGCGCCCGTACCATCGCCTCGGCGGCAGACTGCCCCGAGTCTGGCTGCAGGCCGTCCTGCGTGCGTTCGAGCGCCGCGGCGCACGTCGCGAGCGTGCCGACGGCGATGATCGCGATCACAGGCACGATCAGCGTGTTCGAGATGGGCGTATCGATGTATCGCAGGATGGTCGCCAGGATCGCGGCGCCAAACGCCCCGCACAGACCGATATAGCCGTACTCGGACAGGTCCTGCCGGAGCACGGTAGCGGCGTCCTGGAAGACAGCGGCGAGCGTGCGTGACGGGCGCGCGGAGGCTCCGTTCGTGCGCATGGTGATCCCTGACCCCTTCTGCTCCCCTGCCTGCATATTCGGCCTCTACCGGGGAGTCTGTTGTACTCATAACGCTCGATCCGCGACCGTCGCACCCGACCGCTTGACGGGATATCCGGCCAGTGCCACGATGCTTCGGGCGCGAAGGACGTTCTGCGGGGCGAGACGGGCGGAGACGAATGCCGCGCATCCTCCTGTTGGCCGCACTCCTCGTCATGTGCACGGGCTGCTTCTCCGACGATTCAGACACGGATTCCGCGCCTGCCCGCGCCTCCTCGGCCGATTGCGAAGCGGCGGAAGGAGCGCCGGCGACGCTCCCGGCTGGACAGCGGCTCGCCTGGGCAGAAGGCGCGCGGCTCTGGACGCTGACCGAAGACTGCCCGGCGCCACAACTGCGCAGCGAGCACGACCGGGACATCGGGCGCATCCGCTGGTCGCCGAATGGCGAGTCGATCGCCTTCCACGACGGCCGCGGCACGACGGTCCTCAGGCTCGATGCCGGCTCGTCCCCGCGCAGCTTCGGCTCCGAAGAGTTCGCCTGGCTTGGAAACGACCGTGTCGTGATCGGCCGCAGCCGCCTCGTCGAGGCGGGCGCGACGCTGGTCGTCGTCCACGTCGCTTCCGGCGAAGAACGCGTGATCGATGGCGCGCTCGCGTTCGCGGCGGAGGGTGAGTCCATCGCCTACTGGAAGGACGCAGGCGCGTGCCCGCCCGAAGTGTTGCCGCAGGATCTGCGTAAAGAGGGAGGGACGCCGATTGGGCGGCGCTGCCCTCGGCTGGCGATCCTTCCGCCCGGCGCCACGGATCCGTCCCTGACCGTCGACGTGACGGAGATGCTCGCGGTCATGCCGGACGGCGTCCCGTCGCTGGGCCTCACAAGTCCCGGCAGCATCGATTGGTCGCCCGATCGTGAATGGATCATCTTCAAGATGTGCGGCATCGCCGCGAGCGGATGCGTCGATACGCAGCACGTCTTCGAACTGCACGTCGGCTCCGGCGTCCTCACGTACGTCGGCGACACCGCAGGCCCGATCGCCTGGGCGCCCGATAGCTCAAGCTACGTGTACGTTCAGTCGGGCGGCCGCCCGTACGACGCCTACCCGCGCCCGATGGTCGTTCGCCGGCCGGGAGGGTTGGGCGACGGCGACACGATCTCCCCATCTGGTGTCGAAGACTGGCAGCCGGCGTGGTCCCCTGACGCATCGGCCGTCGTCTTCACGAGCTTCCCGTCGATGCGGCTCGGCGATTGTCAGGTCTGCGCGCCCGAGGTCCCCGAAGAAGGTATCTGGACGGCCAGCCTGGAGGCCCGCACCCAGCTCACGTCATCACCGGAATGGGTCGACTCGTCGCCGCGCTGGTCCGGCGATGGCGAATGGATCCTCTTCGTGCGCAACGGACCTGAGCACGAAAGCGCCGGCTATCCGAAGACGCAGCTCTGGATCATGCGGAGCGATGGCAGCGATCAGCGCATGGTGCTTGATCTGAGCGGCGCCGGTCCACACTCGTTTCCGCTGGACTACCTGTATGACTGGTGGACGCCACCGGACTAGCGCGGCAGAAGCGACTCCGGGACGCGCAACTCGTCGATCCCCTCGTACAGCTCGCGGATGGCGGTGAGGTTGTCGCTACCGGTCACTTCGGCGATGCGGTCGATGAGGCGGTCGTATTCGTCGCCTGTTTCGCCGCGGTACGCCTCGGGCAAGCGCCCCCATTCGTCCCAAGGCAGCGTCTCGACCTTGTTCAGCGCGGCGAGGTCGCGGATGGCGTTCCCGCTGATCTCGGCGGGCCCGAAGTTGGTGGTGCCGAATACGCCGAACTTCTTCGCGTCAGCCTCGCCGGAGGCGCAGCGTAGCCATGCCTCGCCGCCGGTCCAGAATCGCGTGTTCGCCAGTTCGTGTGGCGTCCCCCATGCGAGCGGCTCCGGCCACGACTCGCCGATCTCGGTGTCGAGCCTGCGCCAGGCTGCTCGCCGGCATCCCAGTACTCCGTGATCCAGTGGTCGAAGTACGGCCCGTGTCCGGCGTAGCGATGGAACCCGCATCGAGCGCGAGCGGCGGTGCCCGCATGGCGCAGGAACGCCGTGCTCATCGTCGCGAAGTGCCTGCAGGTCGAGAGCAGCCGCTGGCCCGGCGCACGCTGCACAGTCAGCGGCCGCGCATCGAGCGACTCGATGACGGAGATCATCTGCTCCACAGGGTGGATGTCAGCTTCCTGCCCGCGCTCCTCGGGGACCTGCACGCCGAACCGCCACGCGGCCGCTGTCCGGTCGACGAGCAACCCTTGGACCAGTTTTGCAATTGCCTCGGGTCCGGTCGGCAGATCGACGATTGTCGACGGCGCGCAGTTGCTGAGGTCCGTCATCACGCCGGCCGTGCGATAAAACTCCAGCGCCGCTTCGTCGATGCTGCCGGTAACACTGGTCACTCGCCGCCGCCGTGTAATTCGGCGTCGCGCTTCGCGAGGTGCGCCTCCCACGCCGCCGCGTGCCCGGCGCTCATCCAGTCCGGTCGCAGCCGATGCCCCACCGTCGAGATGTGGTTCTCTTCCATCTCTTCGGTGTACTCCCACGCCTCGCCGCGCAAAATCGACATGATCGCGTTGACTTCGCCGGTGTGATAGCACCAGTGGTTGGCGTTGATCAGGATGATCTCGAACAGCGGCATCGTCGCGCCCCAGTGGCAGGGGCGCGGCTCGTCGAACGTCTCATCGATCAGCGGTTCGACCGACGCCACCCATCGCCCGTACGAGTCCTCGTACCACTCGACAAGCTCGTCGAGGTACGCCTGCGACGTCTCGATCGTGTCGTACACCCCGCGCGGCCAGTCGAGCGATCGCATGTGGCGCGGCTGCGCGTCGAACGCGTACGACTGGTAGACGTGACTCCAACTGGCGGTGTGCTTGAGGATGCCGACGATCGAGCGAAAGCCGCCGGCCGATTGCAACGCCTCATCGAGCGTCAGCGTGCGGAGGTTTCTGGTGAGCTGGTCGCGTGCGCTCGTCAGCGTAGCAACCGCGAGTTCCGCTCTCGTCCTCATAGCCGCCGATTCTCGCGTGAGGCGTCGTGAACGTCAAGCGGCGTGGGCGATGACCTACTTAAGACTGAGAACTTAGAACTGAGAACTCAGTCCTCGTACGGCGCCACGGTCATCGCGGGCGCCGGCTGCCCGAACCGCGTCCATAGCTTGAGCGCCTCGCGCAGGTTATCCATCCGCTCGGCATCGCAGTCGAAGCCCTCGAGCACGCAGCGGTCGAGGTGATGCTCCATCAGGCGCGCCCCCACCTGGTCCAGCGCGCTGCGCATCGCCATCGTCTGCGTCAGCATCTCTTCGCAGTCGCGGCGCTCATCGAGCATCTTCTGGACGCCGCGCGCCTGTCCTTCGATGCGGCGCAGCCGCCGCGCGATGTCGTCTTCGAGGCTCTTGCGTTCGGGTCGGTCGGTCGCGGGGATGGTCATAAGTCATGCTCCGGAAGGGCGCTCCGCCACGTTCGCGATGTACCTTGACATACCCCTCGGGGGTATCATATGCTGTCTTCAGCAAGGAAGTCAACCCACAGGCGACGCAGACCAGACGAAGGAGACCCGACAAGATGACCAAGCCGTACGAAGTAACCGACGCCAACTTCGATAACGAGGTACTCCAGGCCGACAAGCCCGTGCTGGTGGACTTCTGGGCGCCGTGGTGCGGGCCGTGTCGCATGGTCGCCCCCATCGTCGATGAGCTGTCGACCGAGTACGACGGCAAGGTGAAGTTCGTCAAGCTCAACACCGATGACAACGTCGGCACCGCCTCAAAGTACGGGATTCGGAGCATCCCGACGCTGCTCGTCTTCAAGGGCGGCGAGCCGGTGGGCCAGATCATCGGATTCAGGCCCAAGAGCGACCTCAAGAAGCGCCTCGACGCGGCGCTCGTCTAGCTTCCGCCTCGCCACGGCGGCACGCCACCGGCGGCGGGCCGCCGCTGCATCAGTATCATGTCCGCATGCCGGTGACGCCTCGAAGGAGCCTGCGGTGACCACACCAGCTATAGAAACGCCCGAATACGACATCGTGATCGTTGGCGCCGGCCCGGCGGGGCTGTCCGCGGGGCTCTACGCCGCGCGCGCCCGCCGCCGCACGCTGATCATCGAGCGCAAGGTCACCGGCGGCCAGATCGCGCTCACCGCCGACGTCGAGAACTACCCGGGCTTCGACAACATCAACGGCTTCGACCTCGCCGAAAATATGCACAAGCAGGCCGAGAAGTACGGCATGGAGACCGCCTACGCCGACGTCACGGACGTCGAGCAGGACGGCCAGATGCATGTCGTGCGCACGACCGAGGGCGACTATCGCGCGAAGGCCGTGATCATCACCGGCGGCGCCGACTATAACCGCCTCGGCGTCGAGGGCGAAGAGCGCCTCACGGGCTACGGCGTCTCCTACTGCGCCACGTGCGATGCGGCGTTCTTCAAAGATCAGGTCGTCGCCGTCGTCGGCGGCGGCGATGCCGCGATGGACGAAGGCCTCTTCGTCTCCCGCTACGCCTCCAAGGTCTACCTCATCCACCGCCGCGACGAACTGCGGGCCAGCGCGATCCTCCAGGAGCGCGCCTTCGCCGAGCCGAAGATGGAGTTCATCTGGAACACCGTCGTCGAGGAGATTGCGGGTGATGACGCCGTGAAGGTCGTGAAGCTGAAGAACATCGTTACCGGAGAGCAGTCGGAACTACCGGTCGCCGCTGTCTTCATTTTCATTGGCCTGACGCCGAATACGAACTACCTGCGCGACAAGCTGCGCATGGATGAGGGCGGTCACATCTTCGTGAACGAGTGGATGGAGACCGACGTGCCGGGGCTCTTCGCGGCGGGCGATATCCGCGCCCAGTCGGCGCGCCAGGTCGTCTCGTCGGCCGGCGATGGCGCGACGGCGGCGATCCGCGCCGACCACTACATCAGCGACCACTTCGGCGGCAAGCCGGGGATCGGCGTCTGGATGCCATCGCAGGCCGGCCAGCCGCAGCCCGGCGCCACCAGCGCCTGAGCTTCGAAGCCATCTGTCCTGCAGGGGGTTGCAGATCGGCGTCAGCGCCGATCGCCGGCTCCTTAGGCGGAATCCCTACGCACCACGGCAGCCTGCCGCCGATACTCCATCATGGAACGGACGAGCGGCTTCGAAGCGGCGGAAGAAGCCAGCGAGCGGTACGCATACCTCGCCGAGAACCTGGCGTCCGTGCATGCTTCGCCGGACATGCCGTGGCTCACCGGTCGTTTGGAGTTCATCGGCGAAAAGGCGTTCGGGGCTGCCCTGACCGTCCTCGCCCTCTCCGACGAGCGCGGCGTCTACCGGCCTTCCGCCTCAGCATCGCCCCGCCCGGCGACGGCGCGCGATCTCTGGCAGGAACTCGAGATCGACGCGCTCGCCTCGAACGACGTCCTCCGCGCGGCGCTCACCGATGCGGAGCAACGCGCCGATGCCATCGCCCTGCCCTTTGCGGACCTCTTCGGCGAGCGTGGGCGCGATGCCGGCGTCGACAGCGTCATCGTCGCGCCCATCGCCTACAACCGCGAGCACATCGGCGTCGCATTGTTCTGCGTCGATGACTCGCCCGCGACGCAGCACATGGTGAACATTCTCGCATCGCACGCCGCGGTGGCGATCTACCAGCTCCGCCAGCGCGAGGAAGCGCGCCGCCTGCACTCCGTCGACCGGCGGCTCTGGGTGCCGGACGAGGACTTCCTGCTCGCGCTACTCCGCCGCGAGGTCACGCGCGCGCGCCGCTACGGTCGCGAAGTGGGGCTTGCCGTCCTCTGGCTCGATAACGAACCGGACATCCGTCAGCGCTTCGGCGACTTCTTCACCGACCACCTGCTGCGGCGCATCGGCGGCCAGTTGCTCGCCACCGTGCGCGACTCCGATATCCTGGGCGCCGTCGGCGGGCGCTACGCCGTTATCCACACCGAGACCGGCATCGATGGCACGCAGCTCTCGGCCGGCCGCCTGCGCGACGTCGTCTGCGAGATGGTTGCGCGGCGCTTCCCGGAGGTGCCGCAGCCCCAGATCAGCATCCGCTGCGCCGCGTTCCCGACGAGCGGCATGAGCGTCGAAGACCTGCTCACGGCCGTCATCGAGGGCAAGCGAGAAGACGCCGCCTGATCCCCGTCACGATAGACAGATAAAGCAAAGGACGGGGCCGCGCGGCCCCGTCCTCGTTTAGCACTTGCAGTGCGGTCTACTCGTCCGGCTCAGCGACGAACCCCTTCGGGATCTCCGGCGCCGCCGGTGCGCTGTCCTCGATCTCGAGCACTTCGTCGGCGGCATGATCGGCGAGCAGGTCTTCGGGCGTTGGCTCGGCGACTTCGGCCACCGGCGCGTCTTCGTCGTCGTCCGCCGGCTCTGCCGTGCCTTCTTCCTCCGGCTCGTCGAGCACGAGCGCGCCGAGCAAGCCGCGGACTTCGTCGTCCTCGCCGAAGAGGTCGTCGCCCTCTTCCAGTTCGAGCACCTCCGGGAGCGGGATCTCCTTGACCGGCGGCGGCGGCAGGTCGATCGTCGCCCGCGCCGGAATGAGCTTCCCGATGATCACGTTCTCCTTCAGGCCGAGCAGGTGGTCCTTCTGGCCGCTGATCGCCGCCTCCGTGAGGACGCGCGTCGTCTCCTGGAACGATGCCGCCGCCAGGAATGAGTTCGTGCTCAGCGAGGCCTTCGTCACGCCCAGCAGTACCGGCACCGCCGTCGCCGGCTCGCCGCCTTCCGCCAGCACGCGCGCGTTGATCTCCTCGTACTCGAAGCGGTCGATGATGTCGTTGGGCAACAACGCCGTATCGGCCGGCGCATCGACCCGCACCTTCCGCAGCATCTGCCGCACGATCACCTCGATGTGCTTGTCGTTAATCACCACACCCTGCGACCGGTAGACCTTCTGCACTTCTTCCACCAGGTAGAGCTGGACGGCTTCCGGCCCCATGATCCGGAGGATCTCCTGCGGATTCAGCGAGCCTTCCGTGAGCTGCTGGCCAGCGTGTACCGGGTCGCCATTGTCGACGCGCAGCCGCGCCGCCGCCGGCACCGGGTACTCGCGCTCTTCCCGCTCTTCGTAGACGATCGAGACCTTCTTGCCCGTCACCTGGACGCGGCCGCCGATGCGCGCAACGACGTCGCCTTCCAGGACCTCGGGCAATTCCTCGACCTTCTTCTTCGATCGCGACTTGGCCTTCGGCTTCTTCTCCGGCTCCTCTTCCGCTTTCTTCTTCTTCTTCTTTTCACCCGACGGCAACTCCGCCAGCCGCGCAAGGATCGTCCCCTGCTCGATGATGTCGTCCTTCTTGACGAGCATCTTCGCGCCCGCGGGGATCTCGTACTCGTCGCTGTACAGTTCCGTGTTCTTCACGCGGATGCGCCGGGCGTCGCCTTCGCGGACGACCTCCGCCGAGCCGTCGATCTCGCTGATCAGCGCCTGGCCCTTCGGCACTCGTGCCTCGAACAGCTCCTCGACACGCGGAAGACCGCTCGTGATGTCCATGCCGCTCGCCACACCACCGGTGTGGAACGTGCGCATCGTGAGCTGTGTCCCCGGCTCGCCGATCGACTGCGCCGCGACGATACCCACGGCCTCGCCGACGTTCACGACACGCCCGCGCGCCGGACTGCGCCCGTAGCACTGCTGGCAGATGCCGCGCTTCGACTGGCAGGTCAGCGCCGAGCGCACGTACACGCGCTCCAGCCCCAACTCGTCGATCCGCGCCGCCTTGAGGTCGTCGATCTCCTGGTTGAACGCGACCAGGATCTCCTCCGGCTTCTCCGGATCTTCGAGGTCCATCGCCGAGTAGCGTCCGACGATGCGTTCGCTGAACGACTCCAGCACGCCGGCATCCGGCTGGTCGAGCCAGACGCCCATGCGCGTGCCGCAGTCTTCTTGGAGGATGATCACATCCTGCGCCACGTCGATCAGGCGCCGCGTCAGGTACCCGGAATCCGCCGTACGGAGCGCCGTGTCGGCGAGGCCCTTGCGAGCGCCGTGCGTCGAGATGAAGTACTCGAGCACCGTCAGCCCCTCGCGGAAGCTCGACCGAATCGGCAGGTCGATGATGCGTCCGGACGGGTCCGTCATCAGTCCGCGCATGCCGGCCATCTGGGTGATCTGGCTGATGTTACCCTTCGCACCCGAGATCGCCATCATGTAGACCGAGCCGTAGTGGTCCAACTGGTCCTGGATCGTCTTCTTGACTTCCTCCGTCGTGCGGCTCCACACCTCCACCGTCGCGTCGTAACGCTCCTGGTCGGTGATCAGCCCCATCTCGTACTCGTCTTCGATCTCGCGGATCGACTGCTCCGCCTTCTCGATCAGACCCGCCTTCTCGGCGGGCACGCGCAGGTCGTTCACGGCGATCGTGATGCCCGACTGCGTCGCGTACTCGAAGCCGATGCGCTTGATGTTGTCGACGACTTGCGCCGTGTCCTCGTTGCCGAGCACGTCGTAGCAGCGAGCCACGACCGTCTTGAGCATCTTGCGGTCCATCTTCTCGTTGATGTAATCGATATCGCCGCTGACCGACGAACCAACGCCGCCCGGCAGGATCTCGTTGAAGATCAGCCGGCCCACCGTCGTGTCCAGCATCGCCGTGCGTGCGCGTCCGCCCGGCGCGGGCTCCGCGACCGCGACCGACGACTCGTACGAGAACGTCGTCTCGGAGGCGCCGTCGTAGCTCGGCTCCGGCAGCGCCGGGAACGCCTCGCTCGGCGCTCGCTTGGGCAGGCGCGGCTTCTCGAACGGGACGCGCACGCGGATCCGCGCGTGCAGGTCGACGATGCCGAGATCATGCGCCAGTCGCGCTTCCTCCGGGCTGCCGTACACCCCCTCGGGCGGCGAGCCGTTGCTCCCTGCCTTGTAGGCGCCGCGCCCGTTTGGCTTGTCGACTGTCAGGTAATAGCAGCCCAGCACCATGTCGAGCGTCGGTGCGATGATCGGCTCACCCGACCCCGGCGAAAGCAGGTTGTGCGTCGAAAGCATGATCTGCCGCGCTTCCGCCACCGCCTCGCGCGACAGCGGCACGTGTACGGCCATCTGGTCGCCGTCGAAGTCCGCGTTGAAGGCGGTGCAGACGAGCGGGTGGATCTGGATCGCGCTGCCTTCGATGAGCACGGGCTCGAACGCCTGGATGCCCAGCCGGTGCAGCGTCGGTGCGCGGTTGAGCAACACCGGGCGCGTCCGGATCACCTCGTCCAGCACGTCCCAGACCTCGGGACGTGCTCGCTCGACGAGCCGCTTCGCGTTCTTGATGTTGTGCGAAAGCCCCTTGGCCACCAGCGCGTGCATCACGAACGGCTTGAACAGCTCGAGCGCCATTCGCTTCGGCAGCCCGCACTGGTGCAATTCCAGCTCCGGGCCGACGACGATCACCGAGCGTCCCGAATAGTCGACGCGCTTGCCGAGCAGATTCTGGCGGAACCGCCCCTGCTTCCCCTTGAGCATGTCGCTCAGGCTCTTCAGCTTGTGGTTCCCCGACCCCGCCACGGCCCTGCCCCGCCGCCCGTTATCGATCAACGAGTCGACGGCTTCCTGCAGCATCCGCTTCTCGTTGCGGATGATGATCTCCGGCGCGCCCAGCTCCAGCAGCCGCTTCAGGCGGTTGTTGCGGTTGATCACGCGGCGGTACAGGTCATTGAGGTCGCTCGTCGCGAAGCGTCCGCCATCGAGCTGGACCATCGGCCGCAGCTCCGGCGGCATCACCGGCAGTACCGTGAACACCATCCACTCCGGCCGGTTGCCGGACTTGCGGAGCGACTCGATCACCTTCAGGCGCTTGGTCGCCTTCTTGCGCCGCTGGCCCGACGTCGAGTGGATCTCCGACTGCATCTTCTCGCGCAGCCGCTCCAGATCCACGCGCTCGAGGATCTTCAGGATCGCCTCGGCGCCCATGCCCGCCTCGATCACGTTGCCGTGACGTTCGACGATCTCGCGGAATTGCGACTCCGGCAGCAGGATCATCGAGTCGTTGTCGACCGGGTCGACGAGCTTCTCCAACTCATCGATCCGCCCCTGGAACTCCGCGTAGACGGCTTGGCGCTCGCCGCCGACCTTCTCCTGGTTCGGCTTGAGTTCCTCGAGGATCTTCGAGCGCTTCTGGTCGAGCGCCGCATCCAGCATGAGCGTCGCGTCTTCGCGCTTCTTCTTGTAGTCCGCTTCGAGCGCCGCCACGCGCTCCTTCGCGACCTTCGTCAGCCCGCTGATGATGCCCTTTTCGATCACCGTGCCGCGCTCGACGACGAGCGCGTCGCCGATGCGGTAGCCCTTGCGAGCGGACTTGCCGATGTTCTCCTTCAGATCAGCTTCGACCTCGACGGCCTGCTGCATGATCGCGTCGGCCGCTTCCTGGCGATCGTCTTCGATCTGCTCCAGCTTGTTCTTCTTGTCGTCGGCGATCTGCTTCTCGGCCGCAGCCTGTTCTTCCTGGAGCTCCTCGATGCGGTCCGCGAACTGCTTCTCGCGGCGCGTCGCCTCGCGGTCCATCTCTTCTTTCAGGTGCTCGAGCGCGCGCTTCTTGGCATTCTCATCGACCGATGTGACGATGAACTGCGCGAAGTACAGCACACGCTCCAGCGAGCGCGGCGATACGTCGAGCAGCAGCCCGAGCCGGCTCGGCGTCCCCTTCACAAACCAGATGTGGCTGACCGGCGACGCAAGCTCAATGTGCCCCATGCGCTCGCGGCGCACCTTCGAGCGCGCCACCTCGACGCCGCACTTGTCGCAGACGATGCCCTTGTAGCGCACGCGCTTGTACTTGCCGCAGTAGCACTCAAAGTCCTTCGTCGGACCGAAGATCTTCTCGCAAAACAGGCCGTCCTTCTCCGGCTTGAGCGTGCGGTAGTTGATCGTCTCCGGCTTGGTTACCTCTCCGTACGACCACGACCGGATCTGCTCCGGCGACGCCAGCGAAATGCGGACGGCGTTGAAGTCGTTTACCTCAAGCACTGATTCTTTCCTCACCTTCGAAGCCGGAGAGGTTGATGCCCAGCTCGGGCACGCCCTCCCCCTCTTCCACGAACTCCACGGACTCTTCGTCTTCGTTCAACACTTCCACGGAGAGGCCAAGGCTCTGCAGCTCCTTCACGAGCACCTTGAACGATTCCGGCACCCCCGGCTCCAGCACGTCCTCGCCCTTGACGATCGCTTCGTACGCCTTCACGCGCCCGACGATGTCATCGGACTTCACGGTCAGCAGTTCCTGCAGGATGTGCGCCGCGCCGTACGCTTCCAGCGCCCACACTTCCATCTCGCCGAAGCGCTGGCCGCCGAACTGCGCCTTGCCACCCAGCGGCTGCTGCGTGATCAGCGAGTACGGCCCCGTGCTGCGGGCGTGGATCTTGTCCTCGACGAGGTGGACGAGCTTCAGCATGTAGATGTAGCCCACCGTCACCGGCTGGTCGAACGGCTCGCCGGTGCGGCCATCGAGCACCGCCTGCTTGCCCCACGTCGGCGGCGCGAGGCCCTGGAACGCCGCTTCGCTCACCTTCTCTTCGATCTTCTCCGGCGCCATGCCCTTGACGCGCTTCGCGCCGACGACCGTCTCCAACCACACTTCGAGGCAGGCCTGCTTGGCCACCCCCGCGCGCGTCGGATCGAGCACCTCGCGGCTGTCGTAGCCGCGGGCCGACAGCCATGCGTCGAGCTTCTCCATGTCGAGCTTCTCGTACGGCGACACGCCGTCGCCGCTGCCGTTGGTGGCGCGGTACAACGCGTCGGCCTGCTGTGCGAGCCATGCCCGCGCCAGTTCGTCTTCGATCAGCCGGTCGCTGGCGCCATCGAACACCGGCGTCACGGCGCGGAAACCAAGTTGGTTCGCCGCCCAGCCCAGGTGCGTCTCCAGCACCTGCCCGACGTTCATCCGGCTCGGCACGCCGATCGGATTCAGGATGATGTCGACGGGCGTCCCGTCCGCGAGGTACGGCATGTCTTCGACGGGCAGGATGCGCGCCACGACGCCCTTGTTGCCGTGACGGCCCGCCATCTTGTCGCCTTCGGACACCTTGCGTCGCTGCGCGATCGAAACGCGCACCAGTTCGTTGACGCCCGCCGGCAGTTCGTCGTGCGTGTCACGGCGGAACACCTTCACGTCGATGACTTTGCCGCGCTCGCCGTGCGGCACCCGCAGCGACGTGTCCTTCACCTCGCGCGCCTTCTCGCCGAAGATCGCGCGCAGCAGCTTCTCTTCCGCCGTCAGTTCGGTCTCGCCCTTCGGCGTGATCTTCCCGACCAGGATGTCGCCCGAATTCACCTCCGCGCCGACGCGGATGATGCCGTCCTCGTCAAGGTCGCGCAGCGACTCCTCACCGACGTTCGGGATGTCGCGCGTGATCTCTTCCGGCCCGAGCTTCGTGTCGCGCGACTCCACCTCGTGCTTCTCGATGTGGATCGAGGTGAACTTGTCGTCGCGCACGAGCGCCTCCGACAAGATGATCGCGTCTTCGAAGTTGTAGCCCTGCCAGCTCATGAACGCGCAGAGCACGCTCTGCCCCAGCGCCAATTCGCCCTTGCTGGTCGATGAGCTGTCCGCGAGCGGCGTCCCGCGCCATACGCGGTCGCCGGTCTTCACCGTCGGGCGCTGGTTGATGCACGTGCCCTGGTTGGAGCGCACGAACTTGAGCAGCGGGTACTCCGTGATCTCCGGCTCGCCTTCGTACTGCACGCGGATCATCTTCGAGTCCGCCTGCAAGACCATGCCTTCGTTCTCCGCGATGATCACCTGGCCGGAGTCCTGCGCCGCCTGCGCCTCCACGCCCGTCATCACGATCGGCGTCTCGGGCCGTACCAGCGGCACCGCCTGGCGTTGCATGTTCGATCCCATCAGCGCGCGCGGCGCGTCGTTGTGCTCGAGGAACGGGATCAGCGACGTCGCGACGCTCAGGATCTGCTTCGGAGACACGTCCATCCACTCGACGCGGTTCGGCGGCTCCATGATGAACCGCTCGCCCACCCGCGCCTCGATGCGGTCCTCGATGAAGTGATTGTTCTCGTCGAGAATCGCGTTCGCCTGCGCGATGACGTAGCGGTCCTCTTCGTCCGCCGCCAGGTATTCGATCTGCGTGCTGACGAACGGCCGCACCTTCACGGGCTTGTTGCCCTTGCGCGAAAGCTTCTTCGCCGCCGCATCGTCGATCTGCGTGCCCGCGTCGCCGACGCCATCGACGTCTTCAGCGAGGTAGCGTCCGACCCACTCCGCGGAGTCCGCCGGCAACTCGCCCACGACGCGCCGGTACGGCGTCTCGATGAAGCCGTACGGGTTTACGATGCCGTACGTCGCCAGCGACCCGATCAGGCCGATGTTCGGGCCTTCCGGCGTCTCGATCGGACAGATGCGCCCGTAGTGGCTGAAGTGCACGTCACGCACGTCGAAACCGGCGCGGTCGCGCGAAAGACCGCCCGGGCCCAACGCCGAGAGACGCCGCTTGTGCGTCAACTCCGCCAGCGGGTTCGTCTGGTCCATGAACTGCGAAAGCTGCGACCCGCCGAAGAACTCCTTCATCGACGCGACGACCGGGCGGATGTTGATCAGCGCGCTCGGCGTCGCCTGGTCCGGGTCGATGATCGTCATGCGCTCGCGCACGACGCGCTCCATGCGCAGCAGCCCGATCCGGAACTGGTTCTGGATCAACTCACCGACAGCCCGCACGCGGCGGTTGCCCAGGTGGTCGATGTCGTCCGGGTGGCCGACGCCGTTGTTCAATTGCAACTGCGTGCGGATGATCGTCTCGAGGTCGCGCGGCTGCAGGACGCGGATCTTTTGCTCCGTGTCCAACTGCAGCCGGCGGTTCAGCTTGTAGCGGCCGACGCGGCCCAGGTCGTAGCGCCGGGGATTGAAGAACAACGAGTTCAGCAGCCCGCGCGCGTTCTCCAGCGTCGGCGGGTCGCCCGGGCGCAGCCGCCGGTAGAAGTCCAGCAGCGCTTCCTGCTTGCTCGACGACGCCTCCTTGTCGAGCGTCGTGCGGATGTACTGGTGCTCTTCGTTCGTGTCGATGTCAGCGAACTTCGCGAGGATGCGTTCGTCGGTGCCAAGCTCGCTGTCCGACAGCCCTTCTTGCTGGTCGATCGCGCGCAGCAGCGTCGTCACCGGGATCTTCCGCTTGCGGTCGACCTTGACCGACATGACGTCCTTGTTGCTCGTCTCGAACTCCAGCCAGGCGCCGCGGTTCGGGATCAGCTTGCCGTAGCAGAGCTGCCGGCCCGTCGTCGGGTCGGTCTCCTGTGTGAAGTACACGCCCGGCGAGCGCACGAGCTGCGACACCACGACGCGCTCCGCGCCGTTGATCACGAAGGTGCCGTTGGGCGTCATCAGCGGGAAGTCGCCCATGAAGAGTTCCTGCTCCTTGACCTCCCCGGTCTCTTTGACCTCCAACTCCACCCAGACCTTGAGCGGGGCGGAGTACGTCATGTCGCGTTCGCGGCAATCCAGCTCGGTGTGCTTGGGGTCACCGAACGAGTAGTCGCGGAAGCGCAGCTTCATGCGCGTGCCCGTGAAGTCTTCGATCGGGGAGATCTCGTCCAGAAGCTCGCGAAGGCCTTCCTTCCTGAACCACTCGAACGACGAGAGTTGAATGTGAATCAGGTGCGGGATGTCCAGTACGTGAGCGATCTTCGCATAGGATTTCTTGCTCTCCGGAACCAACGATCGAGTACTGACCATGTCTGTAGAGACAGTCATTCGGGCGGCGCTCCTGACAATGCGTTACGAACCGTGATCTCCTGGTGACAGAAATAGTCCCTCGAAAAGGGACACATGGGGATGATTGGGCAAGGGGGTTCTGTCTAGCCTCTAGTGAGTATACAAATGGGATCGAGGGGATGTCAACCAGCGGATGCTACCCAATCCGCTACCCCAATTGCAAGCCCCCCGGGTCACATTCCGTCAATTTAATCTGTCACCTTCCCGTCGGTATTCAGCCTGGGATCTCCGCACAACGTGTCGGAGGCGCCCACTTGGGCCATCGCCGGACGAAATCGAGGGTCAGTTTTCGGACATGCGTATACGATGCAACGCCCCCCGCGAGCCGCGTCCGACTATAATAGCTAGCCTGACCGCTAGACGTAGGAAGGTGAACCGTTGGCCGCACAGTTCCACCCGGAGAGGCTGCCGAAGGGCTTCGATGAACGGCGCGTGCGAAACCTCATAGCCGAGGGGCGCGCCTACTCCGACCACCTAGCGCGCGAACGCTCGCGCCTGATTGAGCAACATGAAGGGCAGTGGGTCGCATCATACAAGGGCCAGTTTCTTTTCGAAGATTCGATGAAGGACGTCCTCGCGGCGGCGAAGCAATCCGGCTGGCCTCTGGATGTGATCGCTATCGATCATCTCACTAGGAGACGCGCGATAGTCCTCCTCTAGTGATCAGAGGATTCTTCAGTTCCACACACCTTGGAAAGAACGATCCCGCTCCGACACAGGTGCCGCTCCTCGACGCGTTTCTCTACGTGCCCTCAATTGACAGCTACGCGAGGCTCCAGTTCCTGGTTGATACTGGCGCCGATGTCTCTGTGCTCCACCCTCAGGATTCGCTCAGGCTGGCCGTGAGTGAGTCGCAGTGGCGTACGGTCCGCAGCTTCCATGCCGAACGCCTGGGCGGCGCCGGGGCCGGACACTCGTACTTTGCGGTGCCTGCCGTGCTCTTTCTGTCGCACGATGATGACGAGACGTGGGCGCGAGAGATCGTCATTTGGATAGCCGACTCCGAGAGCGGGACCGAGCATGAGTCACTCTTGGGGCGCGACATCCTGGAGCATTTCAGGCTCACCTTCGTGCAGCCCACCGAGCTCACACTGGACCCGCGGTAGCCTGCAGGCGGAGCTGACCCTATCCCCGATAATCAATCCAGCGTGACATAAGACGAGACTCCAGCGCCCACGCCACCCCGTCCACCAGCCCCGTCGAGACGTTGTTCAGCAGCCGGTCCCGCAGCCCCCGGTGCGGCTTCATGAAGGTCACCTTGCGCTCGGCGAGCTTCGCGAGCTGCTGTGCGAGGTCGATCGCCGTATCCAGGTCGCCCAGCTCGTCGATGAGCCCGCTGTCCTTCGCCTGGCCGGCCGTAAACAGCTCGCCCGTCGCAAGCTCGCGCACGCGCTCCGCCGGCATCGCCCGCGCCTCCGACACGATTTCGACGAAGCGGTTGTAGAACGCGTCGAGCAGCGCCTGCTCCTTGCCGCGCTCCTCGTCCGTCGGCTCGCGGAACGCCGAGAACATGTCCTTCAGCCGCCCTGCCTTCGTCACCTCGACCCGAACGCCGATCTTGTCGAGCATCTCGTACAGCATCGGCCGCATCGAGATCACGCCGATCGACCCGATGAGCGCCATCGGCACCGCGACGATCTTCGTCGCGCCCGCCGCCACCATGTAGGCGCCGGAAGCGCCCGTGCCGCGCACGAAGGCGATCACCGGCTTCTTCCGCGCGATCTTCGCGACGGCCCGGTACAGGTACTCCGACGGCCCGGCGCTGCCGCCCGGCGAGTCGATGTCGATCACCACGGCGCGGATCCGCGCGTTCTCTTCGATCGCGCGAAACATGCGGATGTACTCCGTCGTCCGCGCCGGCGATCCGATCGCCCCGAACAGTTCGGTCACCGCGATGCGGTCGGGGTTGAGATTGAGCACAGCTTGCAGCATGAGGTCCTCTCGGAAGTCAGGGACGATGTGAGGGCGTGCTTCGAGTGTATGGAGGCGCGAAGTGCGGGTCAATCGAGGTGCGTGCGAGGACGTGATTCAGAGCGCGGTGAATAGGCTCTTCATCGAAGGCACAACCACCTCAGGCGGCTCAGGCCGGCCTGTCGCGAAGCCGTTTGACTGCAGTCAGTACGGAACTTTGAGCCCCGGGAACATCGGGAAGTGCTTCACGTTGCGCGTCATGAACCCTGCGTGAAGGTGCTCCACCGTCGCGGCGATCACGTAATCGACGGGGTCGACGCCAGGGTGGCTCCTCGCGTACTGGTTGGCGAGAGCCCCCGCACGCTCAGCGAGCGCATCATCTACGACGACCCAATGCAGAACATCGAACAAACGGCGTGTCGGTCGCTCCTCGCCTGCTCGCATTCCTGCGAGCACTTCGACTTTGGTGAGGACCGATGCCACTAGAGAATCGCCAGCTTCAATGGCGGTACGAAGCGCCTCTATCGCCTTCCTATCGTCACGCAAGCAGTCGATAAGGACGGACGTATCGACGACGATAGCAGTCAACGAGCGAGTCGTCTTGCCATGCCGCGCCGCAGGTCATCGACATAGCTCGCTCCATCAAACGGGCGATCAGTCCATGCACCGGCGCTCTCATCGAGTGCGCGCAATGCATCCTCGCGCGGTGTTGCGCCGTGACTACGGTCCAGCGCTCGCCTGATCAACTCGGCGAGACCAAGTCCTGTCCGCTTCGACTCACGGACGAGTCGGGCGTATTGATCGTCGGTGAGCGTAATCTGCGTCCTGTGACTCATGATGTAAGCTTACATCACCATCGGCCGACAGTCCACCTGCCTATTTCCGGGCCGAACGCCTTGGACGGTGGGAGCATGACCCGCCTATGATGCCCGTATGACCACCACCGAACCGGGGCCGCCCGCCCCCACCGCCGCTGACATCAAGCGCTTCCGCGACAACTTCCAGGGCGAGATCGACGGCGTCGAGCTGTATCGGCGGCTCGCGCGCGCCGAGAAGGACCCCGAGCGGGCGCAGATCTTCCTCGATCTGGCGGAGACCGAGAAGACGCACGTCGAGCACTGGCGCCAGAGGCTCCGCGACGCCGGCTTCGACCCCGGCGACGACCTGCGCCCGAGCATGCGCGTCCGCATCCTTGGCTTTCTCGCCGACCGGCTCGGCCCGCGCGCCGTCCTGCCGATGGTGTCGGCGATGGAGTCGAGCGGCTACGACAACTACATGGCGCAGGCCGAAGCCGGGCCGCCGCTCGCGCGGGCCGAACGCGCCCATGCACGCACGCTCTCCGCGCTGTCTTCCGCCAACGCGCCGCTCGCCGCTACCGACGATGTGTCGAGCATCGCGGCAGGTGAGCGCTGGCACCGCGTCGACTCCGGCGGCACGCTGCGGGCGGCGATCTTCGGCGTCAACGACGGGCTTGTCTCGAACCTCAGCCTCGTCATAGGCGTCGCCGGCGCCGACCCGGACGGGCGCTTCATCATCCTCGCGGGCGTCGCCGGCCTGCTCGCAGGCGCGTTTTCGATGGGGGCCGGCGAGTTCGTCTCGGTGACGTCGCAGCGCGAGCTGTTTGAACGCCAGATCGAGCTTGAGCGCGAAGAACTGGAGTCCGACCCGGAGTCGGAGCGTCGCGAACTGGCGCTGATCTACCGCGCGAAGGGAATCGCCCAACCGGAAGCCGAAGCGCTCGCGACGCGCATCATCTCCGACCGCGGCGTCGCGCTGGAGACGCTTGCCCGCGAGGAACTCGGCCTCAACCCCGACGAGCTTGGCTCGCCGTACCGCGTCGCCTTCAGCTCGTTCACGGCGTTCGCCTCGGGCGCGATCATCCCCGTGGTGCCGTTCCTCTTCGGTTCCGGCTGGTTGAACTTCGGGCTGGCGGTGGCGTTCAGCGGCATCGCCCTGTTCGCGATCGGCGCCGGCGTGTCGCTCTTCACGGGCCGCAGCGCGATCTACAGCGGCCTTCGCCAGCTCGCGATCGGCGCCATCGCGGCGGCAGTGACGTATACGATCGGCCGCATGATTGGGGTCGGCAGCACCGGCTGACATCGCGCGCCGTGTGCGGGATCCGCACGGGTGACATGCCCAGGGCCGTTGGCCGCGGATCGCGGGCATATGATGGGGCATGACCGTACCCGCGCCCCATCCGTCGGACGCCTCGCCGCCGCGCCGAGATCAACATTTGGAGGCCACAATCAAAACGACACAATCAAGATTGGCTTAGATCGAATCCAGATAGCCGCAAAGTGAAAAATCCAAAACGAAAACAATCAAGTGGATCGGACACGCGGCCGACGGTGTTTGGTTCCGGCCAAGCCGAGCGGGTACTCTGACGCATCACATAACACCCCGAAGCGGAGAGCATCGAAGCCATGTCGAAGCGCTACAACGTCGCCGTCGTCGGTGCCACGGGCATCGTCGGGGCGGAGTTCCTCAAGATCGCAGCGGAGCGCGCCTTCCCCCTGAAGTCGCTCAAGCTCCTCGCGACCGAGCGCTCGGCGGGTAAGCGCATCCCGTTTGGCGAAGGTGAGATCGTCGTCGAGGCGACCAACGCCGATTCGTTCAAGGGCGCCGACTTCGTCTTCGTATCGGCCTCCAGCGCCGCCTCGAAGGAGTACTGTCCGGCGGCCCGCGACGCCGGCGCCATCGCGATCGACGATTCGAGCGTCTGGCGGCAGGACCCCGGAGTGCCGCTCGTCGTGCCCGAAGTCAACGCCGACGACGTCATGGACCATCACGGGATCCTCGCGATCCCCAACTGCTCGACGACGCCGCTCGTGATGTGCCTCTGGCCGCTGCACAAGGTCAACCGCGTGAAGCGCGTCATCGCCGACACCTACCAGTCCGTAGCGGGCACCGGCACGTCGGCGGTCGGCGAGTTGGACCAGCAGTCACGCGCCTGGGCGTCGGGCGGCGAGATGCGCCACGACGTGTATCCGCACCAGATAGCATTCAACGTGCTGCCGCACATCGACAACTTCATGGACAGCGGCTACACGAAAGAAGAATGGAAGATGATGGCGGAGACCCGGAAGATCATGCACGAGCCTGATCTTGCGCTGTCCGCGACCTGCGTGCGCGTGCCGGTCTTCATCAGTCATTCCGTCGCTGCGCATGTGGAGTTCGACCGGCCGATATCCCCGCAGGAAGTGCGGGACCTGCTGCGCGATGCGCCGGGCGTGGTCGTCCAGGACGATCCATCGAACGCCGTCTATCCGACGCCGATCGATGCGGCGGGCAAGGACGCCGTGTACGTGGGCCGTATTCGGCAGGACGCATCGAACCCGAACGGCATCGCGATGTGGATTTCGACGGACAACCTGCGGAAGGGCGCCGCTCTCAACGCGATCCAGATCGCCGAAACGATGATCGAGCGCGGGCTGGTGTAACGCCGCGCTCGCCCGCAGGTCTTTCGCGTCGACCGGGATGTCGATGCGAGAGGAGACAATCATGATCGAACCCGGTCGTCTCATCACCGCCATGGTGACGCCGTTCACCGCGGACGGCGCTGTCGACTACGCGCAGGCGCGGCGGCTTGCCGTCGCGCTCATCGATTCAGGCAGCGAGTCGATCGTGGTCTGCGGCACGACGGGGGAGGCGCCCACGCTCAAGCCGCCAGAGAAGCTTCGCCTCTTCACCGAGGTGAAGGAGGCGCTGGGCGACCGCGCCGCGGTGATCGCCGGCTCAGGCGACAACTGCACCGAGGACAGCATCGACCTGAGCCTTGAGGCGCAGCGCACCGGCGTCGATGCGCTGCTGCTCACCGTGCCGTACTACAACAAGCCCTCGCAGGAGGGGATGTACCGCCACTTCGCAGCCATCGCCGAAGCGGTCGAGCTGCCGTGCATCTTCTACAACATCCCCGGACGCACGAGCGTGAACATGACCGCAGACACGCAGGCCCGCGTCTCTCGCATCGCCAACATCGCCGGCGTCAAGGAGTCCAGCGGCGACATGGCGCAGATCGCGCGCATCGTCGAAGACGCGGCGCCGGGCTTCCGCATCTGGTCCGGCAACGACGAAGACACGTTCGGCATCATGACGCTCGGCGGCTACGGCGTGATCAGCGTCGCGTCGCACCTGGTGGGCCGGCAGCTTGCAACGATGGTGCGCCATCTCGTCGATGGCCGTACCGACGAAGCCGCGACGATCCACCGGCGGTTGCTGCCGTTGCTCGATGCGCTCTTCTGCCAGACGAACCCGATCCCGCTGAAGCACGCGCTCAACAGCATTGGCTTCAGCGTCGGTGGCTACCGGCTACCAATGTGCGAGCCAGACGAAGCTTCCGCCGCCCGCATCGAAGCGGAGTTGCGCCGCCACACGATCGACCTGCCGCTGCCTGTTTAGACTTCGTGTAATCTCTCGCGTTTGGGATCGGAGTCCCAATGGAGCCTCACCAGATCAAGATCGTCATCGAAAAGCACCCTGACGGTCACGTGGGATACCCGTTGGGCGTGAACGGCGTCGTCATCGGGCAGGGTGATACGTTTGACGAAGCCCTCGCGTACACGAAGTCGGCACTCAAGTGCCATCTCCAGGAGTTCGGCAAGGAAGAGCTTGAAGACGGGCGGTGAACCTTAGGGTTCACGTCACGTGCGGCAGCGCGACGTCCGGCTCTGCTGCGTCCAGCGGCCACGTCGGCGCCGGTAACCGCATCACGCCGCGTGCCGGCGACAGGAGCAGCGCCGCGCCCGCACCGATCGTCAGCACGGCGCCGATGGTCAGCGCCGTACGCAACCCGAGCCACTCGCCGATGAGCCCGCCGAGCAGCAGCCCGGTGAGCGTGAGCCCCAGCTCGAGCATGCGCATGAACGCGTTGACGCGGCCGAGCATGTGCTCCGGCGTGATCGATTGCCGCGTCGTCGTGTCGCTGACCTGGTAGACGGTGAACATGCCATCGCCGAACACCTGCTGCGCAATGAGCAGCGATGCGGCGGCGAGCCCGGCGCCATGTGCCATGGGAATGAACAGCATCGATACGCCCATGCCGGCGAGCCCCGCGACCATCGATGGTCCGACGCCCCACCGTCGCGCGCTTCGTTCCGCGAGCAACGCGCCGGCCAACGCGCTGATCCCGCCGATGCCGAAGATCACGCCCAGCACGCCGGGGTTAAAGCCGAGTCCGCGCGTGACGAAAAGCATGTACACGGCGCCGAACATGCCCAGGCCGAGCGACCAGCAGACCGTCGCGCCGGTAAGCCCGCGCAGGATGCGATCGCGCCACACCGTGCGCAGCCCCTCGAGCGCTTCTTCCCGCACCGACGGCTGCACCTCCGGCGCGGCGCGATGCGGTTCATCGCGCTGGATCGCGTTCAGCGATAGGGCCGACAGCACGAACGTCACCGCGTCGACGAGCAGCGCCGCGGGGCCGCTGAAGATCTGCACCAACCAGCCCGCGACGCTGAACGCACTGAACTCCGCCACGCTCTCCGAAGCGGTGAGCTTCGCGTTGCCGTCCATCAATTCCTGGCGCGGGACGATCGACGGCAGGTACGTGCGATACGCGACGTCGAAGAACATGGTCAGCACGCCAGTCGAGAGCGCGACGGCGTAGAGGTGCTCCATGTGCAGCTCATCGAGCCAGTGCGCGACGGGCACCGTAAGCAGAAGCGCGAAGCGGCCGATATCGGCGGCGATCATGACGGGGCGGCGGGGCAGGCGATCGACCCAGACACCCGCGTGCAGCCCGACGAGGACGCCGGGCAACACGCTGCACATCGTCAGGAACGCAACTTCAAGGGCGGAAGCATCGAGCAGCAAGATCGCCGTGAACGGGATCGCCGTGCGTGTGATGAGGGAGCCGAAGACGGAGACCGTCTGCGCAGCCCAGAGCCGCACGAAGTCGGGATTTCGCCAGAGGCCGTCGAACCTGCTCACAGGTTGAATGCGCGGCTCGACACCGCGGCGCACCTGCGGGGCGACGAAGTTCGGGCCGAGGTCCAACGACCGCACATGATCATCGCGCGGCATTGTAGCCGCGATGTGGGCGCGCCGCGCCGTCGCGTGCTTCAATGTCGCCCATGGGGCAGCTCATCCTCGGCATCGAAACTTCTTGTGACGAGACGGCGGCGGCCGTTGTGGAGGATGGCCGTCACCTGCGGTCCAACGTCATCGCATCCCAGTTCCACCTGCACGCGGAGTACGGCGGCGTCGTGCCAGAAGTCGCATCGCGCCACCACCTGGAAGTGATCTTGCAGGTGGTCGACGCTGCACTTGCGGAGGCAGGCGCCGGGTGGCGCGACCTTTCGGCCGTCGCTGTGACGGCCGGGCCCGGCCTTTCGGGCGCGCTGCTCGTCGGCGTCAACACCGCAAAGGCGCTCGCGTGGGCGCACGACTTGCCACTGCTTGCCGTCAATCATCTCGAGGCGCACCTGTACGCGAACTGGATCGAGGTCGACGGGCGCGAGTACGCGGAACCAACGCTTCCGGCGGTCGGGCTGATCGTGTCGGGCGGTCACACCGATCTTGTGCTGATGCGCGGCCACGGCGACTACCTGCGTCTCGGGCGCACGCGCGATGATGCTGCCGGCGAGGCGTTCGACAAGGTGGGGCGCCTGCTCGGGCTCGGTTTTCCAGGCGGCCCGGCGATCGAACGGACGGCACGCGCATCGGAGCGGACGAGCACGTTGCGCTTTCCGCGCGCGTGGCTGAAGGGCAGCGACGACTTCAGCTTCAGCGGCCTCAAGACCGCGGTGCTTCATGTTGTCCGGGGCGAACGCGGTGAACCGCCATCGGTACCAGAGATCGCGTCGGCGTTTCAGGAGTCGGTGGTTGACGTGCTGTCGAAGAAAGCGGCACAAGCGGCGACACGCGAAGGCGCGCGAAGCCTGCTGTTGTCAGGCGGCGTCGCCGCGAACGGCCCGCTGCGCGATGCACTCATCGCGCGGTCGCCGGTGCCGGTCTTCGCGCCGCCGCCCGTACTTTGCACGGACAACGGGGCTATGATCGCGGCATGCGCGCACTTCCGCGGTGAGGCGCTGCGGGCGGGACTCGATCTCGACCCCGATCCGGGGATGCGATTCGCGAGTTAGCTGTCGTCGTCCACGGCGCTGTCCGCCGATAGGTCGCGGTCGATCTGGTCGAAGTCCTGCTCTCGTTCCTGTTGCTCAACCGCCTGCCGCCCCATGCCGCGCCGATCACGATCGTTGACGCCGGTGGAATCGGTGTTGCGTAGTTCGCGGTCCATCTTGCTGCCCGGATCCGCTCGATCTTTATCGACAGCGCCGGTGGACCGGTCGTGCGGGCGCCGCCCGTGATGATCGCTCATCCATCCTCCTCGTCGCCCAACATGTCCTCTTCGGTCGCCTGCTGTTGGAGCCGGCGGTGTAGGCCCTCGCCGCCGAGCGTGCCGCTCTCGTCGTTCGCTTCGAGCGCTTCTTCGTCTTCGAGCGAGCCGCTCATGCCGCCGGTGCCGCCCGAGACGACTTCGCCGCCACGATCGATCTGGCCAGTCTGCAGCAGATCGTCGTCGGAGGGTACGTGCTCATCGACCGCGTCGAGTTCTGCGCCGGCCGGTCCAGGCTTTTCGGGCTGGCCCTTCGTGATGACGCGATCGGCCGGCATGTGGGGAGAAGCCTCATCGTACGGCGATGGGCCGTCGCGTTCGATGTCTTCCTTCTCTCGCCTGTGCAGATCCGATGTGCGTTCAACGTCGCGTTCCCGTTCGTCTGCCACGTCGCGCTCCTTTCTGCTCTGCATGCAGTCTAGGAACGGGCGGATAACGAAACGCTCGCCTTCACGAGCGTGCGAAGGTTGCGAGGCTGCGAAGATGCAGGGAGCGTTGGCGCAGCGTCGCGGTGGATCACACCAGGCCCGTCGCGTAGGAGTGCTAGATAAGAATCTCCTGGACCGCGCTTCGCACCACGTCAGCAGGTACGTCCGCCCGCAGGATCGGCCGGCCGAAGTCTTCGAGCAGCACCCAGCGCACTGTTTTCGATGCGACCTTCTTGTCGAGCGCTGTCGCAGCGATGACGGCATCGACATCGACGCCCGGCATGCGCACGGGCAGTTCGAAACGCTCGAAGAGACGTGCCTGACGCTGCCCGACGTGCGCCGGCGTGATGCCGAGGCGCCGTCCGATCTCGGCGGCGGCCATCATGCCGACGCTAATCGCTTCGCCGTGCAGCACGCGCGCGTACCCCGTCACCACCTCGATGGCGTGACCGAGGGTGTGGCCGTAGTTGAGCATGGTGCGACGGCTGCTCTCGCGCTCGTCCTCGGACACAACGCTTCCCTTCAGTGCGGCGTTCCGCGCGACGACGTTGGTGATCAGTTCGGGCTCGAGAGCGAGCAGACGGTCGGCGCCCTGCTCCAGCACGTCGAGCATCGGCGGGTCCATGATCAGCCCGTGCTTGATCACCTCAGCGAAGCCCTCTCGCAGCATCCTGGGAGGTAGCGACGCCAGCAGGCTCGTGTCCTGCACGGCCAGGCGGGGCGGGTAGAACGCACCGATCAGATTCTTGCCGCGCGGGTGATCGACTCCCACCTTGCCGCCGATCGATGCATCGACCATCGCCAGCAGCGATGTGGGGGCTTGCACGAACGGCACGCCACGCAGATAGGTCGCCGCCACGAAGCCGGCGAGGTCACCGACGACGCCTCCGCCCAGCGCCACGATCGTCGATCCGCGCTCTGCCCGCCGCTCGATAAGCCAGTCGTACATCTCACGCGCGGTTTCGAGGCTCTTGCTTGCTTCGCCGGCCTTGAACGCCGAGATGTCCGCATCGAAGCCAGCGCCGCGCAGCGACGCGAGCGCTCGCTCGCCGAACAACGGCGCCACGCAATCGTCGGATATGACGAACGCCGAGCCTGCAAGCCCGGCGTCGCGCATGAGGGCGCCGAGATCATCCAGCGCTCCCCAGCGACAGTGGACCGCGTAGCGCCCGGCAGTTGCCGTCACCTCGATCACGGGGCGCTACCGGGTACCGCCGCTTGCTCGCGGAACGCCAGCAGGATCTGATGCGTGATCTGATCGGGTGACATGTCATCGGTCTGGACGATGAAGTCCGCCTGACGGTAAAGCGCCTCGCGCTCGGCTTTCAAGGATGAGATCTTCCCAACCGGGTCATCACCCTTGAGCAGCGGCCGTTCCGATACGTGCGCATCCGACGTAAGCAGCCGATCGGCGATCGTCTGGACGCGCGCGTCCAGACATACGACGAATCCTCGCCTGTGCATCGCTTCGCGGTTCACGTCGGAAGTGACCGCACCGCCGCCGGTCGCGACGACGACGTTGGACATCTCGGCGACGCGCTCAATGGTCTTCTCCTCGAGCGCGCGGAATGCGCCCTCTCCGCCCCTGGCGAAGATCGCCCGCACGCCTTCCCCCGCTTCCTGCTCAATGAGAGCATCGATGTCGACGCGATCCCACTCGAGGGCGGCGGCAAGAGGCCGCGACACGCGCGACTTGCCCGTACCCATGAATCCAATGAGCCAGACCTGATCTTTCATGCTCTAAGAGTACAAGGTCGGAGATGGTCAGGCGTCCGGCTGTCGAGGCCGATGACTAACGGCAACCGAGAGCGCCATCCACCGAGGACAACGCGTCGTAAGCACCAGAGCCCGCGTTACGTCGGGTAGGCGTTCCCGGCGCAGGTGACGGCCCCGAACCCGTCGCGTGCGAACCGTCGCGCCGGCTGATTCTCACTCGCGCAGGTCACGCGGTCCGGTCGTCTCCTGGTACGTGCGGAAGTTGCGCAGTGTTTCGCGCATGTTGTCGCCGCCGAATTTCTCGAGCGCGGCGCCTGCGAGCACGATGGCGCACATCGCCTCCACGATGACGCCCGCGGCCGGCACGACGCATACATCGCTGCGTTCGTAATGCGCTGCGATCTCCTCTCCTGTGCGGAGGTCGGCGGAAGGCAGCGAGCGGGGCAGGGTGGCGATTGGCTTGAGCGCGATCCGCACTACGATGTCCTGGCCGTCGGTGATGCCGCCCTCGGTACCGCCGGCGTTGTTGGTTTCCCGCTCCCACATGCCCGAGGTCCAGCGTTCGCGCGGCAGTATCACGTCGTGCACGTTGGAGCCTGTCAGACGCGTGAGTCCGAATCCGCCGCCGATCTCGACTCCCTTGACGCTGTGGATGCTCATGAGCGCCTGCGCAAGACGGCCATCGACCTTGCGATCCCACTGGATGTGACTGCCGAGTCCGATCGGTACGCCAGTGACGCGGCCTTCGACGACGCCGCCGAGCGTGTCGCCGGCGTTGCGGGCATCATCAATCGCCGCGACCATGCGCTCGGCGGCGGCCGCGTCGGCGCAGCGTACGGGCGACTCTTCGACCGCGGCCCAATCAATATCCTCGGGCACGTCGGCCGAGACGGTGCCAATCTGCACGGTGTGGCTGTAGAACCGGAAACCAAACTCCTCGAGGAAGCGCTTGCAGACGCCGCCCACCGCGACGCGCGCGGCCGTCTCGCGAGCGCTCGCGCGCTCGAGGATCGGACGGACGTCGTCGAAGTCGTACTTGACCGTACCGGCGAGGTCGGCGTGTCCGGGCCGCAGCCGCGTAACCTTCTCGATCTCCTTGTCGATCGCCTCAATCGCCATGGCGTCGGTCCAGTTCGCCCAGTCGCGGTTCTGCACGAAGAGCGCGATCGGGCTGCCCAGCGTCTCGCCGTGCCGGACGCCCGCCATGATCTCCGCGCGGTCCTGCTCGATCCGCTGGCGGCGGCCGCGACCGTAGCCTCCCTGTCGCCGTTTCAAGTCGACAGCGATGAAGTCTTCCGACAGCGCGAGGCCGGCCGGGATGCCTTCGATCACGGTCGTCAGGCCCTTGCCGTGAGACTCACCTGAAGTCAGAAAGCGCAGCACTCAGTCCTCGACCTTGCTGTCGCCGGGCTCATAAAACGCCGACGGAATGCCGTTCGTCCGTGGCTTGTCCGGCTGGATGGGAAGCGGGTTGCCCCGATCATCGAGAGCGTACCGCCCGCCGAACGCTCGCACGACCTCTTCCGCATCCATGCTGTCCCATTCGAGTTCCGCGGCAACGCTGCGTTCCGCGAGTGTCGAGAGAATGCACTGCTGGGAAGATCCGTGCTCGTCGCGGAAGGTGCTGTAAATGTCGATCTGGACGTACGGCAGCATCACGTTGGGGATATCGTAGAACGCCATGTCGGCGAGCTGGGCGGTGAGCTTCATGCCTTCACGCAAGGCGCTGCTCACCTGGCGCCGTTCGCCGCTGGCGAGGGCGTATTGACCTTCGGCCGAGGCGCTGAGCCGGAAGCTGTCGGGCGTCACCTCGAGCAGTTCCGCACCCTGCACGCCGTGCCAGACCGAAGGCTCCATGCCCTTCGGCATGCGAGCCGCCTTCCATCGCGCCACCTCGTCTCCGACGAGCGTCTGAATCGCGTCGACGTCGCCCTCGTCGACGCGCTGACGCCAGGCGAGTTGCACGCGCGTCCCCTGGACGACGACGTACCCGATGACCAGGAACAACAGGAGCACGAGGATACTGCCAAACGCGAGACCCCAGTCCGAGACGGCGAGCACGACCGGCAGATTCATGCGTCCATTATGCCCCGAGCGGGGAGTCAGGCGCCGAGCGAGGTCCTGGCGGCTGCGAACATCGCGTTTGTATCGGCGGTCTGTCCTGTCCAGAGCTTGAACGTTTCGGCCGCCTGGTAGACGAGCATCCCCATACCGGAACACGCCCTTGCGCCGCGCGACTTTGCAGCGGCAACGAACGGCGTCTCGACAGGGTTATAGACAAGGTCGAAAAAGAGCGTCTTCGGCTGCATCAGGTCAGCGGGTACGGGGCTCTCCCCTGCGGTGTCCGTCTCGCTCATGCCGACGGGCGTGCAGTTGACGACGAGGTCGGCTTCGCCGCCGAGCATGTTGAGGTAAGAACCGTCGCCCCAGTACGCCCAGCTCACGGTAGTGCCCGTAGGCGTGAGCGGCTTGAGGTCGAGCACGAGGCGGTCGATCTTCTTGGGCTGGCGACCTACGACGTAGACCACAGACGCATGCGCTTCGATCAGCGCGAGCGCCACGGCTCGAGCAGCGCCACCCGATCCGAGCAGCATCGCACGCTTGCCCTTTGCGTCGAAGCCCGCATCCTCTCGCAGGGAGCGCGCAAAGCCGGTGACATCCGTGTTGTCTCCGATGAGCCGGTCGCCGTCGTGGACCACCGCGTTGACGGCGCCGGACTTCGTCGCGACGTCGCTCATGCCATCGAGGAACTGCCCGATCGCGACCTTGTGCGGGATCGTTACGTTCGCGCCATAAAAGTCGGAACCGCGAAGCGCGTTTACGCGCCCTTCAAGCGTATCGGGCGGCGTGTCCCACGCCTCGTAGGTGGCGTCGATGCCCGCGGCCTTGAATGCGGCGCCGTAGACGGACGGGCTGATCGAATGCCCGACCGGGTGACCGATGACCCCCGCGCGCTTCGTCACGTTGCTGGCTCCCCTAGCGCTGATACATCTGGACGTTGGCTTCGTGTTCCTCCAGCGTCTCGGCGAAGACGTGCGTGCCGTCATCGGCCTTCGCGACGAAGAAGAGGTACTCGGTGCTCGCAGGACGTATGACCGCCAGTACGGAGTCGAGCCCGGGGTTCGCGATCGGGCCCGGGGGAAGGCCGCCGTACACGTACGTATTGTAGGGAGAATCGATCTTAAGGTCGTCGAGCGTAAGTTCGCGCTTCCAGTACCCGTACTGTTCGACGCTCGCCGGATCTGCAGCGACGGCGAACTGCACCGTCGGGTCGGCCTGCAGCGGAATGCCCAGGCGCAGGCGGTTGAGGAACACGCTGGCGATGATCGGGCGCTCTTCGGCGGTGGCCGCCTCTCGCTCCACGATCGATGCGAGCGTCACGACGTCGTGAAACGTCATAGCCTGGCCTTCGCGGCTCACTTCATCGAAGACGTTGGTTTGGAACCCGCGGAGCATCGTTGCGGCGACCTGTTCGGCCGTCGTGGATCGGCCGAACTCGTATCCGGCGGGAAAGACGTAGCCCTGGAGGTCATCGGTCGCGATCTGCTGAAGGAACGGCTCGGAGTACTCAGATTTCACGAGCGCGGCGAGGAACGCATCCTTCGTCGTGATCCCGTTGACCTCGAGCAGTTCGCCGATCTCTTCGATGCGCAACCCCTCCGGCACGGTGAGGACGCGCGAAGCCGTCTTGCCTTCGGCGATCCGGTGCACGACTTCGATGGCCGTCATGCCGCGGTCAAGTTCGTATTCTCCTGCTTCGAGGTCGCTGCCGACGCCGTTCAGCGCGACGAGCACCTCGAATAGGAGCGCGCTGCGGACGATGCCCTGCGCTTCCAGTTCGTCGCCGATCGCGGCTGCGCTATCGCCCTCGTTGACGGTGAACAGCAACGGGTCGCCGCCCGACTCGATGGCATCGACACGCGGCACGTCGTCCTCGTCGAAGATGGCGCCGGGCGTGCGCGAAATCAACCACGCCCCGCTCGCGATCACCACGATCAGCATGATGATGACGGCGGCCCATGCCGTCCGATACTGCGTCACTCCGCCTTCTCCCTCGCATCAAGGTAGGACTGCAAGATCACCGCCGCCGCACGGTCGTCGAGATGACGGCGCCGATCCCTGGGCGTGACCCGCGGTCGCCGTGCTGGTTTCGACGGTAACATCGCATCGGTCGCTCCGGCTGCCTGGACGCTCGAATAGCGCTCGTCGTGAAACGTGACCGGCACTGGGGTCTGTTCGGCCAGTTGATCGCCGAACTTACGCGTGAGCCGCGCCTGTTCGTGCTCCTCGCCGGAGAGGCTGATCGGAAGGCCGATCACGATCGTCTCGACACGCTCGCGCTGCGCGATGTCGACGATGCGGGCGATGTCGCTCGCGCGATTCGTGTGCTCGATGATTGCCAGGGGCACCGCGATCGCTCCTTCGCTCACGGCGACGCCGATCCGGCGCTCGCCCACGTCCAGCCCGAGCAGCCGCCCGCCGGACCCCATCTACTTCCCGGCGAGGCTCTCCCTCGCAAGGTCGCGCGCCACGCCGAGAGCGTCATCGAGCTTTGCCGGATCCTTGCCGCCGCCCTGCGCCATGTCGGCAGGCCCGCCACCGCCGCCGCCTGCTACGGGTGCCATCCTCTTGATCAGGTTGCCCGCGTGCACGCGCCCCGACAAGTCCTTTGTCACCATCGCCAAAAAGCTCGGCTTCTCACCGACCACCGACCCCAGCACGATGACCGCGCTTCCCAGCTTGTCTCGCAGCAGGTCGCCCATTTCGCGCATCGCCTCGACGCTGTCGGCAGGCACGCGGGCGACGACGAGCGAGGTGCCATCGACGCGCTCCACGGCTTCGATCAGCGTATCGACCTCCGCGCGACCCGCCTGGCGCGAGAGCTGCTGTGTCCGCTTGCGCTCGGCATCCAGGTCGGCCTCCAGCGCTTCGATGCGCTCCTCGAGCTGGTTGGGCGTTGTGTTGAGCCGGCGCGCCAGCGCATTCATGCCGGTCTGCAGTGCCATGACGTATTCGTCGGCGAGTGCGCCCGTTACCGCTTCGATGCGCCGCACGCCTGAACTGACGCTGCCTTCGCTGAGGATCACGAACGTCCCGATCTCGCCGGTGCGGTGGACATGGGTGCCGCCGCATAACTCCTTCGAGAAGCAGCGGGTTTCTTGCCCACGATGGTCCTGGGGCGGCGAAGGAGCGTCGTGCTCATGTACGGCGGGTTCGCAAATGCCGACGACGCGCACTGCGTCGGCATACTTCTCGCCGAAGAGCGCCATGGCGCCACCGCTGAGCGCCTCATCGTAGCTCTGGATCTCCCAGTGCACGTCGATGTCGCTGCGTACCTTCTCGTTCACCAGGCGTTGCACGGCCATCAGCTCTTCCGGTTTCGTCGCCTCGATGTGCGTAAAGTCGAACCGCAGGCGGTCCGGTGCGACGAGCGAGCCGGACTGCACAACGTGCGTGCCCAGCACTTCGCGCAGTGCAGCGTGCAGCAGATGCGTCGCGGTGTGGTTGCGCTGGCTCGCGCGCCGCTTTTCGACGTCGACCAGCGCGCGCACCGCATCGTTTACGGCGACACGCCCCTCCTCGACGCGACCGCGGTGCACGACGAGTCCTTCCGCCGCCGCCTGCGTGTCCTCCACAACGACACGCCCGCCCGGCGCGACGATGACGCCGGTATCACCGGCCTGGCCGCCGCCCTCCGCGTAGAAGGGCGTCTCCATGAGCACGATCTCGACGGCGTCGCCGGCTTCGACTGCGTCTTGCACGCCGCGCTCGCCAATGATGCCGGCTACGGTCGTCTCGTGCTCGGTGCGGTCGTATCCGACGAACTTCGTGCGAATATGCGCCAGTTCGGTGTACGCCGCGAGCCGGTCCGCCTCGACGTCGAATTTGGCAGCAGCGCGGGCGCGCGCACGCTGCGCTTTCATCTCGGTTTGAAATCCCGCCACATCGATTGCGTAGCCTTCACGCGCGGCGATCTCCTGCGTCAGCTCCAGCGGGTAGCCGTACGTGTCGTAGAGCGCGAACGCCTGCTTGCCATCGATCATCTTCGTGGAAGCTGCGTTTTTCATGACGCCGTCAAGATGTGCCCGGCCGCGCTCGATGGTCTGCCGGAACTTCGTTTCCTCGGTCGCAAGCAGGCGCCTGACGAATTCCGCCCGAACCCGGAGATCGGGATAGGCGCGCTCCATCTTCGCGATCACGGACTCTGCGACCTTGTCGAGCAAGGTGTCTTCCCGCGGCCCCGAGAGCTGCGTGAGCACGTAGACCGCGCGGCGCAAAATGCGACGCAGGACGTAGCCGCGCCCGTCGTTTGAAGGCATGACGCCGTCGGTGATCAAGAATGTCGCCGCGCGAGCATGATCCGCGACGATACGCATCGCCAGATCCGCCGCTTCGCTTTCGCCATACGACGTGGTTGTGAGCGCTTCGATACGCGCAAGGATGGGCACGAACAAGTCCGTCTGGTAGACCGTGTCCTTGCCCTGTATGGCGCACGTGACGCGCTCAAGTCCGGAGCCGGTGTCGATGTTCGTGTGCGGCAACTCTGTGCGCGTACCGTCCTCGGGCTGGTAGAGCGTCATGAAGACGAGGTTCCAGATCTCCAGGAAGCGGCCGCAATCGGGCTCCAGGTTCGGTGTACACGCTCCAGCGCGGCAGCGCTCGCACGTTTCGCGCGGTCCGCGGTCGATGAATATCTCGCTGTTCGGCCCGCACGGCCCGACGTCGCCGCTAAACCAGTAGTTGAACTCTTCATCGAATCGATAAATGCGCTCTTCCGGCAGGCCGATGTCGCGCCAGTGATCGTGCGCTTCATCGTCCGTGGTGAAAATCGTCACGTGCAGCTTGTCGGCGGGGAATTTGAAGCCCTTCGTCAGGAGTTCCCAGGCCCAAGCGATCGCTTCTTTCTTGAAGTAGTCGCCGATGCTGAAATTGCCCAGCATTTCGAAGAATGTGAGGTGGCTGTAGTCGCCGACGTCCTCGATATCCGTCGTGCGGAAGCACTTCTGCACCGTCGCCATGCGCGGCGCCGGCGGCTCGGCGAGACCCATGAAGTACGGCTTGAAGGGCACCATGCCGGCGCTGGTGAACAGGAGCGTGGGATCCCCGTGCGGAACCAGCGACGCGCTGGGAATCGGCTTGTGGCCGCGCTGCACCATGAAGTCGATGAATGTCTCGCGAACCTGATCTGCGTCCATCGGCGGAATTGTAGCGGAAGGGGTCCGCACCGACGCTTCGTGACAGCGGCTAACTCGGGGCCACATTGCGGGGCGCGCACTCTGCACCGGTTAGAGCCGTCGAAGTCGCCATCCTCCGCCGATTTGTGATCACCCTGTCTTCGGTTGTCAACTGAATCTTGATTCACGGCCCCGGTATCCGCTTCCCAGTGCCTTGACACCTTCGAGCGCTCGTCGCTACGATCCGCGTACGGTCGAGATTCGCCCATGAAGCTGCGCCGGTGGGGCAGCGGGCGGCAGACCCCGGATTGATTACAAACTCAGACGAACCTCCCCAGTCCTCAACTCACCCATTGAAGCGGAATAGCGTCGTGGCCCGTCTGACGCGCGCGTCTGCGCAGGCGCGGCGATGACGGCATCGCCGCAGCTGGCGATCGTGCTTGCCGCCGGACACGGCACGCGCATGCGCTCGCGTCTCCCGAAGGTCGCGCATCCGCTGGCGGGACGCCCCGTGGTGCGCCACGTCGTAGATGCGGCGCGTGCGGCGGGCGTCCAGGATGTGGTCGTCGTTGTGGGGGCCGGCGCCGAAGCCGATGTCGTGCGTGCCGCGGCGGGCGATGACGTGCGGTTCGCCGTGCAGGGCGAAGCTCTCGGCACCGGTCACGCGGTTGAATCAGCACGTGACGCCGCCGGCGCGGCCGAGAGCGTGCTGATCATGAACGGCGACGTACCGCTGGTGCTGCCGGAGACGCTGCGTCGCCTTCTCGGCGCGCTCGCCGACGCGGATCTCGCGCTACTCACTGCCCAGGTGCCGGTCGAGCAGTACGGCGTCCTCGAGATGGCCGGCGACCGCATCGTCAGCGTCATCGAGACGAAGGCCGTCGAAGGTGTGGACCGCGATGAACCGCGGTTCATCAACTCCGGTCAGTACGCCGTCCGCGCGGATTGGCTGTGGTCGCACTTGAGTCGCATCACCGCCGCGCCGAACGGTGAGCGCTATCTGACCGCGCTTGCCTCGATGGCGCACGCCGAAGGCAATGCTGGCATCGCCGTCATCGCTGACGACCCGGCGGAGGTGCGCGGCATCAACGACCGCGTGCAACTCGCCGAAGCGGAGGCGACGCTCCGCGGCCGCATCCGCCGCACGCACATGCTTGCGGGTGTCACGCTCCTCGACCCGCCTTCGACGTTTATCGATGCGGGGGTGACGATCGGCGCCGACACGGTCCTCGGAGCGAACACGCATATCGTCGGACAGACGGCGGTGGGAACAGACTGCGTCCTTGGCCCCGGCGCTCATGTGCGAGATTCCGTGATCGGCGATGACTGCACGGTCCGCGAGTCTATGATCGAAGAGTCAACGCTCGAGAGACACGTCGACGTGGGACCGTACAGTCATCTCCGGCCGGGATCGCACATCTGTGAGGATGCGCACGTCGGCAACTACGCCGAAGTCAAGCATACACGCCTCGGCAAGCGCACAAAGATGGGGCATCACAGTTACATCGGCGATGCGGAGGTCGGCGACGACGTGAACATCGGTGCAGGCACAATCACCGCCAACTACGACGGTGAGCGCAAGCACCGCACGATCATCGGCGACGGCGCATTCATCGGCAGCGATACGATGCTTGTGGCGCCGGTGCGCATTGGGAAGGGCGCGCGCACGAGCGCGGGATCCGTGGTGACTCGCGACGTGCCGGACGGCATGATGGCCATCGGCGCGCCCGCGAGGATTCGCGCGATCGGCCAGGAACAGGAGGAGTCCGACTCTGGACAGCGATAGTACCCTGGGCGTGATCTTCCTGACACTTGCACTGGCGTTGCTCGTCATCGTGGCGGCCGCGGAAGCCTGCGTCGCCGCCGTGAGCCGCGCGCGCCTGAAGTCCATGGCCGGGAGGGGCGTGCGTCGCGCCGAACGCTTGCACAACTTCGTCGATGAGCGCGCGTCCGTGCTGGCAGTGCTCGCATTCGTACGGAACCTCGCAGTCGTCGTCGCGACGGGATTGGCGATCTTCCTTGTTTCCCGAGAGACCGAACACTCGTGGGGCGTCTTCGCGCTCGTCGCAACCGTCGGCGTCTTAATCCTCGCGTTGCTTGATGGGTTGCCGCGATTGATCGTCGCGCAGGACCCGGAGCCGTGGGGCATTCGCTTCGTGCCTGTGATCAACGTCTTTCGGACCGTGTTCGGCCCGATCGCCTGGGCGATCGATCGCAGCTTGCGCACTGTTGTCGGTGGGAACGACGAGGACGACGAGGAGCACGAGACCGAAGAGATCCTGCGGCTCGCCGAGATCGATACCGGCGACGACGAGATTGAAGAGGAAGAACGCCAGATGATCCAGGGGATCATCGATATGGAAGAGACGACGGTGCGGGAGATCATGGCGCCCCGTATCGACGTCGTCGGTCTCGATCTCGACCAGACGATCGACGACGCGTTGCGTGTGATCGTCGCGAAGGGCTTCAGCCGCATTCCACTGTACGACGAGACGATCGACAACGTTGTCGGCATCATCTACGCCAAGGACTTGTTGCGCTGCCTGACGGAGGGGCGCAAGCCCTCGCTGAAGGAGATCGCCCGTCCCCCGTACTTCATTCCGGAGTCCAAGCGTGTCGGCGAACTGCTCGGCGAGTTGCGGCAGAGCAAGGTCCACATCGCCGTTGTCGTCGACGAGTACGGCGGCACGGCGGGGCTCGTCACGATCGAAGACTTGCTCGAAGAGATCGTCGGCGAGATCCAGGACGAGTACGACCGCGAGGAAGCGCCCATAGAACGGGTCACCGACACAGAAGCCATTCTGGACGCGCGCGTGAGCATAGACGCGTTACGAGAGTTATTCGGCTTCGAGCCCGATGATGACGAGGACTACGATACCGTCGGCGGCTTCGTGTATCACCATCTCGGGAAGGTGCCCTCCGCGGGCGACGAGGTCCGGGTCGACGGGCTCACGCTCCGCGTGCTGAGCGTGCTCGGCCGCAGGATCAAGAAGGTCCGAGCCACGAAGCGCGTCGAGTCCAGCAACCCTGTTACGGCTCCGTAGGTCCCGCGCCCGGGACGACAAGCCCGAACCCGCGTTCTTCCGTAAGATCGGACGCATGGAACAAGAGGGTCCGCTGGCTGGCCTGACACCGCGCGGCGCAGCCGTATATTTCGTGCTGGCCGCGGCGACGCTGATCCTCGCGTTCGCGTTGCGCTATCCGTCGTTCTTCGAGCCGCGCTGGTATGGCGACGAGGGGATCTTCGCCGGCATCGCGCAGAACATGCTCGACGGCCGCACGCTGTACGCAGAGGCATGGGACAACAAGCCGCCATTGATCTTCGCGACGTACGCGTTGATCCAGCTCGTATCCGGCACGACAGGTGTGATGCCTCTGCACATCGCGACGGCCATGGTCGTGATCATGACGCAGGCGGCGGTGATGGCGATCGCACTGCGGTTGTACGGGCCGTGGCGATCGCTGATTGCCAGCGCGGCGTTCGCGCTTGTCCTGTGCACGCCGGTCCTCGAAGGCAACCTGGCGCTGACCGAAACGTACATGATCCTGCCGGCGACGCTGGGCGTGCTGCTCTTCGTGCTCGCAGACGGGCGAAGTGAAGGGCGGCGTGTCTCGTGGTACGCCGCCGCCGGCGTCATGATGAGCTTCGCTATCTCGTACAAGCAGGTTGCCGTGTTCGATGCGGCGGCGGTCGGGGCGATGCTCTGGCTGACACAGGAGCGGCCATTGCGGGCGTTGGTGGCGTTCGGCGCCGGCGTCGCGACGCCTCAGGCGCTACTCCTGGCGTTGTTCACGGCGGTCGGCGCGCTCGACGAGTACGTATATGCGATGGCGGGCGCGCAAAACGTCTACTGGGATCTCAGCGACGATAAAGGGCCGCTCATGCGCGTCGCGGGCTATCTTCCCGCGCTGATCGTCGGCGCGTATCTCGTGCGGCGTCAGAGGCTCGGCGGCGACGTTGGCGTAGCGCACCTCCCGATGCTCTGGTTTGCGTTCGCCATTGCGGGCGCGACGGCGAGTCCGTTTACGTTCCCGCATTATCTGCAGCAGGTGGCGCCGGCCGCGGTGCTGCTGGCCGTTTCGAGTCCGCTGCCCGTGGAGCGCGACGACCTCGGAAGGATCGCGCTGGTGGTGACGGGGCTGCTCGTCGCGGCGATCCTGTACGCGCAGTTCTGGGATGATCTTCGCAACCGGCGGCACCTCGATGTCGACTGGTATTACCAAACGTTTGCGTCGTATCGGTGGGGCGACATGGACGAAGATGCGTATATCTACGAGTTCGACGGCAGGGCGATCACCGTCGCCGACATCGCCCGCTACATCGAGCAAGACGGGGCGGGGAATACGCTGTTCACGTGGTCAGAGCTTTCGTGGGTCTACGCGGCATCGGGGGCGACGAACCCGACGCGGTACTACGCCTCGTTCTTCGGGCACGTGATGCCCGGCGCCCGCGACGAGATCCTCAGGGACGTTCAGGCGTCACCGCCGGTGTACATGGTGACGTCGGATGGTGCGTACGCGCCCTTCGACGCGCTCGATGAGTTCATCTCACGCCGCTACGAACTGCTGCGAGCGCAGGGCGATTGGCGGCTCTATCGCCTCTCAACGGCAAGCGGACGGCTCACGCCGCAACCTGCCGCAGGCATGGTCCACAACTGATCTCTGGGTGAACTTGGCTTAGTTGCAGCAGGCATCCAGCCATGTACCGTCCTCCGCCAACAGCGTGAAGCCGACCGTGTTTCTTTCCGGCAGCAGGTACTCGACGAACTCGAAGTGCCCCGGCGATGCGCGCGCCGTAAACCACACGATCTCGCCGTCGAAGTGCATCTCCAGCACGTCGTAATCGATCACGAGCGAGATGGCGGCGATATGGCGATTGCAGCCGGCGGTGTTCGGTGTCGCGGCCCACAGTCCGGAACGCGCCAACGCGTAGCGTTCGTTGTCCACGTCCTGGACTCGCGCCCAGAAAAGTCCGTAGTGCCACTCATTCTCGCTGCGCGTAGGATCGGTGGCGATGTACGCTCCGGCGAAGAGCGCTCCGGGGTCGGACGCGAACTCATGGAACTCGCCACCCAGGGACGCAAGATACCGGCGCTGGTCGTCGACGCTTGGTCGCTGCCAGCCCCACCCCTCCGCGCACGAGCGAAAGGCCAGCGGACTACCTCGCGGCTGAAGGGAATCTCCGATGTTCGGGCCGCCGCGAGTCGGGGTTGGCTCGGTTGATGGGTCGCCACTGCGACAAGCCGCGAATGTCAGAAGACAGCTTGAACACAGCAGGAACAGAAGCAGGTTGACGCGCATGGTGTCTCCTCGGTCGCCCTGCAGCCCGCAATTCTACTCCTTTCGACCGCCCTCTTCCATTTCACAGCGGACTCTGCGATACTCGCGCCTCATGGACGAACTAGAACGTAAGTACTGGATTGCGCTCAGTCGCGTGTCCCGTATCGGACGGGTGCGCGTCGGGCAGCTCGAAGCGCACTTCGGCCGCCTGGAGCAGGCCTGGACGGCTTCCGCAGGCGAGCTGAAGGCCGCCGGCCTGGACGCCGGCACCGTCTCTGCCCTGGTGACGGCGCGTGACAGCATAAATCCCGACGACGAACTCGAACTGCTGCACAAGCACGGTGTTGGCGCTATCACCTGGCACGACGCGGGATATCCGCGCCAACTACAGGAGGTGTACGACCGCCCTCCTGTGCTCTTCGTCCGCGGGGCGCTGGCACCGGCGGACGAGTGGTCGGTCGCGGTAGTGGGCACGCGACGCGTCAGCGTCTATGGCCGCCAGGTCGCCGAAGAAATGTCGCGCGGGCTCGCGGCGAACCAGGTGACCGTCGTCAGCGGCCTGGCGCGCGGCGTTGACGCGATCGCGCACCGCGGCGCGCTCGAAGCGGGCGGCCGCACGGTCGCCGTGCTGGCCTGCGGACTCGACATGGTGTATCCGCCAGAGCACAAGAAACTCGCCGAGCAGATCGTCGAGCAGGGGGCCATGCTCAGCGATTATGCGATCGGCACGCAGCCCCGCAGCGAGTTCTTCCCGCGCCGAAACCGCATCCTCAGCGGCATCTCGCTGGGCGTGCTTGTCGTGGAGGGCGACACGAAGAGCGGCGCCTTGATCACGGCGCGGCAGGCGCTGGAGCAAAACCGAGAAGTGTTCGCCGTGCCCGGCAGCATGTATTCGCCGAATTCACGTGGCACCAACAAGCTCATCCAGGACGGCGAAGCCAAGCTCACGCTCGACGTCCAGGACATATTGGCGGAACTGAACCTGACCATGGCCGCACACCAAATGGAGATGGCCGAGATCATTCCGGCCGACGATACCGAGGCGGTGCTGCTCCGCGTGTTGGGCACCGAACCGGTACACATCGATGAAGTGAGACGGCAATGCGGGTTGCCGATAGCCGCGGTCACGAGCGCGCTCGCCATGCTCGAGCTGAAGGGGGCGGTGCGGCAGGTGGGGCGCATGAACTACGTCAAGACGCGCGATGTCGCGGCTCCGCGCGCGTAAGTCGCTACTTCACGACTTCAAGCTCATCATCGAGCAAGCGGTGGTCGTGACCGCACTGCTCGAAGTGCACGATGGTGTAGAGCTTCGCCATGGCGGGTGACTGCTTGGACGGCGGTGAGACCACGCCGACATCACCCTGGCGTGCGTGAAAGAGAAGATGCGGGCGGCTATAGCTGAAGAGTTCTTCCTTGAGACGGACCTTCGTACCTTGTGCCAGGATAGCTACCCTCCCACCGCAGATGCGGCACCCCCGAACTCCCCACAGCCACCAAGGCCGTCGGGGCACCGCCGCTCGTCGCGAACACTACCCTCGAACCGATCTTACTCCATTCCGCGCAACGCTCAAACATCGCCGCGCCTCGTGTGGGCGCGATTGGTTCACAGATTTAAAGACCCCGGCGTGACAGCCCGTTACGCTGTCTCGCTTGACAATTCTGTTAGGGTGGGAGTGCCGGGCGGGTCCCTGCGTGGAAGCCAACAAACCGGCTTGAGGCGCGATTCGTCTCCCAGGTCGCCCGTATTCAGACCCACCCGTCCCGAACCGAAGAACCTGTTGTGCCGGTAGAGTGCTCCGGTATAACGTTCCGGGGCCGTCCCGTTGGCGGGCGCAGGAGATTATGGCAAAGGCAAAAGAAAAGAACCTGGTGATCGTAGAATCACCGGCCAAGGCCAGGACCCTGGGCAACATCCTCGGCAAGCAGTACGAGGTCCGCGCTTCCGTCGGGCACGTCCGCGACCTTCCGAAGTCCCGCCTTGGCGTCGACGTCGAGAACGAGTTCACTCCCAGCTATATCGTGCCCAAGGACAAGAAGGACGTCGTCAAGGCGCTCAGGGAGGCGGCGAAGAAGGCGACGACCGTCTACCTGGCGACTGACCCCGACCGCGAGGGCGAGGCTATCTCATGGCATCTGCTCGAGGCGCTCGAGGATCCCGGCAAGAGCAAACGGAAGTCTGATGATGACGCATCCGCGACGACTTCCGCGAACGACGCCGTGGACCGCGGCCGTTACCAGCGCGTCGAATTTCACGAGATCACCAAGCACGCGGTCGAAGAGGCCTTTAAGAACCCCCGCACCATTGACATGCGGCTGGTCGATGCGCAGCAGGCGCGCCGCGTGCTGGATCGGCTGGTCGGATACAAGATAAGCCCTTACCTCTGGCGCAAGATCCACCGCGGGCTGAGCGCCGGTCGCGTCCAATCCGTCGCTCTGCGCATGGTCGTTGACCGCGAGCGCGAGATCGAAGCATTTAAGCCGCAAGAGTACTGGACGATCGACACCGACCTCGCAAGGCAAGATGATGCCGATGAGCAGGGATTCCAGGCGCGCCTGGTCGCCCTGCCCGGCGAAAAGAAGGCGGAGATCGATAACGGACAACGCGCCGAGGCAGTAGCGGCGGACTTGCGGCGTGCTTCCTACCAGGTGCGAGAAGTCAAGCGGCGACAGCAGGTCCGCCGCCCTTCACCGCCCTTTACGACAAGCACACTGCAGCAGGAAGCGTCGCGGCGCTATGGCTTCTCCGCCAAGCGCACGATGGCGGTTGCCCAGCAGCTGTACGAAGGGCTCGATATTCCGGGCCAGGGGCAGGTCGGCCTCATCACCTATATGCGTACGGACTCCTTGAACGTCGCGCAGGTGGCAAGAGACGAGGCGCGTGGCTTCATCACGCAAAAGTACGGCGGGGACTTCTACCCTGATAAGCCGCGGTTCTACAAGACGAAGTCAAAGGGCGCCCAGGAAGCGCACGAAGCGATCCGCCCGACGTCGGTGACACGCGAGCCGGCGGCGTTGAAGAAGTCGTTGTCATCCGATCAGTTCAAGTTGTACACGCTTGTCTGGCAGCGCTTCCTGGCGAGCCAGATGGCCGATGCAGTCTTCGACCAGATGAGCGTGGAGATTGATGCGCGCGTGGACGCGCCCGCGCAACCGTACGGGCTTCGGGCCTCGGCGAGCCACCTGCGCTTCCCCGGCTTTCGCCAGGTGTACATCGAAGGGCGGGATACGGAGACGGATGAGGACCAGGAGAAGTCGCTGCCCGCGCTTGACGACAACGAAGCGCTGCGCATGCTTGCGGTGACGCCCGCCCAGCACTTCACCGAACCGCCACCTCGCTACACCGAGGCGACGCTCGTGAAGGCGCTCGAGGAGAACGGCATTGGCCGGCCTTCGACGTACGCGCCGATCATGTCGACGATCCAGGATCGCGGCTACGCGAAGAAGGAAGGCCGCGCGCTGAGGCCGACAGAGCTTGGTTTCGTCGTCGCCGACATCATGGTGGAGCGGTTCCCGGACATCGTCGATCTGAGCTTTACCGCGCGCATGGAAGATGAGCTCGACGAGGTTGCGAGCGGCGAGCGTAAATGGCCGCCGGTCGTGAAGGAGTTTTACGATCCGCTCGCTCGGGATCTCGAGGCCGCAGCCGAAGCGCCGCGCGTCGAAGAAGAGACGGAAGAGATCTGCGAAAAGTGCGGAAAGCCGATGATCAAGCGGTGGGGCCGCTTCGGACAATTTCTCGCCTGCTCCGGCTTCCCCGAGTGCAAGAACACGCGCCCGCTCGATGGCGAAGCCCAGGCGCAGGAAGTCCCGGATGAGAAATGCGACGAGTGCGCCTCGCCGATGGTCATCAAGCGCGGGCGCTTCGGGCAGTTCCTGGCGTGCTCACGCTACCCGGAGTGCAAAGGATCGCGCCCGCTGCTGAAGAAGATCGGCGTCGTGTGCCCGAAGGACGGCGGTGAGTTGGTCGAGAAGAAGAGCAAGCGCGGGCGCACCTTCTACTCCTGCGCAAACTATCCGAACTGCGATTTCACAAGCTGGTCACGGCCTCTGAAGCAGCCCTGCCCGAGTTGCGAGGGCCTCATCGTCGTCGCAGCGAAGGGGACGGCCAAGTGCACGAACTGCACATGGAAGGGCGACATCGACTCGCTGGGGGAGCCCGAGCTGGCGAAAGTCTCGGCGTGATCGCAGTCCAGGCGCCGATCGGGGCGGCTTACCATCGGGCGGCATGCTATCCACACAACGCCGTATCATCGTGCGCATGGAAGCGCGAGATCTTCGCGGCATGAACAGCCGACGCGTCACGCGCCGGCGCTTTCTCGGAACGACGGGCGCACTCGCCGCGGGTGCCGCCGCGTATGTTGGCGTCGGCTGCGGTGACGGTAAGGCGCGACCTGCGCCGGCATCGCCGGCGACAGCGGCGCCGTCCGTGGCGCCCGTCGCATCACGCGGCGGCGTGCTGCGCGTCTACAATTTCGATGCGACGGTGCAGGACACGCTCGACCCGCACCTCACGCTGATGGGGCCCGTTGCGAACGTCCACTCCGCCGTCTTCAGCAAGCTCTACAAGTACGAGGACGAACGCGCCGGCACGTTGTCGCCCGACCTTGCGGACGGCATGCCGGAACAACCTGATGAACTGACCTACATCATCAAGCTGCGCGACGGTGTGCGGTTTCATGACGCGGCGCACTTCAGATATTTGCATCCGCATGTCACGGGCAGGAATCTCGAAGCGAAGGACGTAGCTTATAGCTTCGAGCGCCAGATGAAGCTGAACAGCCCAAAGGCGAATCGATTCTTTCGCAAGCACAAATGGAGTGCGATCGACTCGGTCGCAGCGCGCGACCAGAACACTGTCGTCATTCAGCTCAAAGAGCCGGTGGCGCCGTTCCTGGACTTCCTGGCCGGACAACACGCCTACATCCTTGCGCACGAGACCATCGATCAGGCCACCGACGAAGCGGCCAGCCCGCTCGCGATGATCGGCACCGGCCCCTTCATGCTCGAATCGTTTGAGCCGCAGCAGGCCGTCCGTCTCGTTCGGAATCCCCAATGGTTCGCGCGCGACGACGACCCGCACGGCGTCGGGAAGGACCGCCCGTTCCTCGATGCGTACCAGGCGTTCTATTCGCCGCAGGAGGACACGTTCCAGCGCGTCTGGTTCGAGCGCCTCGCCATCGACGCGACGTCATTCCTCGACCCGGCAGTCCTGGACCACGAGCACAAGACGAATCTTGCGGACATTCAACTCGAAGAGACGGATGCCGGCGGGTTCCTGGCGAGCCGTCTCCTGCTCGATCGCGCGCCATTCAAGGACGACCGGGCGCGCCGCGCGGTGCACCTCGCTATCGACCGGCGCGCGCTCGCCGACATCATGTTCGCACCGATGGACGGGCGCCCTTCGGCCCGGCTGACTGCGGCGGTGGCGCCCGTCATGGACCGGTGGGCTGTCCCCGAGGAGGAACTCTTGCGGCAACCGGGATACCGGACGGACCCGACGCTGCGCGACGAAGACGTCCAGCAAGCGCGCCAACTCTGGCAGGCCGCGCTCGGCGAGGACTCAGACACCGAGTTGAAGATCTTCTTCTCGGGTGTGCCGAAGATCATCGCGGAGCGCGCGGTCGCGCTCGTGCAGCGTCAGCTTACAGATGTGCTCGGTGCGCGCGTCAGCACGATCGTCGATGACAGTGGCTATGCTGTGATCGCTTCCGCGCTTGGGCGCAACATTGACGGTGCGACGGAGGGCGTCGTGCACTTCACGTTCGCCATGGAGGACGGCGGTGTTGACCTGGACGACTGGTTGTACGGTCAGTTCCGCAGCGGTCAGCCGATGAACACGTACCGCCTGCAGGATTCCACGCTCGACGCGATGCTCGACAAGACGCGCGGCGAGTTCGACTACGAGGCGCGGCGGGAACAGGGCGTCGATATCCAGGACTACTTGCTTGGCAAGGTGAACGCGCGGCTCGAATACTGTGCCCCCGTCTCGCGAAGACTCTCGTGGGGTTACGTCCGCAACGCCAACCACCCCATCTCGTATGGCAGCGACTATAAGCTCGCCAACACGTGGCTCGACACGTCGCATCCGGCGTGGCGACGCCGCCAGGCCTAACGTTCTTGCGAGTGGCGGACGGCGGCGAGCCTCTCCACATCACGGCCCGCCCGGGTTTGCTGTCAAGGCCGCAGGCGGCAACCCGCTATCATCGTTTCGCCAGACGTCCGCCTACGGGAAGCCCCTACACCGAAGGCAGCCGCCGCGGCCGATGATTGGATCGAGGTTCAACGCGTGACCGTAATGATCATGGCGATCGTGGGCGTGCTTGCGGGCTTTGGGCTCGATGAGGCGATCGCGCGCCTGTCGCGCGAGCCATACGAGCGTGCCGACGCCGACGAAGACGACGAATCGCCGCTGGACGAAGAATCACCGCATCGTCTCGCACTCGGCAGCGAGGCGGGCGCCCTGGCGATGCCGCGCGCACTTACGTCAGCATCGATGTATCGCCGGACGATCGTCGTCGGCGTCACCGCGCTCCTATTCGCGCTCGCCGGCCACCAGTACGAGTCGGAGCCCCTGCACGTGGCGATCGTCGCGGCGTACGCTGCCGTGCTGATCGTCTGCACCGGGACGGACTTGCTCGCCTACCGGGTGCCCAATGTCGTGACGTATCCGGCGATCATCGCCGCGGTCACCATAGGTCTGGTGATGCCGGACGCCAATCGTGCCAACGTGCTTGTCGGCGGTGCGCTCGTCGGTGGTACGTTCCTGCTGATGTCGATTCTGACGCGCGGCGGCATGGGCATGGGCGATGTGAAGCTTGCGTTTTTCACGGGTTTCGGGCTGGGTCTCTCGTTTGGTATCAGCGCGCTGCTCCTGACCGCGATCGGCGGCGGCGTCATCGCCGTGATCCTGCTGGTCACCCGCATCCGCGATCGACGCGACCCGATCCCGTACGCGCCATTCATCGCGGCGGGCGCGATGTTTATTTTGCTGACGCAAGGCGCGGCGTTCGTCGAGATCTGACGTCTGCTACGATCCGCGCATGGACGTCCATCTCCCGTACGGTGAGGCTGGCATCGACGCGCACGTACCCGATGGCGCGCTCGTGCTGGTACCGGAGCGTACGCCGCCGCTCGCCGATCCGAGAGAGGGCGTGCGCCGGGCGATCGCGCGGCCGATCGGATCGCCACCACTGGCTGAGGTCGCGAGGCCCGGCCAGAAGGCCGCAATCGTCGTTTCAGACATCACTCGGCCGGTGCCGAATGCGATCATCCTGCCGCCGATGCTGGAGACGCTCGAAGCGTCAGGCGTCGCGTGCGGCGACATCACGATCGTCATCGGCACCGGCCTGCACCGTCCATCGCGCGCCGACGAGTTGGAGCGGATGCTCGGCGGGGATATCCTCGCGCGGTACCGCGTCGTTGACCACGATGCGCGTGACCGCTCGGCGCATGACTTCCTGTTCAAGAGCCCGCGCGGCGTCGACGTCTGGGTGAATCGGGAGTACATGCAAGCGCACCTGCGCATCCTTACCGGTTTCGTGGAGCCGCACCTGTTCGCCGGATATTCGGGCGGTGGAAAGGCGATGCTTCCGGGCATCTGCGGCGCCGAGTCGATCATGCCGAACCACGACGCGCGCATGATCGGTCACCCGAAGGCCACGTGGTGCACCACCGAAGGCAACCCGATCTTCGAAGAGATGCGCGATGCGGCGCTGAGGACCAGTCCGTCGTTCACGCTCAACGTTACGCTTGACGAGCGCAAGCACCTCACCGGCGTCTTCGCGGGCGGTCTCGTCGCTGCGCATGAGGCGGCGATCGCGCAGGCGGCGCGCCAGGCGGTACGGCCGATCCCGCACCTCTTCGACATCGTCGTCGCGACGAACATGGGGTATCCCGCGGACCTCGTGTTGTACCAGTCGGTCAAGGGCATGTCGGTTGCCGCACAGGCGTGCGCTCCCGGGGGCGCGATCCTGCTCGTTGCGGAATGCCGCGAGGGCCTGGGCGCCGCCGAGTATGGCGATCTCATCTTCAGCGAAGCGTCGCCGCATGCGTTGCTCAAGCGCATCGAGCAGTCTCCTCACACGACGTACGACCAGTGGCAGGTACAGGTGCAGGCGATGGTGCAGGCCCGATGTGACGTGTGGCTCCACTCGGCGCTCGACCGCGATACGGTCGAATCGGTGCACCTGCGCTACGCGCCGGACGTCGACGCGACACTGGCGCACCTCATCGAAGACAGACGCGTATCGCTGGGCCGCGAGCCCTCCGTCTGCGTGCTCCCGTACGGCCAGTTGACGGTTCCGGTCCTCGCTTAACCGGCCCTTCCTTTGGGTGATAGACCCAGGGATCCGGCAGCCGGCCAACGTCGCGTGTGCTTGACCGCACTTGTCGCACGCCGTACACAACACCATGACTTCATCGCTCGACGGCATCCGCATCATCGACGCCACTGAGAGCACGGGCGGCGCGCTCGCGTCGATGCTGCTCGCCGACCACGGCGCCGACGTCATCAAGATCGAACGTCTTGGCGGCGACCCGATGCGCGCCCAGCCACGATTCCACGTCCTCAACCGCAGCAAGCGCAGCGTCACGCTCGATCTTGATACGGACGCCGACCGGGAGAAACTGCGACGGCTAATTAGCTCGGCAGATGTCTTCCTGCACGATTGGGCGCCGGGCCGTGACGCGAATCTAGGTTTCGATGCGTCTGCGCTGCGCACGCTCAATCCGGGGCTGGTCGCCGGGTACCTCCCCGCGTACGGCTCGAAAGGGCCGTGGGCGCATCTGCCGCCTGACGAAGCACTCATACAGGCGGTCTCTGGCATCAGCGATGCGCAGTTTCGCTACGAACCGCCTCCGGTCTACGTGACGATCCCGATAGCCGGCTACGCGCACGCCGTCGTGGCGGCGGTCGCTATTGCGGCGTCGTTGTACGCGCGTTCGCAAAGCGGGGAGGGCGATCGCTTCGAGCTGTCGGCAGTGGCGGCCTGCTTCGCGATGGAGACGATCGCCTGGCTGCGCGCTGAGGGCGTGACACGGCTCGCCGGCCAGCAAGACCCACGCGGGCCGATCCCGACGTATCGCCTTGTCGAAGCTTCGGACGACTGGTTCTTCGCCGGGGCGCTGACGCCGCCGTTCTGGGCGAAACTGGCGATCGCCGCCGGCCTCGACGATTGTCTCGTCGATCCGCGCTTCGCCGGCGCGCCGATGGGCATCGCCAACATGGACGATCGGCGCGAACTTGCGCGGCACGTGTCCGGCGCGTTCGCGCACCTGACGCGCGACGAGGCGATGCGCCTGCTCGAAGAGGCTGACGTGCCGCGCGCGCCCGTGCTTTCGCGCGAGGAATGGGCGCAAGACCCGCAGGTGCATCACAACGGCTCGATTGTCGACGTGCACGACCCGGTGCTCGGCGCGACGGGGCAGATGGGAGTCCCGGTGTCACTGAAATTCTCGCCGGGCGCCGTCCGCGGTCCTGCACCGTTACCGGGCGAGCACGATCGAGAGTTCGACGAGATCGCGTCGCGTTCGCAGGCACCTCTCGTCGCAAAGGATGCTTCTCCGCGCCGGTATCCGCTCGAACACATCACGGTGCTCGACATGGGAGGCTTCATTGCCGGCGCCAATGCGTCAATGATGCTCGCCGACCTGGGCGCGGACGTGATCAAGATCGAAGCGCCCGAGGGCGACGGCTGGCGTTCGTCCGGGCTGGCGTTTCTCGGCTCGAACCGCAGCAAGCGCGGCCTGTGCATCGATTTGAAGCGACCTGAGGGACGCGATCTCTTCCTCGACCTTGCGGAGCGCGCAGACGTCGTGCTCGACAACCTGCGCGCGGGCGTCATGGACCGCCTGGGCATCGGCTGGGAGGCGCTGCACGCGCGCAACCCACGCATCGTGCACTGTTCGGTCACCGGCTATGGCAGTAGCGGCCCGTACGCGCATCTGCCGGGCTTTGACCCGATGATCCAGGCGCGCGGCGGTTTCATGCGCGCGCAGGGCGAGCCCGGCGGCGAGCCGGTGTACCTGCAACTGCCGACGTGCGACTACGGCACGGCGCTTTCGGCGGCGTACGGCATGATATTGGCGCTCATCGCGCGCGAGCGCACGGGCGTCGGGGACCGCGTGCAGACGTCGCTGGCGGACAGCGCGTTCACGATGCAGGCCGGCGAGTTCCTGTTCTACGAGGGCAAGCAGCCGGAACCGCCCGGCGGCCGCGACCTTGCGGGGCGGCACGCGCTGTATCGCGTGCATCCGGCTGCGGACGGGTACGTGATGCTTGCGTGCTCGACGGAGGAGCATGCGGCGGCGCTAGTTGAGGCGTTAGGAATCGCGACGGCAAACAGCAAACGGCAAAAAGCAAAGTCGAGCGATGGCGGATTGCTTGCTCAGCCGCTCGATGGTCCGCTTGCCGAGGCTGTCGCGGGGAAGTTGCGTGAGTGCACGGTCGCGCACTGGTTGGAGGTGCTGCTTGCGCTCGGCGTGCCCGTCGTGCCGTGCGTGACCGTCGAGCAGTTGTTCGACGACCCGCACACGCGCGCCAACAACCTCTGGTGGGAAGCCGAGCACCCGCGATGGGGCCGCGTGCAGCAGACGGGCGAAGTGATCCACTGGGACGCGATGTCGATGCACCTGCAGCGTCGCGCGCCCGTGCTCGGCGAGCACTCCGTCGAATGCCTGCGCGCGCTGGGCATCGGCCACGCGCGGATCGACGCGCTGCTCAGCGACGGCGTCGTCGTGCAGGCGGAGTTGTGAGCGATGCGCCGATCTCGATCCCGTCGTGCGTCGCCGCGCTCACCGAAGCGTGGCAGCCGCAGGATCTTGCCCGCGTCGACGAGACGGTCGTGCGGCTAGCAAGGCTCGACGGCGCTTTCTCGTGGCACACGCACGCGCAGGACGAGGCGTTCCTGTGCTGGCAGGGCGCGTTCCGCATCGAGCAGCGCAGTGCGGGCGACGTCTCGCTCGCGGCGGGCGATCTCTATGTGGTGCGCGCGGGCATCGAGCACCGGCCGGTCGCCGATGCGCCGGCCTACGCGCTGATCATCGAGTGCGCGGAGACGCGGCAGTACGGGGACTAGCGAAGTTCGTCAGTCGGTCAGTCTCTCAGTCTGTCAGTGCGGCAGTGAAGCGTCTCTAGCCTTATAATTGAGTAATCCCGGGATGAGTAGAAGCCGGGTGGGAGGCGCTTATGAAGGACGAGAAGCTCCCGGAAGGCATAAGTCCGGAGCGCGTGGCGGAGATGATCCAGCAGACGCACTCGAACTATCACAGGATCGAAGAGTCCTGGGAACAACTTGTCGAGTCTCATGAAGGCGACTGGGTAGCCTCATACGAGGGCGAGCTCGTCCTAGGAGCGACGATCGAGGAGGTGCTCGCGGAAGCGACGAAGCGAGCGTGGCCACTCGGAGTGATCGCGATCGATCAAATCCGCCGCGAGCGTGCGAACGTCCTGTTCTGAGTGATCAGAGGCTACTTCGCCCTTACCCATCCCGGCGTCTCACGCCCCTACACCCCTAACCACCCGCCTGTGCCCTTACTCGACGTAGTGATCTGGGTGCCCGATCTGCCTGGGTCGTCGCCGATTGTCGTTTCGTTCCTCGTCGATACGGGCGCCGACATGACAGTGCTGCATCCCCAGGACAGCGAGCGCCTCATCACGACCGCGGACCAATGGCAGTGGATCCGAGGGCGTCCGACGCTGAGCGTGGGCGGCGCCGGGCACGGGATGCCGCATTACTCCGTGGATGCATCGATCTTCCTGATGCACGTCGATAAGAGCGTCAGCTATCACGACTTCAAGCTGTACATCGCGGAACCGCATGCCGGTAATCAGATCAACGAGTCCTTGCTTGGTCGAGACGTCCTGAGGCACTACGTAACATCATTCGATGGAGTCGAAGGTCTTACGCTGACGGGGCCGTCGTGACGCGCCGATACACGCGGCACAGGCATTCTTGAGCCGCGCGGGCACGGAGCATCGGCCGGTCGCGGATGCGCCGGCGTACGCGCTGATCATCGAGCGGGCGGAGACGCGGCAGTAGCGAAGCGCGACTACGTCGTTCGCAGCGCCCTCACCACCGCAGCACCGGTTTGCGGGCGGCGGTCGCCTCATCAAGCCGGCGGAGCGGGGCGTGGTGGGGGGCTTCGTGCAGGAGTTCGGGCTGGGTGGCGGCTTCTTCGGCGATCTTGAGCATGGCATCGCAGAAGGCGTCCAGCGTCTCTTTCGACTCGCTCTCGGTCGGCTCGACCATCATCGCTTCGTCGACGACGAGCGGGAAGTAGATCGTCGGCGGATGGTAGCCGTAGTCGATCATCCGCTTGGCGATATCGAGCGTCTTCGCACCCTGCGACTTCTGCTTGCGGCCGGAGAACACCACTTCGTGCATGCAGCGGCGGTCGTGCGCCAGGTCGTACGCGTCGCGCAGGCGTGACTGCACGTAGTTCGCGTTGAGCACCGCGGCCTCGCTGATCGTGCGCAGGCCGTCGGCGCCGAGGCTGCGGATGTAGGCGTAGGCGCGCACGAGCACACCGAAGTTGCCGTGGAACGCGCCCAGCCGGCCGATGCTCTGCTCCGGCTCGGCGAGCACGTAGCGTTCCGCTTCCCCCTCTCCACTCGATGGAGAGGGGGGCAGGGGGTGAGGCGCTAGACGTACGTGCGGCGTTGGCAGGAACGGCAGCAGGTGCTCCTTTACGGCGATCGGCCCCGCGCCCGGGCCGCCGCCGCCGTGCGGCGTGCTGAAGGTCTTGTGCAGGTTGATGTGCATCACGTCGAAGCCGAGGTCGCCGGGCTTCACCTGTCCGAGCATCGCGTTGAGGTTCGCCCCGTCGCCGTACATGAGGCCGCCGTGCGCATGCACCATTTCCGCGATCTGGACGATGTTGCGGTCGAACAGGCCGAGCGTGCTTGGCAGCGTGATCATCAGCGCGCCGACGGCGTGGCCATGCTCTTCGAGTGCGCGGCGCAGGTCGTCGAGGTCCATGTCGCCGTCGTCGCGTGACTTCACCGCGACGACCTCGAAGCCGGCCATCGATGCGGTCGCCGGGTTGGTGCCGTGCGCGGAGTCCGGCACGAGGATGCGCGGGCGATGGTTGCCGAGCGAATCCAGGTACGCCTTGATGACGAGGATGCCCGCCAGTTCGCCCTGCGCGCCAGCCATCGGCGCCAGCGAGGTGCCGGCCATCCCGGTGATCTCGGCGAGTTGATCTTGCAGCCCGTGCATGACGGCGAGCGCGCCCTGCGCGTCTTCGTCGGGCTGCATGGGATGCGATTGCGCGAACCCGGACATCGATGCGACGGCGTCGTTGACCTTGGGGTTGAGCTTCATCGTGCACGAGCCGAGCGGGTACATATGCGTATCGATCGACCAGTTGAGCTGCGACAGGCGCGTAAAGTGGCGCACGACGTCGAGCTGCGACAGTTCGGGCAGGCGTAACTCGTCGCGCAGCAGTTCGCGCGGCGGCGCATCGGGCGACGCGGGTACGTCGGATGCGGGCAGCGCTACGCCAATGCGCCCCGGCCTCGAGAGCGCGATCGCCAGCGGTTCGTTTTCGGGTTGCGTCTTGTGCGTCTCAGGCATCGGCCAACGCCTCCACCATGGCGTCGATCTCGGCGCGACTGTTCATCTCGGTCACGCAGATCAGCATGCGGTTGAGCATGGGATCGCGCAGGTCGAGTCCGCCGATAATGCCGCGACCGAGCAGCGCGCGGCTGATTTCGGCGACGGGCTTCGTCGCGCGGACGACGAACTCGTGGAAGAACGGCTCGTCGCGTTCGACGGTGTAGCCTTCGAGGTGCGCGATGCGGCCGGCGGCGTAGTGCGCCTTCTCGTAGCAGAGCTCAGCGACGCGACGGAGGCCGCGCGGCCCGAGCGTCTGCGCGTACACGGTCGTCGCCAGCGCGACGAGCTGCGTGCTCGTGCAGATGTTGCTCGTGGCGCGCTCGCGGCGGATGTGCTGCTCGCGCGTCTGCAGCGTCAGCACGTAGCCGGTGCGGCCATCGAGGTCCTTCGTCTGGCCGGCGATACGGCCAGGCATCTGGCGCACGAACTTCTCGCGGCAGGCGAACAAGCCGACGTACGGACCACCGTATGACAACGGCACGCCCAGCGATTGGCCCTCGGCGACGACGATGTCTGCGCCGTAGTCCGAGGGCGGACGGAACATCGCCAGGCTGATCGGATCGGCGGCGACGACGTACAGCGCGCCCGCGGCGTGCGCTGCTTCGCCCCACGCCGCGGCATCGGGCGACATGCGGCCGTAGAAGTCCGGCTGCGCGACGGCGAGGCACGCATGCTCTTCGTTCACAGCGAAGGCGCCGTGAGGCTGCACATCGACTTCGATGCCGCGCCCGTGGGCGTAGCCCTGCACGACGGCGAGCCAGTTCGGGTGAACGCGCTCTGATATCGCTACGCGACGGCGGCCCGTGACGGCGCACGCCATCAGGCAGGCCTCCGCGAGCGCCGATGCGCCGTCGTACATGCCGGCGTTCGCGACGTCCATGCCGGTCAGCTCACAAACCACCGACTGGAACTCGAAGATGGTCTGCAGCGTGCCCTGGCTGACCTCCGGCTGGTACGGCGTATAGCTCGTCAGGAATTCGCCGCGCATGACCAGTTCATCGACGAGCGACGGCCGGAAGTGGCGGTAGGCGCCCGCGCCCAGGAAGCACGCGTACTCGCCCGCCGAGCGGTTCTGCGACGCAAGCGCCTGCATTTCGTCGATCAGTTCCAGCTCGGAGAGCGGGTCGGGAAGGTCGAGCGCCGGCTTGCGGTACGCCGCAGGGATGTCTTCGAACAGCTCATCGGTCGACGCCGCGCCGATCTTCGCGAGCATCTCGTTGCGGTCGTCGTCGGTAAGCGGGATGTAAGGGTGTTGCACTTCTGGCGGTATGACCTCTGTCGTTGTTCGAGAGCGCCCCGCCCTCGCATCGTCTGGTCTTGGTCTAACGTCCAGTGTCACGATATCGCGCCCTCCCTGCCCGTCGATGCGCTCCTTCGCTGTGGTGGTGGTTGGTTCCTGCTGCGCTGCCTCTTCCGGACGCAGCTAAAGCTACGTCCCCACGATCGCGATATGACGTGTGTTCTGTAGTTCGGTGCTCCTTCTGTTATGCCCGCGCGCCGGACGCAGCTAAAGCTACGTCCCTACGGTCGCGTTATCACGTGTGTGCTGGAATTCGGTGCTCCTTCTGTTATGCCGCGCGCGCCGGACGCAGCTAAAGCTACGTCTCTACGATCGCGATATTACCTGCGTGCTGTAATTCGGCGCTCCTCCTGTTATGCCGCGCGGGCTGAAAGCCCGCGCTCGAATGATGGTGAACGCTCGGGCTCGCGTCGTTACGGGCCGATCGATTCGTCGCGCTGTTCTGCTTCGATGAAGGCATCGTACTCTTCGGCGCTCATGAGTTTGTCCGGCTCCGACGCATCAGCCATGCGCACTTCGATCAGCCAGCCTTCGCCGTGCGGGTCGCTGTTCACCGTCTCCGGTTTCTCGACGACGCCCTGGTTGACACTGATTACTTCGCCCGAGATCGGCGAGTACAAATCCGAGACGGCTTTCACCGACTCGATCTCCCCCATTTTCTCGAATTGGGCAATGTTCGCACCCGCCTCGGGCAGATCCACGTACACGATGTCGCCGAGTTGATTCTGGGCGTAGTCCGTGATGCCGACGCGCGCCGAATCGCCGTCGAGCCTCACCCACTCATGTTCCTTCGAGTACCGCCGGTCCGCTGGACTCGCCATGCTCACTCCGACCAGGTTCTTGCGAACGAATAAATATCGAGATCGCGTGATTCTCGGTGGTCCGCGCGGGCTGAAAGCCCGCGCTCGAACATCTCCGGACTCGTCATGCTCGCTCCACTTTGGCGGGCTGAAAGCCCGCGCTCGAATATCTCCGGACTCGTCATGCTTGCTCCACTTTGGCGGGCTGAAAGCCCGCCCTACGGTGTTTGTGAAGGTTGCCACCTTAGGTGTTATGCGGCGCCCTTCGTCTTCCTGGCCTTCGCCGAACCGCCGATGAACGGCCGCGGCACGACTTCGACCGGCACCATGCGACCGCGCACGTCGATGTCGAGCGTGGTGCCTTCGGGAGTCAGGTCGAGCGGGAGGTACGCCATCGCGATGCTCACGCCCAGCGTCGGCGAAAAGCCGCCGCTCGCGACGATCGCCACTTGCTTGCGGTCCTTCATCACCGGATACGTGTCCCGGATCACGCCGCGGCCGTTCGCGCGGAGGTGCGATAGCCTCTGCGTGACGCCATCCCGCTTGATCTGTTCGAGCGCGCCCCGCCCGATGAAGTCCGCGCCGTCACGCAGGCTCACGAGCCATCCGAGTCCCGCCTCGTAGGGATTCGTCGTCGTGTCGATGTCGTTGCCCCAGAGCGGCAGCGCGGCTTCGAGCCGCAGCGTGTCACGCGCGCCGAGCCCGCATGGCTCCACGCCCTCCGCGAGCAGTTGTCGCCAGAGTGCCCGCCCCGCTTCGGGAGACGTGACCAGTTCGAAACCGTCTTCACCCGTGTAGCCGGTGCGCGACACGAAGAGCTTGTACTGCATGAACGGCAGCTCCGTACACGCGCGCTTCTCCATCGCCGCCACTTCCGGTCCGATGACCCGCGAGAGATAACCGCTCGCCGCTGGCCCCTGCACCGCCAGCATCACCGTCTGCTCCTGCCGGTCGAGCAATTCGACATCCATGCCGTTCGCGACGAGCGAGGCGACGTGCGTCGCGTCGTGCTCAGCGTTGGCGGCGTTGCCGACGACGAGGAACCGCTGCGCATCGAGGCGATAGACGTAGGGATCGTCGATGATGCCGCCTTCGGGCGTGCAGAGAAGCGTGTAATGGCCGCGCCCCTCCGGCAGCTTCGTCACGTCGTACGTCACGGCGCGCCGAAGCAGCCGCGCCGCGTCCGAGCCGACGGCGAAGAGCCGGCCCATGTGCGACACGTCGAATACGCCCGCGCGCCGTCGCACTGCGTGATGCTCCTCGACGATGCCCCTGTACTGGACAGGCATCGCCCAGCCGGAAAACGGGACGATGCGCGCTCCCTGCCGCTCGTGCAGGTCGAAGAGGGCAGTTTTTCGAAGAGCGGAGGTCTGGGATTCGGACATGTCGCGGAGTCATTGTATCGAGACGCGTCCGTACGTCGGAGGATTCTTATGATCTGAGGCTGCCGGTCGTTCGCCGATCGGTCGCGGAGGACCGTTTCGCGCGCAGCAGGAGCAGGCCCGCAGGGTTTCGGGCAGGTCGCCGCCGGGCCGCCGGTGAGCCTTCATGCCACCTCGTTACTTGACGCGCCCGCGTCAAGCAGCCGGCAACGGGCGCGGCGATCCCTCCGTTGGCTTCTGTATGAGCCGTATACGACGTGGTCTCCGCCTCCTCAAAAGCCAGTCTGGTGTCTCGGCGCTCGAGATGATCCTCATCACGTCGGGATTTCTGGTCGTCGGGTCGGCCTTCGGCGGTGTGGTCCTGACGACGGGCCTCACCAGCAGCGGGCAGGTCGAGCGGACGCTCAACGATGCGCTCTCGCGCTCCGTAAACGGCCTGGAGATCCGCGGCCCTGTGGTCGCCATCACCGACGGGCAGGAAGCGAACGCCATCTCGATCGACGTCGCGCTCGCGATCGGCGGCGATGACGGGGTGAATCTCGATCCCCTGGCGCCGCTGGACCGCACGGTAGTCAGCTTTATCGACGAGGCGAACGCGATACGCGAGTTGCCGTACACCGTCACCTGGACCGTCGGGGACGGCGACCATCTGCTCGAGACGGGCGAGCTGGCGGCGGTCCTGATCGACGTTTCTTCGATTTACCCGCCGCTGGCCAGCGGGCGCAAGTTCCTGATCGAAGTGCGGCCTCCCAGTGGTGCATACCTGACGATCAAGCGCACGATGCCGGGCGGCGCGCACCTCGACACGATCGTCAACCTGCAATAACTCTGCGGCCGTGACTTTTGGGGAGAGCGTTAAGGCCGGTTGGGCGCTCCTCCTCCGTCGTACGCGTGCGCCAGTTGGTCTCAAGGTTGCAGCGTTGGCCGTCTGCCCGCGCTCCAAGGCATCTCGGACATGCGCCCGCAGGCCGCCAGGCTCCCCTCCGCGCACCCACGGGCCCGCTTCGCGCTTTCAACGGACGGCGCCTATAATGCCGCGCATCACCAACCTGCAGGGGAGGCCCATGCCGGCCGAGACCGTCCAGCAGCTCCGCGACGATGCGCTTTCGTCGCTCGCCATCGCTTTTGATCTCGCCGCGCTCGACGCGTGGCGGATCGAGTACCTCGGGCGGAAGGGGCGGCTCACCGGCGTGCTGCGTAGACTCGCGGAACTTTCGATCGACGAGCGAAAGCAGATCGGCGCCGCCGCCAATGCGCTCAAGGACGAACTGGAAGGGCGCTTCGCGGCGCGGTCCGAGGAGATTCGGACTGTGCAGCTCGCCGCATCGCTCGAAACCGGCACGATCGACGTGACGTTGCCGGCGCGGCCGCGCCCGAAGGGCGGCCTGCATCCGGTCACGCAGCTCGTGCGGCGCATCAGCGATGCCTTCCGCTCGATGGGCTTCTCGATCGTCGAAGGGCCTGAGGTTGAGCTCGAGTTCTACAATTTCGACGCGCTGCGCATCCCGGCAGATCATCCGGCGCGCGATATGTGGGACACCATGTGGGTAGACGAGCAGGTCAACGGCCACCGGCCGATGCTGCTCCGCACGCATACGTCGCCGGCGCAAATCCGCTTCATGGAGCAGTACAAGCCGCCGATCCGCATCGCGGTCCCGGGCCGCGCGTATCGCTACGAGCAGACGGACACGACGCATGAGTGGCAGATGACGCAGGTCGAGGTCCTCGCCGTCGACGAAGGGCTTTCGATGACGCATCTGAAGGGGACGCTGCTCGAGCTGTTTCGCCGCTTGTTCGGGGGCGAACGCCGGATCCGGCTGGTCGCGACGTACTTCCCGTTCGTCGAACCCGGCGCGCAGGTGCTGATGGACTGCTTCGCGTGCGCGGGCGCCGGTTGCCAGACCTGCCACCAGACCGGCTGGATCGAGATGCTCGGCGCGGGCATGGTGCATCCGGAGATCCTGGAGAATATGGGCATCGACTCGCAGAAGTACACGGGCTTTGCGGCCGGGATGGGCGTTGAGCGCCTGGCGATGCAACTCTACGGGGTCGATGACATCCGCTACTGGTACCAGAACGACCTGCGCTTGCTGCGTCAGCTCGCCTAGAAGAGTTCGATGCGTCTTTCTCTCAACTGGCTCGCCGAGTACGTCGACCTGCGGTTGTCGCCGGGGGAACTGGCCGAACGCCTGACCATCGGCGGCATCGAGGTCGACCGTATCGAGCGCAGCGGCGGCGACTGGGGCGACGAGATCCGCGTTGGCAGCGTGCTCGCGGTGGACCCGCACCCGAACGCCGACCGCCTGCGTCTCGCGACGGTCACGCTCGGAGCCGAAGAGACGCATCGCGTGGTGTGCGGCGCGCCGAATCTCGCCGTCGGCCAGAAAATCGCGTTTGGCGTGGTTGGCGCGAAGGTGCGCGACGGGCACAGCGGAAAAACCGGCGTGCTCAAACCCGCGAAGATCCGCGGCGTCGAGTCCGCAGGCATGGTGCTCAGCGAATACGAGCTGAACATCTCCGACGCGCACGAGGGCATCCTGGAATTGCCGCCGGATACGCCGCTCGGCAAGCGACTCGCCGACGTGATCGGCGACACGATATTCGAGCTGTCGTTGACCTCGAACCGCCCCGACTGGCTTTCCGTCGTCGGCATCGCGCGAGAAGTCGCCGCGCTCACCGGCGAGAGCGTGCGCGAGCCTTCGCTCGAGTACGAAGCCGAGGGCGGTGCGATCAAGGGATCTGCCGCCGTCGACATCGCGGACGCGGATCTGTGCCGTCGCTACATCGCCACGGTCGTCGAGGGTGTGAAGATCGGCCCGTCGCCCGCCTGGCTGCAGGAGCGACTGATAGCGGTGGGCCAACGGCCGATCAACAGCGTTGTCGATGTTACCAACTACGTGATGCTGGAGCTGGGGCAGCCGATGCACGCGTTCGACTACGACCGCGTCGCCAATCACCACATCATCGTCCGGCGCGCAGATGCCGGCGAGCGATTCACGACGCTCGACGGCGAAACTCGCACGCTGACGGCGGACATGCTGGTGATTGCCGACGAGCGCGGCCCCGTGGCGCTTGCCGGCGTCATCGGCGGTATCGACAGCGAAGTCACCGAGGGCACTACCAACATCTTGCTGGAAGTCGCAAACTTCGCCGGTCCGAACATACGACGCACCAGCGCCGCCTTGAAGGTGCGCACGGAAGCGTCGGCGCGGTTCGAGAAGGGCCTCGCGCCTGAACTGGCGCTCGTCGCAGCCAAGCGAGCGACGAAGCTGCTCGTCGAGGTTTGCGGCGGGCGCGCCCGCGTCGGGAATATCGATGCCTATCCCGGCAAGACGCGGGAGATCCGCGTCGAACTGACGCGCGCGCGGCTGGCGACCGTGCTTGGCATCGACCCGCCGACGTCGAAAGTGCGCAGCGTCCTGACATCGCTCGGGTTTTCCGCGCGCTGGGTGCCGCCCGACCGATACGTGGTGCGCGTGCCGTACTGGCGCTCAGACGTGCACATCGCTGACGATGTCGTCGAGGAAGTGGCACGGATCATCGGCTATGACGAGATCCCCGCCGAGCCGCTGGCTGGCAGCTTGCCGGCGCCGATTGAAACGCCGCTTCGCGACCTACGCGAACGCGCGCGGGACGTGCTCGCCGCGGCCGGGATGCAGGAAGTCATCACGTATGCGCTCACGACGCTCGGTGCCATCGCGAAACTGACACCGAAGGAAGACCTCGCGATCCACCCGCCGTACCGAATGGTGAACCCGATCAGCGCTGAACACGAATACCTGCGTCCGACGCTTCGGCCGTCACTGTTGCAGACGCTCGCAGCCAACCTGCGGTTCGACAAGGGCGAGATCGCGATCTTCGAGGCGGCGCGTACCTATCAGCGCCCAGAATCACGTGCCGAGCAGGTAGACGCATACCCGGGCGCCGACGCGTTACCCGACGAGCGCGAGCACATCACGGGCGTGGTCAGCGGCCGGCGCCCCGACCGTTGGGGCCGCCCGTCCGACCATAGCGTCGACTTCTTCGACGCGAAGGCGTACGTCGAAGCGTTGTTCGATGGCGTAAACGTGGATGCGGAGTACGTCCCCGTGACGGAGTACGCGATGGCGCCCGGTCGCAGTGCCGAGGTGCGCGTCGGCGGTCACCGCGTCGGCGTGCTGGCGCAGGTGCACCCGGATGTCGCTGCGGGGTTTGACATTCAGCAGGATGTCTACCTGTTCGACATCGTCCTCGACGACGTGCTGCCGTTCGCGGGACGTCGAAAACGCATGCAGCGGATCTCTCGATTCCCGGCGGTGGAGCAGGATATCGCGCTGATCGTCGATGAAGACGTGCCGGCGGGCGCGATGCAGCGCGTGATGGAGAGCGCGCAACTCGTGCGCTCGGCGCGCATCTTCGACGTGTATCGCGGGGATCAGGTGCCGGCCGGAAAAAAGTCAGTGGCGTTCGACCTCGTGTACCAGTCGGAGGATCACACGCTGACAGACGACGAAGTTGCGAAGGCCCAGCGCAAACTGCTTGAGCGGCTCAAACGAGAATTCGGCGCGGAACTGCGCGGCTAGACAGAAACGGCCTCGGACTGAGACTGCAACACCCGGTATGCGAACTGGAGCATGAGTTCCTGATGCTCGATGTTCTGCTCCGTTGCGTAGGACCCGTGCCCCGCCTCGAACCAGCGCAGCTGCACGTCCTTACCCAATTCGAGGAGCTTCTCTTCATACACCTTCATCTGCCGCGGCGGGCATCGCGTGTCGTTCGCTCCCTGGATCACGAGCAGCGGAGCGCTGATGTTCGACGCGTAGGTGATCGGCGAACTTGCCGCATGCTGCTCCGGCAACTCATCGGGCGTGCCACCGAACAGCGCGGCCTGGTAGCGGCGCAGCGTCTCCGCCTGATCCTCGAACATCAGCGTCCAGTCGGCGATCGCGACGATGGCCATGCCGCCGGCAAACAGTCCGGGCAGCTTGCCGAGACCCATCAGCGTCAGATAGCCGCCGTACGAGCCGCCATTCAGGAAGATCTGCCCTTCCTTCGCGATGCCGCTCGCGATGAGCGACGCGTGCGCCGCGGCAATATCATCGACCTCCCAGTGGCCGAGATCACCGCGGATGCATTGCTGGAACTCGCGCCCGAACGTCACCGAGCCGCGATAGTTGATATCGAGGATCGCGAAGCCATGGTCGAGCCACGCCTGTACCGACGGCACGAAGAGGTTCGTTTGCACCGCGTCGGGGCCGCCGTGCATGTGGAGGATCGTCGGAAAGGGACCGGGGCCATCGGGCGTCGCGAGCCATGCCTGGATCTGCGCGCCTGCGGTCGAGGAGTATGTGATCGATCGCCACGGCGTGCCCGGCGGTGCGTCTTCGCCCGTCAGCACGACGCGGTTCTGTGTTCCGGTGCCTGCGTCCAGCGCGACGAGCCTGCCGGGCGTGGTCGAATCCTGGATGTGCGCGAAGATCTCGTCATGCTCAGCGAAGTGGGCGCTGGCGATCGTGCCCGGCGGGTGATCGAGCATGATGAGCGCGCCCGCACCCAGGTCGTACACAGCCAGATGCTGTACCGCTTGATCGATCTGCATCAGTAAGACGCGTTCGGCATCGCCGGACCAGTCGGCGGGTGATACGGCGCCACTCAGTTCTGGGAACTCATAGTCGATGCGCTCGCCGGGCCGCGGGTTCCAGATCAACGGCCTGATGTTGTTGCTGCGCGTCGTCGAGCAGAGCAGCCGCTCGTCACCAGGGACGCGCGAAAAGCGCACCGCGGCGAGCGTCGCGCCCTCGTCGTACAACTCGCCGATGCGCTCTCCGGTCGCCGTGTCGATAGCAACGAGGTCCGTGTCCGTGCTGCCGCTGCGCTCGGTGAGCCCCAGCACGGCGACCGCCCCGTCGTTCGACAGGTTCAGTCCCCGCATGAGTCGTCGCGTGTGGAACAACGGTCGGCGCTCGCCGACGTCACAGTCGGCCGAGAGCGGGCAGACGTACGTATGAAAGCCGTCTCGCGTCGCGGTCGTAAAGGCGAGCGTGCGCGCATCGCGGCTGATGGCCGTTGCGGATAGTGCGTACTGCGGCAGGTCTGGCGTCAAGTCGATGGGCTCCCCGCCCTCGAACGGCGCGCGCACGAGATGGCCAAGTTCGTTGCCCTGTTCATCGTCCAGGTAGTAGACGAAGCGGCCATCGGGGCTCAGCGATGCGGTCGGTTTCCCCGAAGGCTTGAACGTGAGCTGGCGGAGATCACCCGTACGCACGTCCCACGCGTACACCTGGTAGACGCCGGTCTTGTTGGTGATCGCAATGCCACGCGTCGGTTCTCGCGAGGCGACGGCGGCACCCGCCACCGTCCAGGCGCGGAACCGGCGCTTCCACGGTGCATCGTGTGACAGGTCGGGCGTTGGCAGCATGGGCGTCCTCCGCAAAGCTCAGGGGCGCAATTGTCGCGCCGCTTGGCGGTGTGTGCAACGCCCCGTCGGTGGTGGCGCGACGCTGGCTATCGATCTTCGAGCGTCGGCCCGTCCAGGTGCTCCGGAGGGTTGTAGGGCGTGAAGCCGAGCAGCTGGTCGATCACGGCGTCGTCGAAGCCGATGACGGCCTCGTCGTCGATCACGGTGACCGGCGTACCGGTAGCGCCGAGCTTCATCATGTCCTCGCGGGCGGACGGATCGATGTCGACGTCGCGCTCGGTGTACTTCTGGCCGCGCGACTCGAGGTGCAGGCGCACCATCTCCGAAAACTCGCAGAAGCCCTGTGAGTACAGCACGATCGTGTGTTCTTGCATGATCCAGGCGCTACTGCGCCGGCGTGGCCTTCTGCGCGAGCGCGGCGAAGGCCTGCGGCTGGTGTACCGCCAGGTCCGCAAGGATCTTGCGGTCGACCGCGACGCCGGCCTTGGCGAGGCCGTCGATGAGGCGGCTGTACGTCGTGCCGTTGAGCCGCGCCGCGGCGTTGATGCGCGCGATCCAGAGCTTGCGGAAGTCGCCCTTGCGCTCGCGCCGATGCACGTAGGCGTAGTCGAGCGCGTGCAGCATCGACTCGTTGGCGCGCCGGAAGACGCGGTGACGCTGGCCCTTGTGGCCCTTCGTCAGCTGCAGGATCTTCTTGTGTCGCGCGCGGGTCGTGACGCCGCGCTTCACCCTCGGCATGGAAGCTCCTCCGGAGCTAGCGCAGACAACACACAACAGACAACAGAGGTCGCGATGCGCTGCGTGATGTCCGGGCTTTGGATCGTTACGTTCATTCCCGCCTTCTGTTGTCTGCTTCTGTTGTCTGTTCTCTGTTGTCTGTTGTGTCCGCCGAAGGCGGACTAGTGGTAGGGCAGCAGCTTCCGCAGCATCCGCTGGTTGGGGCGCGACACGACGAACATCTCGTCGCCGGCGGCGTTCGCCTGCTTCGACTTGCGCGTCTTGCGGTGGCTGATGCTGCCCTTGCGGCTCGTGTACTTGCCCGAGCCGGTGATCTTGATGCGCCGCGCGGCGCCCTTGTGCGTCTTCAGCTTTGGCATCGGTCTCTACTCTGCTGCGGCGCCCGCCGCCTTGAGCGCGGCCGCCATCTGGGTTTCTTCCTGCGGCTGGGCCTGGGCCTCCGGCTGCTCGGCCTGCGGCCGCGGCGCGCGCGGCTCCTTGGGCTTCGCCGGCGCCTTCGCGACGACGGGCGCCAGGATCATCGTCATGAAGCGCCCCTCCATGGAGATGTGCTTCTCCATGGTCGCCGCCCCCTCCTCCTCGACGATCTTCTTCGCGACGCGCTGGAGCAGATCGCGGCCGATCTCGGGGTGGGTGATCTCACGGCCGCGGAACAATACCGAGACCTTGACCTTGTCGCCAGCTTTGAGCAGCTTGCCGATCACCTTCGCCTTGAAGTCGAGGTCGTGCTGGCCGATCTTCGTCTTGAAGCGCACCTCGCGCACGGTCACCTGGCGCTGGTGCTTGTGGGCGTCGCGCTCCTTCTTGGCCTGCTCGTACTTGAACTTGCCGTAGTCGAGGATGCGGCAGACGGGCGGGTTGGAGTTGGGGGCCACTTCGACGAGGTCGACGCCCCGTTCGCGGGCCATGTCCAGCGCCTGCTGGATCGGGATCACACCGAGCTTGTTGCCGTCATCGTCGATGACGAGGACTTCGCGGACGCGGATTTTCTCGTTGATGCGCAGGTCTTTAGCTATGGCAGTGTCCTTCGCGAGTACGGGGCAGGCGTTCGATTCGGGAGATCATAACCAGTGGAGGGTGAGCCCGGCAACGCTCATGCGGCGACTCGCAGGTTCACGCCGACGCCGTACGCTCTTCCGCAAGGTCACGAACGGCATGCTCTGTAAGCGTTAATAATGGCGGGGAACCCTACTCGAAGTCCCAGAAGTCGTCGATGATCGCGTCGTCTACGTCGAACACCATGTCGCCTTCGGACGTGTGCAGCGGCTCGCTGCGCAGGAACGCCGCGACGTACTCCGCGTCCCGCCCGAAGCCCGCACGCCGGTTGAAATCACGCTCCGTGATCAGCACCCGCGTCGCGAGTGCCAGCGCGTCCGCTTGCGTCCATTGCACGCCGTACATCGCGCTCACGAACTTCGCCATGTCCGCTTCGACCGGGTTCGAGAACTGGCACAAGCCGACCGAATCCACCGCTGCCATCACGAGTTGCTCGTGCCGCGACTGCTTCAGCAGGGTCTCGTGCGTGACGCCGCGCGCGGTGACGAGTCCGGCGGTGTGGTCGGCGCCCTGCGGGCTCGTGGCGTAGGTGATGCCCATCGCCTTCAGCGTCCGTGGCTCCCACGCCGGCAGCCCCTGCCCCTTGATTGTTGGCACCCGGTCGATGCCGTACGCGTGCGCGGTGCGCTGCGTGCCGTCGCCGAGCGTGCGGCCTAGCGGCGTGCCATGGCGCACGTCCTCCTCGAACGTACGGATGACGCCGCGCCAGTCGCCCCATTGCAGCACGCCGGCTTCCATCGCGACGCCAAACGCGTTACCCATCTCGATCGTGTCGAGCCCGAGGTCGTCGCAGAGGCGGTCCATCTGCGCTACGGCGTCGACGTCGTCGATCTCCAGGTTGCTGCCGAGCAGTGCGATCGTCTCGAACTCCAGCGCCGACGTTACGTGCTCGCCGCGCGCGTCGTTGAAGAGGATCGCGCACTTGATGATGCAGCCCGCCATACACGGCAGCATCTTGCCGCCGCGCTCTTCGCCGAGTTCAGCGATACGTTGCCCGCCGATGGCATCGCCGGTGGCCATCGTGCCGAGTCGATGGTTGCGCGTCGGCAGCGAGTGCACGTTGTCGCGGTTGACGAACTTGATCACGCCGGCGGTGCCGGTACGCGAGAGATTGTGCGTGCGCGGATCGTCGAGCACGATCTTTGAGAACGCGAGCATCGCTTCGCGGAACGCCGCCGGCTCCGCCGCGTCCACGTTCTTTGCGCCGTCATCATCGATGACGATCGCCTTGAGTCCCTTCGCCCCCATCAGCGCGCCGAGGCCACCGCGCGCGGCGTGGCGTGTCGGGCGCCCCTCCGGATCGTTGACGGCTATCGATGCAGCCCGCATCCGCATTTCACCCGCCGGGCCGATGCTGACGACGGCGCGCGTCTTACTGGAAGCGCCATCGAGCAGGCGCTGCGATGTCTCGTAGGTCCCGAGTCCGCGGAATTCGTCCGCACGCTCGAACCGCCATGAGGCATCGGCGCCGATGTACAGGACGTGCATCTGGCCGTCGACGGGCGCGCCTTCGACGATGACGGCTTTGATACCGAGCTTCGCCAGTTTGTGCCCGAGCACGCCGCCCACGTTCGATTCCTTGAGCCCGTCCATCAGCGGGCTCTTCGCGCCGAACGAGGTGCGGCCCGAGGTCGTGATCGCCGTGCCGCCGAGCAGTCCGGGCGCGAAGACGAGCTTCGCTTCGTCCGAGAGCGGGTCGATGGATGCGTCGACCTCTTCGGCGATGATGTGCGAGGTGAGCGCGCGGCCCCCGAGCAGCCGCCACGCCTCGGGCGCCTGCTCCTCGGTGACCCGCTGGTGGCGGGCGTCTACGCGTAGAACCTTGGACATAATGCCGCAGGTTATCCGATCGCCGCGACTTTGGGATCGGGCCGTCGATTCGCTCGAAAGGCCGCTTCCTGCGTCGCCGCCGGGCACGGCCTGAGGTACGATCGAAGCATGCGGATCCTCTGGCGTCGATTGCTCACGAATCCCACGACACGCGTCCTCTCGCGTGACGGAGATGTCACGCTGATCCAGGTCGAGGGCCTGGTCTGCGACAAGGTGTGCGCCGTCCGTACCCGGCAAGGCCTGGAGCGCATCGAAGGCGTGCGGCACGTCAGCGTCGATCTCGACTCGGGTGTCGCTACGGTGGTCGGCGCGCCGGCCAGTGCGGAAGCCTACGAGCACGCCGTCACGTCGATGGTCGCCGGACGCGGCATCCGACGCATCATCGAGCGCATCGCCCGTGCGCGCCGGCCACGGCACGCGAAGACGCCGTCATGAAGATCGGCGCCCACGTCTCGACAGCCGGCGGCCTTGTGACCGGTTTCGACCGCGCCGAGGCGATCGGCGCCGAGTGCCTGCAGATCTTCGAATCGGCGCCACAACAATGGGGCACCGCACGCCTCGAGGATGCGCAGGTCGACGAGTTCCGCGCGCGCATGATTGCGTCCGGGCTGGCGCCGCTGTTCATCCACGGCAAGTACCTGATGAACCTGGCGAGCGCCGACGCGAAGATCTTCAAGACGTCGGCCAGCACGCTGCGAAGCAGCCTGAACATCGCCGGACGCATTGGCGCGCGCGGCGTGGTCTTTCACACCGGGAGCCACAAGGGCGTCGGCATCGAGAGCGTCTTCGAACAGATCTGCGAAGCGGCGAGGCGCGTGCTCGGCGAAACGCCGGAAGACACCTGGATGATCTTCGAGAACTCAGCGGGTCAGGGCGGCGTCATCGGCTCGAAGTTCGGGGAGCTTGGCGCCATCATCAAGCGCATCGACCACCCGCGCGCCAAGGTGTGCCTGGACACCTGCCATGCGTTCGCCTCAGGCTACGATCTGAGCAATGCCGCGGGTGTCGCCGCTGCGCTTGAAGAATTCGACCGCGAGATCGGCCTCCAGAACCTCGCTGCGATCCACTGCAACGACTCGAAGGCTGCGCTCGGCGCCGGCCGTGACCTGCACGAAAACATCGGCGACGGCAAAATCGGCCGCGAGGGCTTCGCGGCGCTGCTCTCGCATCCGGCGGTGGCCGAGGTACCGCTGCTGCTCGAAGTGCCGGGCTACAAGATCGACGGGGCAGGCAAGGGGCCGGACAAGCCGAACATCGACCGCCTCAAGGAGATCCGCGCCGCGGCCGGTGTGAAAGCTTAGCCTGGGCCGCATCCCGTCAGCACCGAGAGCCGCTTGTCGCGCACGTCGACGACCAGCGCCTGGTCATCGAGGGGTCCGTCCGTACTCTGCTCTGGCGCGGGTTAGCACGAGGTGCCTACGCCACGCCCACCAGCGCCCCGTCGGGGATCGTGGCGCTATACGACTCGGCCAGCAGTGAGAAAAACGCCTGCACGGCGCGCGTGTACTTGCGATTCTTGCGGTAGATCAGCGAAATCTGGCGCCTGGGCAGCGCCGCGTTCGAGACGTCGACGATCCGCAAACGCCCCAGGTCCAGTTCGCGTTCGATCGACACCTTCGGCAATAGCGCGATGCCCAGGTCTTCTTCGACCATCTTCTTCGTCGCTTCGATCGTGTCCAGTTCCATGAACGTCTCCGGCACGATCGCGTGTTGCCGGAAGACCCCCTGGATCAGCGCGTTGTAGCTCGAACCGCGGTCGAACAGGATTAGCGGCTCGCGGCCGATCTCCTCGATTGTCGCGGCGCCGACGTGCGCGAAGCGGTGCTCAGGCGCCGCGACGAGCACCAGGTCGTCTTCGTACAGCGGCACGGTCGTGATGTCTGGATGCTGCACGGTGCGCTCCAGCGCGCAGTGGACGTCATCGGAGAGCACCATCTGCAGCACCTGCTCCGAACGCCCGGTGTGCACGCTCACCTCGACGCCGGGGTACATCGTGCAGTAGCTCTTCAGGATCTTCGGGAGCACGTACGTACTCACCGTCAGCGCCGAACCAAGCTTCAACGTGCCGATGTCGAGGTTGCGCATGCCGTTGATCGCGTCGCGGCCCTCTTGCAGGGCCTTCAGCGCGCGGCGCGCATACGGAAGAAACGCCGTTCCCATCTCCGTGAGCCGCACGCCGCGGCCGTTGCGCTCGAACAGCGCTTCGCCGAGATCGCGTTCCAGGGACTGAATGCGCGCTGTGACCGACGGCTGTGTGAGGAAGAGCGCATCGGCAGCCTTGCTGAAACTGCGATGCTGCGCGACCTGTACGAACGCTTCGACCTGCCCGAGGTCCACGTAAACTCGCCCTATTCTCGGCCGACGGGCCGCGATACAACCCGATGAGACGGCGTGTATCAGTATCGTCTATGGAGACATGAGTGTGCCATTGATCGCGATCGGTTGCAAGAGGCTCGTCGCATCGTCGCCACCAACGTGCCCGGCAGCCCCGCGAACCTCGCCAGAAGCGGCCCATCCGTCCACTTACCGCCGCGTTCCCGGGTCCGACGTTCCCCCCGCCAATCCGCGGCCGGATGTGCTGCGCCCCCCCAATGATCTTCACAAACGTTACGGCGGGGCCTATCATCGCCCCTGAGAAAGCGAGGGGGCCAGATGAGCATGATCAAACTAGGCGGGATCGCGGGCATCGTCTTCGCTGTGCTTCTCGTCGCTGCCGCGATTACGACAGGTGAGCCGCCGGGCGGTACCGACTCGGACGCCGAGATCGTCGCGTGGTACGAGGACAGCGGCAATCAGTGGCAACAACTCATCTCGGCCTACCTGTTCAGCGGCGCGGCGTTGACCCTCATGCTGTTCACCGGTCTCGGACTGCTGCCCTTGCTGCGCGCCGCTCGCAGAGACGCAGCGACCTACACGTCGTTGACGCTCGGCGCGGCCGTCATGACGGCTGTTGCGCTGTTCGCAGGGGGCATCGGCATCGCCGCAGTCGGCGCGAGCGCACTGTTCGACGACGATCCCGTCGATCCGGGCGTCGCTCGCTTCCTCGATGGCATCGGCTACGGCAGTTTGCTCATCTGGGGTGGGTTGTCGGCGGCATTGCTCATCGCCGTCGTATCGGCAGCGGTGCTGCGCGAGCGCATTCTTCCAGTTTGGTTCGGATGGCTCGGCGTGCTCGCCGCGATCGTTTTGCTGTTCGCGGTGATCTTCGTTCCGATGCTTGCGCTGCCCGTATGGGCGCTCGTCGCGGGAGTCCTGATGCTGATGGGCACGACGGGAGGTGCCGCCGCGACGGGCACAGCCCAAACGGAGCCATAACCGGCGCCGGCGGATTCAGACTTCGCTGCTCAGCCCCGCAGCAGCGGCCCAGTGCCACCCATCGAGGTCGGGCGTCTCGACGCCCATGCTGGCAAGCGCGAGCTTGATCTCGGTGCGATGTTCGACGCCGTGTTCCATGGCGTGCACAAGGAAGAAGTTTTTCGGGAAGCGGAACACCTTCCCCTGCCACGCAAGGTCGGCCGTCGCTTCGCCATCCGCTTTTTCTGCGATCGCGATCAACTCGTCGCTGGATCGACTCAGGACGTCGAGTACGGCGTCAAACCCGGGCCATACGCTCCAGCGATTCAACTCGCCTGCGTGCTGGCGGCCCTGCGTCCGCAGCACGAAGGTCTGCTGGCCGCCCGCGAGGTGCAGGAGCAAAGCCCGTATCGTGCCCGAAGTCCAGTCGATCGCGGCGTCGAGTTGCTCGTCGCTCAGTGCGCGACACGCTTCGAAGAGCGTCTGGTTGGCCCATTTGTTGTACCGCAGCATGTCCGCCAGTGGCTGATTCATGGTTTTCTCCGGGCTCAGGACGACTGTCCGACGACACGCACGGTACACTGCGCCATCATCCATCCCCACTGCTGGAGGCGACGTGCTCAAGACCCACTACTGCGGCGACCTTCGCGCGAGCGATGTCGGCCAGACCGTGACGCTCGCGGGCTGGGTACACCGGCGGCGCGACCACGGCGGCCTCATCTTCCTCGATCTGCGCGATAGCCGCGGCCTCGTGCAAGTTGTCGTCAACCCCGACGCCGCGCAGGCCCACGCCGTCGCCAGCGAAGCGCGCAGCGAGTACGTGCTACGCATCGAGGGGCGGGTCGAGCGGCGGCGCGCCGGCAGCGAGAACCCGAAACTGCCTACCGGCGAGATCGAAGTCATCGCTACCTCGGCGGAGATCCTGAACGCGGCCAAGACGCCGCCGTTCTACATCAACGAGGACGCCGAGATCGGCGACGCCCAGCGGCTGCAGTATCGATATCTCGACCTGCGCCGCGAGAGCATGCACAGCAAGATCGTGCTGCGCGCAGAGATCACGCAGAAGATGCGCAGTTTCCTCACGGAGCGCGGCTTTATCGAGATCGAGACGCCGATCCTGGCGAACCCAACGCCGGAAGGCTCGCGCGATTACCTCGTGCCCAGCCGCATCCATCCGGGCAACTTCTACGCGCTGCCACAGTCCCCGCAGCAGTTCAAGCAACTGCTGATGGTCGCGGGCTTCGAGCGCTACTTCCAGATGGCACGCTGTTTCCGCGACGAAGACCTGCGCGCCGACCGTCAGCCGGAGTTCACGCAGCTCGACCTGGAAATGAGCTTCGTCGAGCAGGACGACATCCTGGGGTTGATCGAAGAGATGTACATCGAGATCGGCCGCGCGGTCCGGCCCGACCTGAGCATCCCCGCGCCGTTCCCGCGCATGACGTACGAAGAGGCCATGCGGCGCTTCGGCAGCGACAAGCCGGACATCCGCTACGGGCTGGAACTCGTGGACCTCACGAACGCCGTGCGCGGCACCGAATTCATCGTGTTCAAGTCGGCCGTCGAGAGCCACGGCGCGATCGAAGGCATCAACGTCCCCGGCGGCGCTTCGTTCAGCCGCAAGGAGATCGATGCTCTGACAGAGACGGTGAAGACATATGGCGCGAAGGGGCTCGTTTCGATCGGGTTCCTTGCCGATCCCGCTGGCGCCTCCGAGGAGGAGATCCGTTCACCCGTACTCAAGCACATCGGCGTCGACATGGTGCGCTCGCTCGGGAAGATAGCCGGCTCCGCGAAAGGCGACCTGCTGCTGATCGTCGCCGGCGTCGGGGGCCGTCCCGCGAAGGAGGCGGGTTCCATCGGACGCGTCAAGCCGTCGCTCGATGCTCTGCGCCGTACGCTCGCGGACAAACTGCAACTCGCAGATCCGGGCACGCTGCAGTTCCTGTGGATCGTCGAGTTTCCGATGTTCGAATGGAGCGACGAGGACGAGCGCTACTACAGCGTCACGCACCCGTTCACGGCGCCGATGGATGCGGACAGAGGATTTGCCGATGACCCTGGCGCCGCGCACTCCAAGTCGCATGACCTGGTGTGCAACGGCCAGGAGCTTGGCGGCGGCAGCATCCGCATCCACAGTCGCGATATGCAGCAGGCGGTCTTCCGCGCGCTCAACCTGACGGAGCAAGAGACGAAGGAGCGGTTCTCGCACATGCTCGAAGCGTTCGAGTACGGGGCGCCGCCTCACGGGGGCATCGCCATGGGCCTCGACCGCGCGGTGTCGATGTTCACGCAGGACCCGGACCTGCGCGAGGTCATCGCCTTTCCGAAGACGAAAAGCGCCAGCGATCCGATGACCGGCGCGCCGCTTCCCGTCGACCCCGCACAACTCGCGGAGCTGGGCTTGCAGCGAACGCAAAACGAACGCTAATGTTCGCCGCGCCAAGCGTCGCACATCAAATTAGCACCGAGTCGCTGCGAACGTTACATGCGGAGCGCGCCCGAAATGCCACAGACGCCGCCAATTCACTCGATCCGCGTGTTCACGTACCACTGGTTTACGTTGGCGAACCGCGAGGCGCTGGTAAACAGCAGCGATGCCGCGAAGCCCTGCGTACGTTGGCTCTGAACGTACATGTATGCCGGTGCGTGCAACGGTACTGCCGGCAGATCCGTGATCAACATGGTGGAGAACACTTCGTACAGTTCGCGCCGGCGCTGCACGTCGGTCGTCTGGCGCGCGCGCTCCAGTACGTCGTCCATCCGCGCATTCGCGTAGTTCGAGAGGTTGCGCCCCAGCGGTGTGATCTGGCTCGAATGCCAGAACGGATAGGGATCCGGATCAGGCCCCGGATCGATCTCCACCAGTGCCGCAGTGAACGCCCGCGGGAGCAGCGTCTCATCGATGTACGAGGTTGCATCGAGAGGGACGACCCTCGCTTCGACGTCGATTGATTGCCATTGGCGTGCGACGTTCTCGGCGATGGCGATCTTGTGCGGGTCATTGTTGGTCACCAACTCGAACGCAAGCCGCACGCCGTCCTTATGGCGCACGCCATCGCGGCCGCGCGCCCAGCCGGCGCGCTCGAGCGCGCTGGCAGACGTCCCGGCGTTGAACTCGGGCACCTCCACCTCGGTGTGCGCCCACGACATTGTTGGAATGCCCGCCGCCGATACTTCGCCCTGACCGAGCGCTACCTCCTCAACCAGCGTCTCGCGGCTCATGCCCTGAAGCAGCGCCGTTCTCACGGCCGGATCGCTGAAGAGCGGCGATCGCGTATCGAGGAACACCATGTTGACTGAGGTCGATGTGAGTCCGTGCAACGCGTACGCGCCCGTGTCCTGGATGAAGTCCAGATCCGCGCGGCGTGTGCCGGGGCGTAACATGGCGCCGTCGATCTCACGCTGCCGCAGCGCTGCCGTCAACGCATCGTCTTCCGGGAAAATGCGAAACTCGAGCGTGGAGACCCGTGGCGGGCCCAGGTAGTACGTCGGGTTTGACTCGAGCACGACGCTGTTGCGCGTCCGCGACGCGAAGCGATACGGCCCGCTTCCGACGGGGTCTGCGTTGAACTCATCGTTGTAAAGCTGGTTGGCATCGAGTCCGTCCAGCACGTACTTCGGCACGATCCCGACGGTCATGTACGCCAGGAAGGGCGCATACGCCTGCTCCAGCCGAAACTCCACGGTGTACGGATCGCGCGCGGTCACGACGACGCCCTGCATAAGCTGGGCGAGCGCCGGATCGCCTTTGAACGCCGGGTCAGAGATCGCCTGGAACGTGAACACGACGTCTTCCGCGGTCAGGGGCGTGTTGTCGCTGTCCTGCCACGCGACGCCGCGGCGCAGGTAAAAGACGTAGCTCTGACCGTTGCCGGTGATCTCCCAGCGCTCGGCGAGATCCGGCAGGGGCGTCCCATCCGGACCGAGCCGTACCAGGCCGCTGAAGATCAACGCCGTCAGGTCCGCGTCCGTCGGATTTGCGTGCGAGAACAGGGGGTTGATGCGCTCCGGCGCGCGCGTCACGCCTTCCACGTAATGGCCGCCGCTGGCAGGCACCGCCTCGCCCTTCGGATTAGCGAGCACGAAATACCAGAGCAGCGCGACCATCGCCACGCCCACGACGAGCGCGCCAAAGATCGGCCAGCGGGTATGTGAGAGGAACACGTCAGGGAGCCCCGGGCCCGGCGCCCGGGCTTACTCGATCGACGCGCGCACCGCCCAGATCGAGACGATCAGGAAGACGAAGGCGAGCACGATCGTCAGCTGGAATAGCGTCTTCTCGACGCCCCGTCGTGTCCGGAAGCTGCTGTTGGTGCCACCGCCCAACGCCGTGCCGATGCCCGAACCCTTCGCCTGGAGCAGGATGACGAGCATCAGGATCGTCGCGACGAGTATCTGGGCGATATTGATAAAGTCTGCAAATTCCAATGCGGCACCTCATAGACGGGGAGTCGGCGGATATTAAAGCACAAACAGGCGCGCCTGCCCAAATCCGTGCTTACATCGCGCGCAGCAGGCGGATTCGCTCCTCGACGGGGGGATGGGTGCTGAACAGGTTGTTCAGCGCAGATGCGTGCTCCTTCAGCGGATTCTCGAAGTACATGTGCGCCGTCGCCTTGTTGGCTGCCTCCAGGGGTTCCTTGTCCGACGAGATCTTCTCGAGCGCGCGGGCCAGAGCGTCGGGGTTCCGGCACAGGAGCGCCCCCGATGCGTCCGCCAGATACTCGCGCCTCCGCGAAATCGCGAGCTGGATGAACTTGGCGATGATCGGCGCCAGGACCGCGAACAAGATCGCGACGATCGCGACGATCGCCGCGCCGCGGCCGCCCTTGTCGCGGTTGCTGCTGCGCCGTCCCGCCCCGAACCACGTCCAGCGCAGGAACACGTCGGCCAGGAGCGCGATCAGCCCGACCAGGACTACGGTGATCGTCATCACGCGGATATCGTAGTTGCCGATGTGCGACATCTCGTGCGCCATGACGCCTTCGACTTCGGCCTTGTCTAGCTTGTCCAGAAGGCCGCGCGTCGCCGTGACGGCCGCGTGCTTCGGGTCGCGTCCCGTCGCGAAGGCGTTGGGGGCGCTGTCTTCGATGACGTAGACCTTCGGCATCGGCAGACCCGAGCCTATGCTCAGGTTCTCGACGATCCGGACCAGGTCCGGCTCCTGCTCCCTGGTCACTTCGCGCGCGCCGCTCACGCCCAACGCGACGCTCGAACTGGCGTAGTAGCTGAACAGGGCATATGCGGCAAGCCCGACGAACGCGAACGGCGCAAAGATCAGGTCGATGCCCATCGCGTAGCCCAGCGCGGTCACGAAGGCGCCCAATACCACGACGAAGAGGAACATCATCAACCACGTCTCGCGTTTGTTCGCGGAGATGCGGTCGTAGATCAGTACCGGCTGTTCGACATCGCCGGGCACGGACTGGACATTCGCCATGGGCTGCTATGCGCTCGCGGCGGGCGTCGTGAAGCTGACGCGCACATCCTCGCGCGCCTCTTCTTCCGCCTCGAAGAACTCTTCCTGTTCGAAGTTGAACATGTTGGCAAAGACCACCGAAGGAAAGGTCTGCGTCTTGGTGTTATACGAGAGCACGTTGGTGTTGTAGAACTGGCGCGAGTAGGCGATCTTGTCCTCGGTATCGGACAGCTCTTCCTGGAGGTGCATGAAGTTCTCGTTAGCCTTCAAGTCGGGGTATGCTTCGGCGACGGCGAACAACGAGCGCAGCGTCTGCGTGAGCATGTTGTTCGCCTCGGCCGCGGCCCCGGGTGACCCCGCCTGCTGCAACTGCGCGCGCGCCTCCGTCACGTTTTGCAGCGTCTCGCGTTCATGCGCCGCGTAGCCCTTCACCGTCTCGACAAGGTTGGGGATCAGCGATGCGCGCCGTTTGAGCTGCACATCGATGCCCGACCACGCTTCCTTCACGCGCAGACGCGCCTGCACCAGGCCGTTGTACATCCCGACCAGAATGATCGCGAGCACGACGATGACGGCGACGACCACGCCGATGATGATCCATACAGCCACGGTCTTCTCCTCTCGTCCGAGGTCTATGCATCGATTGTAGCATCATGCAAATTCGGGAACGCTGTCCGCCGTGAGGCCTGGCGCCGAGCACCGTTGCAGGATGAGCTTGCCCGGCGCGGCGGCCGAAGCCAGAATGACCTGCTCTGGTACGCCAGTGGAGGCGGAGATGAAAAAACGCACTACTGTCTTCGCTCTCGCCGGCATAGCCGCTGGCGCCGCGCTGCTCCGGCGGGGCGGCCTGCGCGAAGACCTCGAGTGGCAGGAGTTGGAGAAGCCGGGCCACATCATCGACATCGACGGGTATGGCGTGCATATCGTCGAACAGGGCGTCGGGCGGGCGATTGTGTTCATTCACGGTTTCGGCGGCCAGACGTTCCAGTACCGGCACCAGCTTCCGTACTTCGCGCGCAATCATCGCGTGATCGCCGTCGACCTCAAGGGCTTCGGCTACAGCGAGCGCGATGCCAACGCCGGGCTCTCACACACGGACCAGGTCGCGATGCTGCACAGCCTGCTGGAGCGCCTCGGCATCGACCATGCCGTGATCGTCGGACACTCGATGGGCGGCGCCGTTGCGCAGCGCTTCGCCGCCGGCCACCCCGCCATGGTCGACGCGTTGGTCCTCGTCGCGGCGATGCCCGCGGACCGTCGCCCGCGCAGAGCGCCGCTGCCCGCCTTCGCGTTGCTGCCCGTGCTGCCGCTGCTGGCGCGTGTCGCCGCATCCCGTCTACTGAAGTACGGTTTCCACGACGCAGCGAACCTTACGCAGGAGGTGCGCGAAGAGTACCTGCGGCCGGCGCGCATCAAGGGTTCGATGTACGGCCTGACGAAGATGATGCAGGACGCACGGTCCGACCTGGCCGTCGACCTGTCGCGCGTCACCATGCCCATACTCCTGCTGTACGGCGCTCACGATCCCGTGGCGCCGCTCTCCATGGCCCAGCAGATCCGCGCGCGCATTCCCCGGGCCCGTCTCACTGTCATCGAGCGGGCAGCGCACCTGCTGCTCGAGGAGCGCCCCGACGAGTGCAATCGCGCTATCGGGCACTTCCTGCGCGAGTCGGTCCCCGCGGCGACCACCCGGGCATAGCCGTGGATTCACGCTGGCTTGCAGCGGAATCGAGGCCGGTGATACGCTGCATTACGTCCCATTGGGAGGGGTAACTATGCCAATACTCGCAGGTCTGGGTCCGTTCGGGCCGTGGGAACTCGCCCTCATCCTTTTGATCGTCGTGCTCATCTTCGGCGTCGGCCGTCTGCCCGAAGTGGGCGGCGCCGTCGGCAAGGGCATCCGCGAGTTTCGCAAGAGCACGCGCGATGAGTCCGCTGGTGACGACACGCCGCCATCGGACACGGTGAGCAGCACAACCGCTGTTGACGACGCACCTGGCCCGATCGCCAGTGGCAGTGACAAGGCGTTCTGTACCGAGTGCGGCACCGCCAACGCTCGCGGCGCCAAGTACTGCTCCCAGTGCGGCCATGCGATGACGGCAGGCGTCAGCTAACCGTCGATCGTCGCGCGCAGGAAGATCAGCCGCCGGTCAGCGACCGGCGGCTTTCGTTATGGGGAAACCATGCAGATTCGCGTCATGCTGTTCGACCTCTGGGGCACGCTCTTCATCGACGACTCGGCCGCCGTCTCCACGATGGAACGAAGGAACGCTGCCCGCGTCCGCATGGCGGCCGAAGCGCTCGCCGCGCTCGGGTTCGAGTACGACGCGTCACGTATCGATCTCGCCTTTCGCGCGGCCGCCGAGGAGCACGCACACATCCACGCCGAAGGCCTTGATCTCAGCGCAGAGGGACGCACCGTCCTCTACTTGCGCCATCTCGATCCACGACTCGCAGGCGCCCTCGACGATGAGGGTTGGCGCCGCATGCACGAAGCTATCCTGACGCCGGCGCTCTTGGCGCCTCCCGCTGTCATGCCGGGGGCGGTCGAGACGCTGCTGCAGGTCAGGGCACTCGGCCTGCCCCTCGGCCTGATCTCGAACGCCGGCGCCACGCCGGGCTTCGTGCTGCGCCGCATCATGGATGACCACGGTCTGCTCGAGCACTTCGACCACACGGTGTTTTCGGATGAAGTCGAAGTCGCGAAGCCCTCACCGGCGATCTTCGAGCACGCGCTCGATGCGTTCGATGTCGAACCGCGCGAGGCGGCGTTCATCGGCGATCAGCCGGTCCTCGACGTCCTCGGCCCACGCAATGCCGGCATCTGGAGCATTCAGATCGGCGACCGTAGTGAAGACGGCATCGAGCCGCACGCGCGGATCAGTGTGCTGTCGGAGCTAGTGCCGGCGATGCGTACGCTGGGCCTGCTTGACTAAACTCCGGGCGGGCGAAAGCGCTGCTGGTCCCAGCGAGCGAATAGCCAGATCCCGATCACCGTGAACGCAACAGGGATCAGCGCCAGCGCAGGGTGCCGCGTGAACAGCACGAAGATCACCGCGATGTCGACCACCAGCACGATCATCGCGATCAGGACGGGCACGATGACCGCGAAGACCGCCCGCATGATGACGAGCGTCTCAAGGCATCCGGGCGGCTTGTCCTCGGGCGGGGGCCCGGAGGAATCGTGGTAATAGCCCATCGGGCCTATGATATCGATACGAGGCGGGACGTACGGACGAGGTGCCGGCATGGATCGAAACGCGGCGTGGGAATTGCTCTGCGAGTACACACAGACCGATGGTCTGAGAAAGCACGGGCTCGCCGTCGAGGGGGTGATGAGACATTTCGCCCGCAAGAACGGCGAAGACGAAAATGTCTGGGGGATCACCGGTCTGCTGCACGACTTCGACTACGAGCGCTGGCCGACGGCCGAAGGCCATCCGTACGAAGGCAACAAGATTCTCGTCGAACGCGGCTATCCGCATGACGTGACGACAGCGATCATGGGCCACGCTGACTACACGGGCGTGCCACGTGAAACGCCGATGGCGAAGACGTTGTTCTCGGTAGACGAGCTGACGGGGTTCGTGACGGCGGTCGCGCTCGTGCGGCCCAACAAGAGCATCTTCGAGGTCGAGGCGGCGTCGGTGCGGAAGAAAATGAAGGACAAGGCGTTCGCGCGGCAAGTGAACCGAGACGACATAACGAATGGCGCCGCACAACTCGGCGCCGACCTCAACGAGCACATCGCCGAGGTCATCGAAGCGTTGAAACCACACGCCGAGGCGCTGGGACTCCGCGGCACGGCCTGATGGCGTGCAGCGTCGGCCGCCGTATCACGAGTCGCGCATGCACGCGATGCATCGGGCGGGTAGTGTAAATCGCCCCTCCGGCTGCTAACCTCGATCTATGAGCAGACGAGGGCGGCCGCCGTTTCCCGATGTCCTGACGCCGCGCCAGCAGGAAGTGCTCGAGTACGTGCGGCAGGGCTTGACCAACGACCAGATCGCGCAGCACCTGGGCATCAGCCCGGACGGCGTGAAGTTCCACGTATCTGAGATCCTGTCCCGCACCGGCAAGCGCCGCCGTGGCGAGGCTGCGGAGTGGAGCCGCGAACGCGAACGTCCGACAGCGCTGCTGCGAAGTTGGCGCACGCGGGGCGTCCGCCGCGGACGCGGGCGAGGCCATCGCAGGAGCCTCCGTACGATCGGATTGGAGCAGGAGGCGATCGCATGCTGATCCCGTCTGTCATCGAGACGAGCGCGCGAGGCGAACGTGCCTTCGATATCTATTCGTTGCTCCTCCGCGAGCGCATCATCGTCCTCGGCACCGGCATCGATGACCAGGTGGCGAACCTGGTCATCGCGCAGCTCCTCTACCTTGAGCGCGAGGATCCGGACAAAGACATCAACATGTACATCAACTGCCACGGCGGCTCCGTCACCGCCGGGCTGGCGATCTACGACACGATGCAACTTGTCCGCCCTGACGTCGCCACGTACGCGATGGGTATCGCCGCGAGCATGGGAACCGTGGTGCTGTGCTCCGGCGCACCGGGCAAACGCTACGCGATGCCGAACGCGACGCTGCACATGCACCAGGCGTTGCTCGGTGGCGGTGGCATCACCGGCCAGGCGCGCGACATCGAGATCCAGGCACACGAGATATTGCGCGAGAATGACATCGTCCGCGGCATCCTCGTGAAGCACACCGGCCAGTCTGACGAGCAGGTCCGCAAGGATTACGACCGCGACTTCTTCATGTCACCCGAGTCAGCGAAGGAGTACGGCCTCGTCGACGAGATTTTGCAGCCTCGTTCGCGGGAACCTGCGTCGGCCGCCGCGGGATTACGCCGTTAGTCGCGCGGGCACGCGGGCTGAAAGCCCGCGCTCGATGCAGTCGATGCACGAATGGCGTTAGCGCTCTGCCGCGAGGAACTCCGGCAGCGCATCCTGCTCGGCTTCCTCTTCGACGGGGATTGTTCCGGGCTGCAGCGCGCGCGCCGACCGATCGATGGCGCCGAGTTCCTCGAGCGGCGCCGGCGTGGAGACACCAAGCTCTCCGAAGCGGCGCGCTGACACCATCACGCGGCCTTCGAGCGAGCCGATCGCCCGGTTGTACGACTCGACGGCGCCATCGAGCTTGCGACGCAGGTCGTCGAAGTGGCCGGCCATCGTCTGCAGCCGGTCGTAGAGTTCCCGGCCCAGTTCGCTGATGCGCTCGGCGTTTCGCGCGATGCGCTCCTGGCTCCAGCCGTGGGCGATCGCTCGCAGGTACGCGATGAGCGTCGCCGGACTGGCGATGAGCACGTTCTTGCGCGCGGCAAACTCAAGGAGTTCGGGATCGTGCTGCAGCGCCGCCGTATACAGCATCTCGCCCGGCAAGAACATGACGACGTACTCCGGCGTGCCGTCGACATGCGACCAGTAGCGCTTATCGCTCAGTTTCGAGATATGGTCGCGTACCTGCCGCACATGCGTACGCATGAGTTCGGCGCGCGCGGTGTCATCGTCGGTCTGGTTCGCCGAAACGTATGCGTCCAGTGGCGTTTTCGCATCGATGACGACCGTTTTGTCGCCGGGAAGGTTGACGATCATGTCGGGTCGCAAGGCGCCGTCTTCAGTCTGGAGCGTCTGCTGGCTCCGGAAGTCACAGTATTCGAGCATGCCCGCGATCTCGACGACGCGCCGCAGCTGCATCTCTCCCCACTGGCCGCGCACGTGCGGCGTCCGCAGTGCCTTGACGAGGCTCGCAGTCTCGCCGCGTAACATCTGCTGCGACTCTTCAAGCGTCGTCAGATGCGTCTTGAGACCGGCGTACGCGTCAATGCGCGCTTTCTCGACGTCGTGGATCTTCGTATCGAACTTCTCGAGCGACTCGCGGATCGGCCGCACCAATGCATCGATCGCCTGCTGCCGTTTCTCCAGGTCGCCCGTGGCACTCTGCTGAAAGCTGCCGAGCGTCTCCTTCGCCAGTTCGAGGAAGGACTGATTGTTGCGTCGCAGGGCGTCCGATGACATCGACTCGAATGCCTCGCGCAGCTTTGCCTCGGACTGGCTGACGAGGCTCTGCGCCATTTCGAGCTTCTCAGCCGCAGCGCGGCGATCGCCCTCCGCGCGCGCGACAAGGCCGGCCTGCTCCTCGCGCAGAGCGGTCAGGTCGGAACGCTTCGCGTCGACCTCACCGCGGACGACGCCGAGTTGTTCTTGCAGGATGACGACGTGCCGATCGCGCTCTTCGAGCCGCGTGAGCGCCACAGCCACGTCGGCCGATGATCGCGATGCCGCCTCGGCCAGTTGCTGCTCCATCCTCGCACGGACCAGTGCCCACGCTCCCAGCGCTCCCGCTCCGGCACCCAGCATGATTCCGAGAAGCAGTACGGCGACATCCATGCGGCATCCCCCGGCGCTTCCTGCACGCGATTCGGCTAAAGGATATTAGCAGGTTTGCCGTATGGCCGGACATGGCGATGTCAAACTGTCATACGGCTCCGGCATCGGCCGCGGCAGGTCGCCGAACCGGCAGTCGGGTCAGGAGCAGGTAGAGGACGACGCTCACGGCGAACGACGGGAGCGTGCCGCCGATCCTCGTCAGGTCGCTCGGCACATCGCTGATCCATGCGAAGTGATCGACGAGGGCCGGTGGCTGCGCGCACGCCGCGTACACCACGAAACCCGCCAGCCACGCGAGCACCCCCGCGAGATTGACGCCATTCCAGTACCAGTAGCGGCCTCCCTCGGCGTAGAGTTCGCGGCCCACGTACTGTCCGCGGTTGGTGACGAAGTAATCGGCGATGAGTACGCCGAACAGCGAGACGAACACGCCGCCGATGAGCAGCAGGAAGTTCTCGTAGCCGAGGAGGTCGACGCTCACCGCCAGCACGAACGCAGCTACGCCGACGAGGACGGCGAGCATGCGTTGCGGCACGGCGACGAGATTCTGCAGCGAAACGGCAGCCGAGTAGATGTCAGCAAATGTGTTGTCTGTCTCATCGACCAGGATCACGAACAAGAAGAGCCAGCCGAGCGCCAACGGCACGAGCGAATCGACGAGCGCGCCGATGAGACTGCCGGGGTTTGCACTCAGCACCAGCACGTACCCGAAGCCCAGGAAGAAGAACCAGACGTTCGCCACCGCGTAGCTGAAGAACGTCGCCACCGCCGCCGCGTTTCCGCTGCGCGCGTACCGCGTGTAGTCAGCAATGAGCGGCAGCCACGAGACGGGCAGCGACACGGCGATATCGACGCCCTGCCAGAAATTGGGGAAGCCGCCCGCACCATCGCGCCCGAAGTAGTCGTTCAGGTCATACGTGGCAAACAACCGGTACGTCAGCCAGATCGTCGCGGCGAGCACGATCCATATGCCGAACTTCTGCAGGAACTGGCGGATCATCACGATCGGACCGCCCACCGCGAACGCCGTGCCAACGATCGCAAACAAGGCCATCCAGAAGTAATAGCCCTCGAAACCGAAGAACTCGTCGCTCAGCGCCCGCGAAGCCTGCGCCATGATGATCAACTCGAGGCCGGCCCAGCCAACGAGTTGTCCGATGTTCAGGACAGACGCCAGGTACGAGCCGCGGATGCCCAGCGCGGGCCGCAGCGCCACCATCGTCGGGACGCCGGTGTCGGCGCCGATCTTGCCGGTGATCGCGAGCAGCGCCGCGCCGATGATGCTACCCACCACCGTCGCGGCGATCGCCGCCGGCAGGCCGAGCGCCGGCACCAGCAGGCTTCCCGCGACGAGGACGAGCAGCCCGACGCCCAGATCGCCCCACAGGATGCCGACGTCGAGCGGTCCCAACGTCCGCCTGGACGCTGGCACGGGCGCAATCTCCTCGAAGGTCTCTTCGGCGATTTTGGATGGAGCGGTCATGCGTACACCTCGATCACAGACGCCGCTGGGACACAGCGGCAATCGAGATGCGGTGTCCCTCCCCGGCGCGACACGGGCAGGTTCAAACGGTCGGCCTGTTGCGGCCCTCTCATCCCGGCGCTTCCCCGGGCTCCCGTCCCTGTTATGCAGTTGTGTGAGTACCCTACTCCCGTCGGCGGCCCGAAGCAACCGCACACACGCATGTGCCGCAAGCGACGCGCGCGTCGCATCCAACGTCCCTGCTAAGCTCGGACGATGATCTATGAACCGCTTCGTTGATTGGCGCCGCCTCGCGCTCGCGGCGCCGCTGCTCGTGATCGCAGGCGTAGCGCTATACGCGCTTGTCTTACGCGGCGACGCCTCCGCCGGTACGCGCCGCGCGCTTCTTGCGGACACGCCTCCTGGCATCGAGGACAGCGTCGGCGTGCGCCAGGGGCAACTCGCGCGGGACTTCGTCGCTGTCTCGCCCGACGGGACGGAGGTCAGGCTCAGCGATCTGCGTGGAACGCCCGTCATCATCAACTTTTGGGCGTCGTGGTGTACGAGCTGTCTCGCCGAGATGCCGGAGTTCCACGATCTACAGCAGCGCATCGGCGTTGACAATCTGCAAGTGGTGGCGATCAACACCGGCGAGAGCGCCGATACGGCGCAAGAGTTCGTGGAGAAGCTCGGCGTCGATACGTTTCGCATAGCGCTCGACCCGACGCTTGTGGTCGCCGATGCCTACGGCGTGTTCGGCATGCCTACGAGCATCTTCCTCGACGCCGATGGCGTCGTCCGCGCGACGTATGCCGGCCATATCCCCGGCGATACGCTCGAAGAGTTCGTAACGGCGGCCCGGTCGGGCGCAAGTGCACCGGAGTCCGGCCCGCGCCTGCGCGTCGTCACGACCGTTGCACGCGAGCACGTGCTCGAAGTGCGCGAGGTGAACCGGCGCACGCTCGAAGTGCGTTCCAAGTCATTGCGTTGCGACAATTCCTACTGTGCTTCCGAGGCGATCGATGCGGTCTTCGCGCCGGGCGTGTCCATGGGCGTCAACCGCCATCTCGATGAAGATCCGCCACGCATCGTGATCGTGCTTGATCCTGACACACCTCGCGCCAGGGAAGCGATCGACGTCCTGCTTCGCGGACTGGCCGCCAACCCCGACCCCCTGTACGAGCGGCCCCTCGAGGTGATCTGGCGGTAATGCGCGATTACCAGGCGAGGGATCCGAACCCCAGGATCAATTGACGCTTTGCCTGCGGATCGGCGTTCATGCGACCGAGGCACGTACTGCACACCGCGCCGTCGAGGTCCACCGCGTCGCTGGCGCCGCGTCCGCAAACACGGCAGCGCGGTGCGGTGTACAGAGCAGAGCGACGCGACGTACTCCCCGGCATCATCACCACCCTACTCGACCCGCTCTGCCTTCAGCGAACGGCGCCTGTGCAGTGAGGGAACAGTTACGCCGCAACCCTGCGCCGCCGCGATCCTGCAGCCGTCCCGCCGCGAGGGAAGAGCCATTTCCTGCTAACCACGGCGGCGCGCACGTTCAGGCAAGGGGGTCGTACATAATCCATCTCTGATCTATCCTTCCCGTGCCTACCACTCGGACGTCGTCGATGCGCCGAGACCACCACAGGAGGAATTTGCATGGAACTCAACAACGTAGTCCTGGTCGATGGCGCTCGGTCCGCATTCGGACGCGGCGGCAGGGGAGCGCTGGTTGCGACCCGCCTCGACGAAGCGGCGGCGAAGGTCGTCCGCACGCTCATGGAGCGCAACCCGAAAGTCAGTCCGTGGATGATCGAGGACATGGGCCTCGGCAACGTCACCGGCGCCGGCGAACTCATTTTGATCGGCGCCAACAACGTCGCGCATCTTGCCGGGTTGCCGGCTGAGGTTTGTTCGTTCGATACGAACCGCCAATGCGGATCCAGCATGGAGACGCTGCACCGTGTCGCGCAGGCGATCGCCGTTGGCGCGATCGAATGCGGGATGGCGGTTGGCATCGAGCGCATGGGGCGGTCGCTGGGCGGAGGGCGCAACGGTGCGCCCAAGACGCACGTCACCGAGTTCAACAAGCGCCTCGTCGACATGAACGAGATGCAGCGCAACCTGGCGCCTGACCACTACGACAACTTCTCGGTGCCGTTCCCGGACTTCATCCTCGATTCCAGCCCGATCGCATCGATGACGCAAACGGCGCAGAACGTCGCGGAGGTATACAGCCTCTCGCGCGAGGAGATGGACCAGTTCGCGGTCGACAGCCACCGCAAGACGGCCGAGGCGTACGACAAGGGCATCTACAAGGACGAGGTGGTGCCGCTTGAGGTTGAAACGCCGGTCTTCGACGACCAGGGTAACTGGCTGTCAGAAGAGCGCGGCAAGAAGATCGTCTTTGAGCAGGATGAAGGTCTGCGGCGCGGCACGAACATGGAGGGCCTGGGCGCGCTCCAGCCGGTGAAGGGCATCGTCAGCTACGGCAACTCGGAGCTCCGGATCACGGCCGGCAACTCCTGTCCGACGAACGACGGTGTCTCAGCCGCCCTGCTCATGTCGGAGAAAAAGGCGAAGGAGCTTGGCCTGCAGCCGCTGGCGCGCATCATCGGCATGGGCGTTGCGGGGGTAAAGCCTCAGGTGATGGGCCTCGGACCGGTGCCCGCGACGAAGAAGGCGATGCGCCACGCCGGTATCACGGCCGATCAGATCGACCGTGTCGAATTCAACGAAGCATTCGCCGCCCAGGTGCTGCCGTCGTGCAAGGAACTTGGCATTCCGCTGGAGAAGGTGAATGTGAACGGCGGCTCGATCGCCATCGGCCACCCGCTCGGCGCTACGGGCGCGCGCCTCGTGTCGACCGTCGCGCACGAATTGCGGCGGTCCGGCAAGAAGTACGGGCTTGCGACGCAGTGCATCGGCGTAGGCATGGGTATCTCAACGGTAATCGAGGCGGTCTAATGCCCGCCCTCAGTTTGGTTATGCAGACACCGGCGGCAATAGCGCCGGTGTCTCCATTTGCGGTCATCGTTTGCATCGTCGTCATGGAGCACAGTCGGCCCCGCGAACCCGTGCGGTTGCCGGGCCTTAGTCGGTCCTGAACACGATCAGCTTGTCGGCCGCGGACTCCGCGCCCCAGACCTCGCCTTCACGCCCGAGGATCTGGCGCACGTTCGCGGGGTTACTCGGCAGCGGGAACGACTCGAACGTTTCCGTCTCCGGATCGAAGCGCACCATCGCGTTGCCGCCGAAGTCACTGAGCCAAACATGGTCGTTCTCGTCGACGTACACGGCGTACGTCATCGGGTTGGCGCCGGGAAGGCGCCACTCCCGCCAGGCGCCGGTCGCCGGGTCATACACCCCGACCTGTCCTGCATCCCATTCGCTGATCCAGATGCGTCCCTGCGAGTCGGACCACGCCCGTCGAGCGCCCTGCCCGGCGGTGGGCGGTTCCAGCACCGTGACTGCCCCCGTCTCGCGATCGATCGCGCCGAGGTAACTGCCTGCGAGCGATGTATAGAACACATTGCCGTCTGGCGTCGCGTCGATGCCGTACGGCCCGCGGCCGCGCGGCGCGTCGAAGACCTCCATGTCGCCCGTCTCCGGATCGAGGCGACCATACACGCCACTCTGGCCCGTAAACCAGAGCACGCCGCCGCCATCGAACGCAGCCGTGTTGAGATTGGCGCCGGGGCGATCCGGAGGCAGTGCGAACACCCGGACATCGTCCGTGGCGGTGTCCACGCGCACGATGGCGTTAAGACCACTGTCCGTGATCCATGCCGCTCCGTCCGGTCCGACGATCACGCCGTGTGGCGCAGACCCGGCGCCCAACGGGATGTGGCGCGTCGTTCCGGCGGCCGGATCGAGAATTCCGAGAGCGCCGCTGCCCTGGGCGGTGTACCAGACCGTGCCATCGGGCGGGGGTGCGACATCGTGCGGGCGCGATCCCGCCGGTACGTCGTATTCCTGGATCGCCGGAGCGGCGGGTGGCGCTTGGGTCGGTGCGCTCGTCGGCGTGGATGCCGGCTGCGTCGCCTCCGGGACCGACGACGGGGTGGCGTCGCTACCCCCGTCATTCCCGCATGCCGCGGCGAGAATGGTCAGACCTACGATCGCCGGAACCAGTAGCGGGCGCGACAACATGCTCGCTCCTCTTACCACGCGGTCAGCGTATCACGGGCGATGCGTAACAGGGTTGTGCACCGATTAGCGCGCAGGACTGTTCAGTGCGTGAAGGTGAGCGTGAGGACACGGTCCCGGGTGAGATCGATCGCAAAGCCGGAGGTTGTCTCGGCGCGCGCCGGTTTGCCATCAATCGACGCATCGGCGGCCGTCATGCCCTCGGGCGGCACGACTCGTACGTGAAAATCATCGATGCCCGTGCCGGACTGTTTGGCGATCCGCAGCGTGTAGCGCATGCCCGCTTCGTCGATCCTCGCGATGCCGGGTGTCTCGTAGGTGAACACCAGGCGTTCCTTCTGGTCGCGCGGAAGCGCGAAGAATCGCCCGAACACGCGTAACCCGTTTTCGCGCGACACCTCCTCGAGCCCCACCTCTTCTTCGTGATACTTCACCGATGTGATCGTGCTGCTCGGGGCGACGTAGAGCCGCAGGTATCCGCCGTAGAGGCCGCCAAGCATGAGCTTCTCGACGAGCGCTGGATCACGTCCGCGTTCCCAGGACGCCAGGTCATTGAAGTAGTCGACGGTGACGGTCGTCGTCGCGCTTCCGTCCGGCGCGAGGCGCACTTCGACGTCGACATCCTGGTCGAGGACGGCGTTGAGCTTTGTGCTGTGTACGCTGGCGTCGACGAGCATCAGGGAGTCGCTTCCATCGACGTGCTCCAATTCGCCGTCCCAGCCGAATTCACGGATCAGCGACTGGAGCCGCGGGTTGTACGAGTACAGCTGCAGGTCGCGCTCATCGCCCAGATCGCGGACCGTATCGAGCAACGGCGACCATGTGCCTGCGGCGGGACGGAGCACGCGGTCGAGCACTTCATCGGCAAGGACGGCGATGAACTCCTGTTTGCGGTCGCCCTGGGGCTCGAAGGCGATCCGGGTGTTCGCTTCGGTCAGGTCGAACGCATTGTGGGTGTCGACCGTGAGGTCGAAGTCTTCCAGGTACACCGGGCCCGTGACGGCGAGCAATTCTTCGAGCGTGTGTACGTTGATGCCGATGACGCCATCGACCGGCGGACCGCCGCCCCATTCGAAGAATTGCTGGGCGGTCGCGGCAGACGTCGAGAAGTCGGGCGACCAGTTGGAGACGAGAAGATTCCAACTCGTGTCTTTCAGCAGATATTGCTTCAGCGGCCGCGGTGGTTCGATGTAGACGTTGGTGCGGTCCATCCACTCTTCGCCGAACTGGACTGCGTCGCGGAACTCCAACTCTTCGATGCGCCCTTCGTTCAGTCGCAACACGCCCGCTACTGATACGAGGCCGCCGCCGGGCAGCAACTCCGCTTCGTTGTGCGCCATGATCAGGTACGTGCGCGGGCCATCGAAGCCCAGGAAGTCCGGCGCGAACGCCCGCGCGCGGCGGTATTCGTCCAGGAACTCCGCAAGTTTCCGCCTGCGCTCGTCCAGTTCGTCGAGCGCGTCGCGCATCGGCGGCAGCAGCGCCCGGTCGCCGATGTCGTCGCGCTTGCGGTCCACGTCTGAAAGCGAAGCTTCGATGTTTGCCATGTGCGGATCGGCCGCGTCGAAGACCACCATCGTCTTTTCGAGGAGCGTGCCGTCATCGCTCTTGATGCGCTCGACCTCTGCCGCGACCTCCACGCCTTCGATGCCTATCGCGGCAGCGCTTTCGCCGATCTCCGCCATGTCGACCGCAGCATTGGCCTGGCCGCCGATCAATGGCAGCCGCCGCGCTATCGCGACCGCAGGGTCGCTCCGCAGCCGCTCGCCGGCCGACGCAAATCGCTCCCGCGCCAGTTCGAAGCTGCTTCGCGCCTGCTCGAGGTCGGCAGGCGTCGCATCCAGCCGTTTGCCTTCGAGCAGATCCTGACCGGCTTCGAGGTGGTCGCGACCGTCATTGACCTCCGTGAAGCTCTGCCACGCGCGGAAGCCCTCGTACGTCGCGACGAGGAGCGCGAGCAGCAGGGCGGCGCCCAGTGCATAGCCGCGCAGGCGGCGGGAGGGCACGTCCGAGAGAGCGGGTTCTCGCATCACGTTCCGTCGCTGGATCGACCAAGCGGCACGACGCGTGTCGTGCCGCTCGGCAATGGCCTCAGGTGGATTATCGGCCGTGCGTGCGGCGAATCGCTCGCGCCCCGGCGACGATGAAGAGCGTCGCGGCGCCCGCGGCAAGCATCAGCGACCAGCGAAGGAGCGACTCGTCGTCATCGTTGATCGGCCCGAGACCGGTCTCGGGCGGCGCGAGTTCCTGGGCAACGGCGCCGGAGATCACCGACACCGATGTCTCGACATCGCCGCAATCAACAGCCACCTCGACGGCGCCCGTGCCTGATCCGAGCGTGAGCGTCGTCTTGAACTGCCCGTTGGCGTCCGAGACGCCGCTCGCCGGGTTGAGCGTCGCGCCGCCGGCGGGCTGTCGCACGATTCTCACTTCGACGTTGGTGTTCGGCGTAACATTGCCATTCGCGTCGCGGGTGGTGACTATCAGGTCAACGCTGCCGCCGGGCACGCTGATCGTCACCGAAGATACGGCGGCGCAGCTGCCGCTGGGTGGCGGATACTGGGCTGAAGCCAGGCCCGCATGCATCGCCAGCATAGCCGCGGCGCCGAGCGCGCCTGCCAGGATAAGTCGTCCCATCATCATCGCGTTCTCCTTCCGTGCGTCGCGATAGCGGCGCGCGGATGCACATGCCCTTGTGACAGAGTAAACGCGGGATCACGCGATATGACACAGCGACGGCTTGCGGGCTCGGCCCAGTTTTCTAACTTGACGTCAAGAAGCCCCTAGAACCCGCCACCCGGCTCGGTTGTGACGACGAGCTGCAGACCGCCGGGCGCTTCCACGGCGTCGATCGTGGCGCCGGCGAGCGCATCGGCGACACCGGGATCGATCGCCAGGATGACGCGGTCGCCGTAATCGACGAGCTGGTCACCATCGTGTTGCGCGCCGACCGACAGTGCGAGGCCCGCATCGCCCTGTTCGATCCGCAACACGTCGGTTGGATCCGTCTGGTTCTGCTCGAGCGTCGCGTGCAAGGCTTCCGCCGCTTTTTCGCTGACCTGGATCATCGAGGACGCCTCCTCCGGGAGAATGCAGAAACTTGTGCCTCTGCCACCGTAGCAGAGGTGGCCGGGCGGTTGGCGCGCTCGGGGGTGGCGAATGAGTAACGATTCCATCTCGGCTGATGCGACGACCCTGCCAGGCGCCGCGACGGCTCTCCTCGCGGCGTGCCGCTCGCCAACGCGAATCCGCTACGAAGCCTGCCTCTCGTTAGCGCTGCTCATTGGATCAGCCGGTCGGCCGCCGTGTGCGGGTCTATCTGATGCGTCGCTACCTGCTCGACAAGTTCGCCCAGTCTGCCGTCCGTGCCATGCTCTGCCACGACTCTGTCGAGCAGACGCTGCCGCGCGAGCGTCAGTACCTGGTGGCGCGCGCGTGCCCGCCGATGTTCCGCCTGCACCGCGCCCTGCCTGATGTACGCGCCATGCTCCTCCAGCGCATCGACCAGTTCGGCGATCCCTTCGTTCATCGCGCCGGCCGTGCGCAGGATCGGCGTCTTGCGATCCGCCGGCCCCGCATCGACGATGGACGCGAGCTGGCGCGCGAGTAAGTCAGCGTTCGGCAGGTCCGACTTGTTCACGACGAGCAGGTCGGCGATCTCCATGATGCCGGCCTTCATCGCCTGTACGTCGTCTCCTGAGCCCGGGGTAAGGACGACAACCGTCGTGTCTGCCATCATCGCGACCTCGACTTCGTCTTGCCCGGCGCCGACCGTTTCTACCAGGACGACGTCCTTCCCGAACGCATCCAGCGCAGTGACGACGCCCGCGGTCGAAGGCGCGAGTCCGCCAAGGTTGCCGCGCGTCGCCATGCTGCGCAGGAACACTTCCGGGTCCGAAGTCAGATCCTGCATTCGGATGCGGTCACCGAGCAGGGCGCCCTGGCTGAACGGGCTCGTCGGGTCGATCGCCACGATGCCCATGCTTTTGCCGCGCCGGCGCAGTTCAGGTGCGAGCGCCCCCGTCAGCGTGCTCTTGCCGGAGCCGGCCGATCCGGTAAGTCCGATGGTGTGCGCACGGCCCGACTTCGGGTAGAGGAGGGTGAGCGCCCGCCGCCCTGCGGGCGTGTCATTCTCGATCAGCGTCAAGACGCGCCCGAGGGCGCGGCGGTTGCCTTCCAACAGGCGTTCGACGAGTTCTTCGACCGTCGGCACGCTAACTCGCGCGACCGGGCCTGGAGCGCGCCCAGTCTTTGACGAACTTGATGATGTCCTCAGTCGATGTGCCGGGGCCAAAGACGGCCTGGAAGCCCATGCTCTTGAGCGGCGCGATGTCGTCGTCAGGGATGATGCCGCCGGCGAACAGCAGCACTTCTTCGGGTTCGATTTCGCGTTCGCGCAAGGCCTTCACAACGCGGGGGAAGAGCTCCATGTGGGCACCGGAAAGGATGCTCAGGCCAATGACGTCCACATCCTCCTGCAACGCGGCCTCGGCGATCATCTCCGGGGTCTGGCGGATGCCCGTGTAGATGACTTCCATGCCAGAGTCGCGCAGCGCCCGTGCGACGACCTTCGCCCCGCGGTCATGACCATCGAGCCCCGGCTTCGCAACGAGGACACGCAGCTTGTCATTCGTCATAGCGAGGGGATTATAGGTAACACTCGTGTTTATGGAAATCGAACGATGCTTGACGCGCGGTGATGACATCGCCGGCAGCCAGAGCGGGCGTCCCTACAGCACCGGCGGACGGCGCTCCACAAGCACAACGTTGACGCCATTCGCAGCGGCGGGATTGACCCGCGCAGTACGCGTCCCCGGCCATATCCCGTACTCGGCGTCCGATACGAAGACGCCCTTGGAGCGGAGGTCGCGGATCGCCTCGTCGATGTTGTCTACCGTCAGACCGATCGCGTACATGCCCGGGCCGCGTTCTGCTATCGCCTTCGCGATCCGATGGTCTGCGCTCAGGGGTTGCGTCAATTCCATGAACGCATTGCCGGCCGGGATCTTCACCAGCCGCAACGGCTGCGAGTCGGCGTCGATCGCCGGTTCGGAGGGCAGGCCCAGTATCTCGCGGAACTTCTGCGCCGTGGCGTCGACGTTCTCTGCGGAGACGGCGACGTGGTCGAGCGCGAGCGCGTTAAACGCGCGTCGTTGCGGCGCGTTGTCGTAGGCCATTCCCTGCGGGCCGCGCGACTCCTGGCGGAATGACTCCTGGGTGTGTTCGATGAGCAGCGTCGCGACGCCGTGGGCGTGCTCGCCCTTGACCGTCGCGACAAGTGTGCCGGGTTTGATGCCCGCGCGTGGCCCGGAAACGTCTAAGCCGGACGCCTGCAGGCGCTCGCATGTCTTCGCCAGGTCGTCGACGCCCCAGGCGATACCCCAAAGCCGATCGGGCTTACCCATGCCTTCTTCGGTCTGCTGGGCGCCGCCGCTGATCTCGATGGTGATGTCGTCGAGCCTGAAGAACAAGATCCGCGTATTGCGCTCGGGGAACGTCCGATCAAGCGCCAGCCGGACTCCGAGCGCGTTGCCCCACAGTTGTCGCGTCATCTCCATGTCTGCAGAAAGCACGACGGCGTGGTCCATGCGCTTCACGAATGCACCATCATCGACGGTCGGTGATGCTGGCGGCAGCGCGTCGGCGGGGGATTTGTGCTCGATGAAGAAGATGCGCAGCCCGTTCGATGCCTTTACGGGCACGACGGCGTTGCGCCACCGCCGGCGCGTGCCCGTGACCTGGTCTACACCTTCTCCGTCGTGCGGATCTTGCACCTCCAGGCCAGCGTCCCGCATCTCCCGCACGCCCGCGTTTACGTCCGGCGTGCCGAGCGCGAGCATATACAGGCCCTCGCCGTCATCGAGGCGCCGCGACAGCTCGCCTGCCCAGCGGCCGTGTTTCTTCTCGCCCAACCCGAGCAACTCGACATACGTGTTATCGAGGCGAAATAGCGTGTTGCGCGTGCCATACGTTGGGTGATCGCCACGCCACGACGGCTCACGCCCCAGCAGCGTTGTGTAATGGGCGGTCGCCGCATCGAGATCGCGGACCGCGATCACCACGTGATCGAGCGTGAGCTCGCTCATACTGGCGCCTCACGGGCGGCGTCGATCGGTTCGCACAACTCGACGAGCGTCCCGTCCAATGCCCGTGGATGGAGGAAACAGATGCGCCCCGCGAGGCCGACGCGCGGCGTCTCGTCGATGAGTTCGATCTGGCGCTCCTTGAGGGCGTCGAGATCGCGATCCACGCTGTCGACCTGAAAGCAGACGTGGTGCAACCCCTCGCCTCTGCTTTCCAGGTAGCGCGCGACGCCCGTATCCGCCGTGAAGGGTTCGAGCAGTTCGATCTCACTATCGCCGAGCGTGAGCAGCGCCGCGTGTACGCCCTGGTCTGCGATGGTTTCGAGCTTGTGGACGCGCAGTCCAAGCGTGTCGCGATAAAAGCGCATGGCTTGCTCCATCTCGCGCACGACGATGCCGACGTGATGCACCTTCTTGATCATGGCGAGTCGGAGTGTATCCGAGGCCCCGCTCTGGCGAAATCGCCGCGCAGGCGCTACCGGGGCGCTTTCCCGGAGGCGAAGGACTGGATCTCCGGCAGGTGCTCCTGGATGTGGCCATAGCCGCTCGCCTCGAGAAGCCGGTTGATCGTCTTGCCTTCGCCGTAGCGGTCGTTCGGGATAGCCGCCGCGGCACGCGCGTAGTTGGCGTATGCCTGTCGCAGGTTCGCGATGATCGTCTCAGCGTTCTGGGCCTTCATCGCCGAAGCAAAGCCGGCGTTCCATGCGTCGGCATCGGTGTAGTCGACGCCTTCCGGGACGGGCTTTTCGCCCCGCGCCATGCGCTCCATCGCCTCGCGCATGGTGTGCTGCCAACCCGCTATGTGCGCCAGGATGTCTTTGACGTTCCAATCACCGTAGAACTGCTGCGACATCGTGGCCTCGTCAAGCCCCTTGATCGACGTGAGCAGCGCGTTGAACTGTTCGTCGAGCTTTGCAAGTGCGGTCTGCTTGTCCATCATCGACACGCCTTTCGTCGCGTTCGAGGAAGCGTCCGTGCGCCCCGCTCCATCGAACAAGATCTCAGGAGTACTACTGCCGCCCCGAAACGGCGTTGCAGGCGCACGCGGAGCGAAGCGGTGTACAAGGCGAGTGTAGATACCAACGGCCGCGCGATCAATTTTGGTCGTGGCATCCCGTCGGGACGCGGACGCCGTGGCGTTACGCTGCCAGCCGATCCCCACCGGGCGCGAAGCGCATCTGCTCCTCCAGTTGCCGCAGCACGCCGCAGTCGTAGAGGGTCAGGAAGGCATCGACGACGGCCGGATCGAGGTGCGTGCCCCGCACGCGGCGAATTTCATCGACGGCCTCGCTCGCCGGCCACGCAGGCTTGTATGGCCGCTGGCTCACGAGCGCGTCGTACACGTCCGCGACAGCCGTGATCCGCGCCGCGAGCGGAATCGCCTCGCCCGCCAGACCGTCGGGGTAGCCGGTGCCGTCCCAACGTTCGTGGTGGGAGCGCGTCACCGCGCACGCTGTCGAGAACTCTTCATTCTCGGCGAGCAGTTCGTGGCCCCACAGCGTGTGTTTTTCGATTTCGCGGCGTTCGGCCGGTGTCAGGGCGCCCGGCTTCTGCAGGATCGCATCTGCCACCTGCGCCTTGCCGACGTCATGGATCATCGCCGCGTAGGCGATCTCGTTCGCCACGCGCTCGTCGAGCCCCATCTGCAGCGCCAGTACGCGCGAGTAATGCTCGATGTGCCGCAGGTGCTGGCCCGCGTCTGTGTCACGCGCCTCGACGATATTCGCGAGCATGCCGAGCGTTTGGCGCGACTTGCGTTCCAGCGTGACGCTGCGCTTGCGGATCTCGCCTGCCAGCGAGAGCGAGCAAAAGCCGGTGAGGACGAAGAACACAAGCCGCATCGACAGGTGCTCTCGAGAGTACGAATCGGCGTCAAAAAATAGCAGCGTCATTGTCACGAACAGTCCGGTCCAGAGCGTCGTAAAAAACAGCGTGCCGATGGGTCCGTAGTTCAAGGCGTTCGTGACGATCAATGTCATGAAGAGCAGCCATAAGTCCGACTCGTATCCGGCGTTACCCATCGCCCTGTACACGAAGATCGTCGGCACGATGACGATGAGGTTGTCGAAGACGAGCGAAACGCCGCGCAGAAGCTTGAGCCTGCGGCGCAGCACCAGGTATGCGAAGAGTCCGTTGTATACGCAGGCAGTTGCGCACGCCGCGAGGACCGCGTTACGCCCGGGGAGCGTCGTGCCCTGCAGAAATACCGATGCGGCCACCAGGAGGGCAATCACCGGCCGTACGATGAGAAAGTTGCGGTCCATCGAGAAGTTGCCGCTCTCCAGGAACGAATCAAAGCGCGCCCACACCGCAGCAGCGGGGTTGCGCCGAAGCCGCCCCGGCACATCGATCGTGCCGATCTGTGGAAGGCGTGCGTCCATTGCCAGAATGATCGGTACCTCTCCGAACGTGGTTGATCGCGCGGGCTAGGTGCCTGCACCCCCAACAGCCTCACAACGTGCTTGCAGGCGCCGGCGCGGCCTCGCTACGATGCGTGTCTTCCCTTAGGGCGATTAGCTCAGTTGGCTAGAGCGTCTCGCTTACACCGAGAAGGCCGCAGGTTCGAGTCCTGCATCGCCCACCACTTCTCCAACGCTTCGTGGCTTTGGTCGTCCTAGCGCTAGGTTCTGCTCGAGGACGACCTGCGGCGCTATCTGCGCTCGAAGATCACGGCCCCCGGGCCGTCGAACGCGAGCCGGTACGCCGCGTCCTGCCTGAGGAAGCGTTCGAGCGTCAGGCAGCAGCGTTCCTCGCCGGGGCCGGCATACCTGGTCGGGAGCTTCGGGATGTAGACGTAGTCGAACGAACGGGCGGTAGAGTCCGCCCACTCTTGAAGGCACTCCCCGTCACGATCGGCGCACACCTGGAGTGCGTCGTAATCCGATATCGCCGCTCGAAACGCGCCGTTAGGCAGCCACTCCGCGCCCTGCACCGTCGCGACACTCCTGCGTCCGGCCAGCGCCGGGAACCACTCCGATGTCCGATCGATGGGCCACCGATCGCCTGAGACGACGGCAAATGTGCTTGCCTCAGGCGTGTTCTCCTCGACCCAATCCATGCCTGCTCGTTCGTCGATCGTCACGCCCGTGAGCAGCCGGGGCGACGTCGCGACGGCGGACAGCAGCATGTACGCCACGCCGAGGCAGACGGCAGTAGGCGCCAGCCACCGCGGCGCGCTTCGCGTAACGTCCGCGCTACTTGCGTCGGCAGCAGCGGATCGGATGCCGCGCAGCAAGGGCAGCAGCACGTCGACGACGGCGTAGGCGGCCATCATCGCGACGATGAAGCTTGCACTCGTCGGAAACACGCGGCTGTCGAACACGGCCGTCGCGACGAGCCACGCGGGAAGCAGGAACTGGCGCCGCGCCAGGAGCCAGCACGCGCCGACCAGCGAGAGCGCGCCCGTGAGCTGAAAGAACGGCTCGATCGTCGCCTGGTAGCGCAGCAGCGACATGATGGGCGCGAAGACGTTGGAGTTGCCGGACTGCGCCGCCGCGAGATATGGCGTGAGCCCGTGCCGTGCCGTCACCACCGCCGCCCATGGCGCCACGATCACGGCGCCGGCAATCAGCATCACGAACGCCAGCCGCACCCCTTCCGGAGTGCGGCCCTTCGCCAGAATGAACAGCGCGGATGAGTAGGCGACGACGAGCCCCATCTCGAGGTGGCTGAGCATCGCCAGCCCGCCGAGCGCTCCGGCGAGCATCGCGTCAGTGAGGCTGCGGCGCTCGAACGTACGGTTGACCAGAGCGATCGCAAGCAGCGCGAATACGAATCCCGGAGCGCGCGTAATGCCGCCGCCCATCAGCATCCACTGAAAGGCCGCCGGCAGCGTGACGAACGCGACGAGCGCCGTGATAACGTGGAGCCTGCTCGGCAACATCGTCCGGGCGAGGATCAGGAAGGCGCACGCAATGGCGCAGCTTGCGACCAGCGGCAGTACGCGAAACACATCGACGAGCGCCAGGGGCGTTAGGTCGTCGAGGGCGGCGGCGACGTAGAAGCCGAGGGGCGGATAGGTGAACGGGATCTCGCCGCCGTTGTACGACGTGAACTCGGGCAGCGCATAGCCGTTGGCCTGAAGGTCACGCGTCATTTGGAAAAACATGCCGCCATCGTTCAGGGGGAAGTCCGCGCCCAGCACGAACGCGGCGCGAATCACGAACGCGAGACCCAGGATCGCAGCGAGCGCGATCCGATATCGGCGCGCCGACGCATCGCTCGCCGCGGCCGGCGTCACGATTCTCAGGCGCCGCGACGGCGCTACGGTCGCGGCCGGACCGTGGTGTTCGACGTGGCGTTGCATGCAGTTCCCCGATGCGAGTATCGGCCGCGCTACGGACCGCCCCGATAGGGGACATGGTCACCGGCGGTGGGAACGTGCGCGCCCCGCACCAATTGCAAAATAACCCCTAAATTTCCCGGTGTTTTCCCTTAAGTCACCCCTAAAGGTCTGCGTCTGCGCGTCGAAACTCCTAATGACCAACCCTAAGGTCCTCCGGCCGTAAGGCGAGGGCAGACGAGTGAGGGACAGAAGGTTGGACCCGCCCGCTTTCGAGAGCCGGGCGGCGCCCCACCAAATCCGGGGGGCCACAATGAGAACCTGGGTGCTCTCGACCAGGTCTTTTGTCACAAGGGGGAACCGGAATGGTGAACGAGCTGGCAATTCGGGTCCTTGTTGCCCTGCAGGGGCTCAAGGCAAAGATGGAAGATGAGCACGGTCAGACGCTCGCAGAGTATGGTCTGATCATGGCGGTCATCGCGGTTGCGGTGGTCGTGGCGGCGGGTGTCGCGTTCCGCGAAGCGATCGTCGGTGCGTTCACGGACGCGACGGACTGTCTGAGCGGCACGACGGCCGGCTGCTCGCCGACGTAAGCCGGCGCGAAAGCGCATTGTCCGGTAAGGACATCTTGGAGAGGAGCGGCGTCATAGCTCGCCGCTCCTCTCCGCTACCCATCGAGTAAGCAGGGGGAAGCACATGGTGAACGACGTAGCGCTTCGAGTGCTTGTGGCCTTGCAGGGCCTCAAGACACGGTTCGAAGATGAAGACGGTCAGACGCTCGCTGAGTACGGTCTGATCATGGCGGTCATCGCCGTTGCGGTGGTCGTGGCGGCGGGTGTCGCGTTCCGCGAAGCGATCGTCGGCGCGTTCGACAACGCGACCGAGTGCATCAGCGGCGCCGGTAACACGGGGCCCTGCGCGTAGCATCTCGACGGATCAGACTGATGCCGGCTTCAGACGAGCCGGCATCATTCATTTTTTCCGGCGTCACGCCTGATGATGCTCTTCGGCGGGCGTTAATAATGCCTTCGTGCGGGCAGGTCGCAGGTCCCGCTCGCCGACGTGCGCTGGGGCGTCGCCATCCTTGATCCGTGTGGCGCACTTCCATATCATGCCCCTGCTATGTGAGGGCGGGCACAATCTCCTCTCGTCCCCGGCCCGACCCTCCGAGAAGGAGCCTCACGTGTCCGTCAACCTCCGCATACCCGGTCCGACGCCGTGCCCTGATGACGTCCTGCAGGCGATGTCGCGCCAGATGATCAACCACCGCGGGCCAGAATTCGCGGAGATCATCGAGCGCATCACCGCCAGCCTGCAGCATCTCTTCGAGACGAAGAATGACGTGCTGACGCTGACATCCGCCGGCACCGGCGCAATCGAGGCGGCGGTCGTGAACACGCTCTCGCCGGGTGACAGGGGGCTCGTCGTTTCGATCGGCGTCTTCGGCGATCGGTTTGCGGACATCGCGCGGACGTATGGCGTCGATGTCGAGAAGCTTTCGTTCGAGGAGGGCACCGCCGCCGACCCACAGGCCGTCGCAGACGCGCTCAAGAAGGACGCGTCGTACAAGGCCGTCATGGTGACGCACAACGAGACTTCGACGGGCGTCACCAACGACCTTGAGGCGATTGCGAAGGTAATTCGCACGGCGCGGCCGGAGATTCTCATCCTCGTCGACGCGATCAGCAGCCTGGGCTCCGTGCCGCTGCCGATCGACGCGTGGGACCTGGACGTTGTGTTTACCGGCTCGCAAAAGGGTTGGATGGTGCCACCGGGCATGGCGATGGTCTCCGTGAGCAGGCGCGCCTGGGACGCCATCGAGACGGCGACCATTCCGCGCTATTACTTCGACTACAAGAAGGCGAAGTCATACCTGGAAAAGAGCCAGACGCCCTGGACGCCCGCCATCTCTGTCTACTTCGCGATGGACGTCGCGCTTCGCAAGCTCGAGGCGGAGGGCCTTTCAGCGATTCACGCGCGCCACGAAAAGCTCGGCAGGTTTACGCGCGAGAACGTCAAGGCGCTTGGACTGAAGCTCCTGGCCGATGAGCGCGTCGCATCGAACACCGTCACGGCTGTCCGTGTGCCCGACGGCATCGATGGCTCGGCGCTGACGAAAATGATGCGCACCGAGTACAACACCGTGCTCGCCGGTGGCCAGGGCCCGCTCACGGGCAAGATCTTCCGCATCGGGCATCTCGGTCTCGTGTCCGAAGCCGACCTGCGGGCGTGTTTCGATGCGCTCAAGCTCGCGTTGCCGCGCGTCGGATTCTCGCCGTCGGGAGTGGGAGCTACTGCATAGCAAGGGCGGCATTCGTACAACGAATCGCGAAGGGCAGCCCAATGGCTGCCCTTCTTGATGTTCCGGCGGCTGCCGGATACTCATTGGGGGCATGATGCACAAGATCCTCGTTGCAGACCCGATCGCTCAGGACGGCATCGACATCCTCAAGCGAGACGCTGATGTCGACGTTCGCACGGGGCTGTCGACCGGCGAACTGGTTGCGATTATCGGCCGATACGACGCGCTCGTCGTGCGGAGCGAAACGAAGGTCTCGGCCGAGGTGTTTGCCGCCGCGAAGCAGCTTCGCGCAGTCGGACGCGCGGGCGTCGGCGTCGACAATATCGACCTCACTGCCGCGACGGAGCGTGGCGTCATCGTCGTGAATGCGCCGCTCGGCAACACGATCTCTGCCGCCGAGCACACCGTAGCACTGATGCTCGCGCTGGCGCGCCACGTCCCGGAGGCGGACGCCTCGCTGCGTGGCGGCGCCTGGCAGCGCGCGAAGTTCGTCGGCGTCGAGCTGCGAGGAAAGACGCTTGGCGTGGTTGGCCTCGGCCAGGTCGGGTCCGAGGTCGCCCGGCGCGGCAAAGGCCTGGACATGCACGTGATCGCGCATGATCCGTTTGTGTCCCCGGAGCGCGCGCAGATGCTGGGCGTCGAGCTCGTCGAAACGCTCGACGACTTACTGGCGCAGGCCGACTTCGTGACGCTGCACACGATCCTGACTCCGCAGACCAAGCATCTCATCGGCGATGCGCAGATCGCGAAGATGAAGCCTTCGGCACGGCTCATCAATACTGCACGCGGTGACTTGATCGACATCGCGGCACTGGTGCGTGCGCTGGATGAGGATCGCATCGCTGGCGCCGCACTGGATGTCTTTCCGGAGGAGCCGCCGGACATGGCGGCGAAGGTATTGCACCACGACCGCATCATCATCACGCCGCACCTGGGCGCGTCCACGGCCGAGGCCCAGGAGCGCGTCGCCGTCGACGTGGCGCACCAGATCGTTGCGATCTTACGGGGAGAGCCCGCGCTCTATGCGGTCAACGCGCCAATGATCGCCGCCGAAACGATGACACTGCTTGCGCCCTATGTCCCGGTCGCCGAGAAGGTGGCCACGCTGGCGACGCAGCTTTCGGCCGGCCAGCTCGAGAACATCGAGATCGAATACCTCGGAGAGATCGCGAACTACGACACCACGGCGTTGAAGGCGGCGGTGATCCGCGGCCTGCTTGGCCCGATCACCGAAGAGAACGTCACGATCGTCAACGCGAACCTGATCGCGGAGCACCGCGGCATGCGCATCGTCGAGCGTAAGGGCCCGGCGGAGGAGATTTACGCCAACCTGATTCGCGTACATATACACACGCGCACGGGCGATACCGACGTAACGGGCACGATTGCGCACGATGGACCGCACATCGTCGCGATCAACGACTTCTGGGTAGACGTGCCGCCGGGGGACGGTTGGCTGCTGCTCTGCGAGAACCAGGACCGTCCGGGCATGATCGGCGCCGTCGGCACCTTCCTCGGCGAGCACGACATCAACATCAGCTTCATGCGCGTCGGGCGTACCGCGGTGCGTGGCAAGGCGCTCATGGCCGTCGGCATCGACGATCCGATTCCGACTGAACTCGTCGACAAACTCTCTGACATCCCGAACCTGATCTCGGTTCGCGTCACCAAGTTCTCGTAACGGCATGGCGGCGCCAGCGATCACGTTCGTCCAATCGGCACTGGAACGTTTCGATGCCATCGCTCGCATCGAGCACGCGAACGCCTCGGAATCGCCGCTGTGATCGGTGCACGACGGCTCTCCCTGCTGTCGCTGTTCGTTGTCATCCTCGCGACGATCGCGTGTCAATCGTCGAATGATGACGATGCTCTATCCCCCACCACGACCACGCCCGCCGCGACTGCCGGTGTCAGACCCGCGCCTGATGTGACGACTTCGCCCGCCACGCCACGCGCACCCGCATCGATCACGATCAGCGCCGTCGGGGACGTCAGCCTCGCGCGAGAGGTCGTGCCGCGCATGGAGGCAAACGGCGTGGGCTACCCGTACGATCTCATCCGCCACCTGATTACGGGTGACATCGCGATCGCCAACCTCGAGGGTGCGCTCACGGACAGAGGCGAGCCGTGGCCGAAGGGCTACAACTTCCGCACGCCACCGCGCTTCGCATCCGGCCTGCTGGACGCCGGCTTCGATGTCGTCTCGCTCGCCAACAACCACGCGATGGATTACGGCGTCCAGGGGCTGGACGATACATTCGCCGCGCTCGATGGGGCAGGCGTGCGTTATATCGGCGCCGGTGATACGAGCGACGAAGCCGCGACGCCAGCCATCTTCGAGGCGCCGAACGGACTGAGCGTTGCGTTCGTCGCGTGCGCCGACAGTCCGGACGAGGGTGGAGGTTTTGAGATTCGCGACTGGGCCGCCAGCGCGATCACGCCCGGGCTGTTCATCTGCGATGATGCGCCGCTCACCGCAGCCATCACATCCGCCCGGCAACAGGCCGACTTTGTCGTGGTCGTCGTACACGCCGGGACTGAGTACTCGACGGTCCCCGACGCCACACAGCGTCGCATAGCGGCGACCGTCCTCGGGGCCGGCGCCGACGCGTACGTCGGGCACCACGCGCACGTCGTCCAGCCAGTGGAGCGGCGAGGCAATCAGCTCGTGGCATGGGGACTCGGCAACTTCATCTTTGACCTCGACGAGGTCGATCTGGCGAACATTCCCATACCGCGCGTCTCGCTCGTCCTGAGCATCACGCTGACCGAGGGCGAAGGTGTGACGGCGTATCAGGTCGCGCCGGTCGTGCAGGACGCGAACGAAGATCGCCCGCGCCCGGCGACACCGGAGGAAGCGGCCGTGTTGGAGTCGTTGATCACGCCCTGATCGAAGGAGGCAACATGGAACTCGGGTTGGCCGGACGCGTCGCCATCGTCGGGGGTGGCAGCAAGGGCATCGGGCGTGCCGCTGCCATGATGCTGGCGGCCGAAGGCGCGCGCGTCGTGATCGCGGCGCGCGGACAGGCCGCACTCACGGACGCCGCGGAGGCCATTCGAGATGCCACGGGCGCCGAGGTGCTCAGCGTCGAGTGCGATATGGCCGTGTACGAAGACATCAAGCGGCTCGTGCAGCGCACGGTCGAAACCTTCGGGGCGATCGATATCGTCGTGAACAATGCGGGCGGCCCGCCACCCGGCACATTCGAGCACCACGACGACGAGGCCTGGGTGAAGGCGGTCGACCAGAACCTGATGAGCGTCGTGCGTCTCACGCGGGAAGCGCTTCCGTACCTGAAGGCGTCCGACCAGGCGCGCGTGATCAACGTCACGTCGACCGCCGTGAAGGAGCCGATCGATGGCCTGATCCTGTCGAACTCGGTCCGTCTCGGCACCACCGGCCTTGCGAAGACGTTGTCGAAGGAACTGGGACGCTATGGCATCACGGTGAACAACGTCGGCCCCGGACTGACGCTCACTGACCGCATCCGGCCCGTACTCGAAGCGCAGGCGGTCGCGGAGGGGCGCACGTTTGATGAACAGAAACAGTTACGTGCCCGCCAGATCCCCCTTGGCCGCGTCGGCGAGGCTGAAGACGTCGCGGCGATGATCGTGTTTCTCGCATCGAGGCAAGCGCGGCAGATCAGCGGTCAGACGATCCTCGTCGATGGGGGTGCAACAGGCAGCGTGTTCTAGCGAGGTGGACAATGAACGCGGCAGGCCCGCCGCCGGCCAACTCCCGACTTACAACTGAAAACCTGAAACTGAAAACTGCCGTCAGGCGTAGCCGTCGGCGGCAGGCTCCCAGCCGGGGATGAACTTTCGCCATCCCTCCTCGTTCGTGAGATACGGGTACACGACGTAGTAGCTGTTCACGCGCGGTTGAAAGGGATCGCGCAGGAGACGCATCTTCGCTTCGGGCGGCGTCCTCCCTGCCTTGCGGTGATTGCACGACTTGCACGCCGTGACCAGGTTGTCCCACGTGTGCCGGCCGCCGCGGTGGCGCGGCATCACATGGTCGAGCGTCAGTTCGCGTTGGCCGCGCCGGCCGCAGTACTGGCACGTGTAGCCGTCGCGGTTGAACACCTCGCGACGCGAGAGCCGCATTTGCGGGCGCGGCCTTCGGATGAGGTAGATCAGGCGGATCACCGAGGGAAGGGGGAATTGCATCGAGGGCGACCGGAGATACCCGCTGCCGTGCTCGAGGATTTCAGCCTTGCCCCGGTCGATGAGGTTGAAGGCCCTCGTCGCGTTGCAGACGTTCAGCGGCTCATAGTTTTGATTGAGTACCAGGACGTTACTGTGCATGTTTCCGTTCCAACGTGCCCAAAGCATATCAAGGCTCAGAATCTGCCAGCAACGAGCACTCGCACTTCCGCGCGCCAGCGCACTCGCCTAGAATCCGCGTGCAGCAGGTACCGTCAGGTCTGAGGAGGCAATCGGGTGGCGACCAAAGAAGAAATTATCCGTGGCGTAGAACTGCTCATCCAGGAAGGCCAGCGCGCTGCGAAGGCTCTCACTCCCGAGGATTGGGCGCGTACGCAGGACATGGGCGGCTGGAAGAACAACGAAGTGCTCGCACACGTCGCGTCGGTAGGCGGACTCGTCGCGCCGATGGTGCAGGGAATGACCAATGCGCCCGCAGGCTCAGACGCCGGCGCCAGCGTCGACATAGACGCGCTCAACGCAGCGATGGTTGGCCAGCGCAAGGACAAGTCTGTCGCTGAACTCGCCGACGAGATCGCGGACGCCTACACGAAGGTGATCGAGTTCGTCCGCGCGGCACCCGATGACACGCTGGCGAAGACAGCATCATTCCGGGGTTACGTCGACGTGCCCGTTAGCGACCTCATGATGCGGATGGTCGTGCTGCACGGTCTGGCGCACCTGTACAGCGCGTACTCCGCGGTCTTCGACCGGAAGTGAGAGCGTCCTGCCGATGCAGGTTGTCGGCGGGCAGCCAACTTAATCCACCGTCGCGACGATGTCCAACCGCGTGATTTCCGGCCGCCCCGCCAGCATGCCGCCAATCTTGCCACCGAACGCGGCCATGTGGGGCGTCTTGCCGTGGTCGGCCATCGCCGCATCATCCGCGTACGATTCGATGAAATAGAACTCCGTCGGCGCCTTTTGTGACTGTGTCAGGCTGTACTGGAGGGTGCGCCCGGCCTCGTTGGTTTTCACGGCGGCCACCATCTCCGCGCCGGCAGCCTTGAATTCGTCTTCCTTGCCTTCTTGCACCGTGAGTTTCGCGACGACCGCGATCATGCAGGATTCTCCCTCGCTCAGGTAAACGTGAATCGTGGCGATTCTGCCGCATCTCGTGCTTACGGTCATCACGGCACAAGAGGACGCCGCCGAAGTGGGGACCTCGACGGCGTCTCCGTTCTTGAGCCGTCATCAAGCGTCTTGACGGCCCCTATCAGGGGGAACCGGGGGAGGTGGCGGTGCCTGGCAAGCAGTGCCTCTTACCCTAACGACGTAAACGGCGGACGTTGTCCGGTGTTACCCGCGCCTGGTGCCTGACGAACCTCTCACTTTCGCACAGACGTTCTGGTATAATGCTTCGCGTGGCGAAGGCAGACCGTCCGAAACCGCCGGCCTGGCTGAGTACCGCCGGTTCGCGCAAGGCGCGCGCGGGCAAGAGCGTCGCGCGCGCACGGAAGGGCGCGGTCGCCGGTGGCCCGCCGCCGGCGCGCAAGTCGCCAACCCGCGCGGCACACGCGAAGGTCGCGCTCTCAGACAACGCGCGTGTCGTTCTTGAGCGGCGTTATCTTGCGAAGGACGAGCGCGGGGCGCTTGTCGAAACCCCGGAGCAGCTATTCCGGCGCGTCGCCCATACGATCGCGCTCGCCGAGGCGGCGTACGTCGAAGCGGCCGCGGCCGATCGCACCGTCGCAGAGTACGAGGCGCAGTTCTACGATCTCATTACCTCGCTGCGCTTTCTGCCGAATTCTCCGACACTCGGCAACGCCGGTCGCCCGCTACAGCAACTTGCCGCCTGCTTTGTGCTGCCCATCGACGATTCCATGGAGGGCATCTTCGAAGCGCTCAAGGAGACGGCGCTCATCCACCAGAGCGGGGGCGGCACGGGCTTTGCGTTCAGCCGTCTGCGTCCTTCCGGCGACCGCGTGGCGTCGACCGGCGGCACCGCGAGCGGCCCCGTGTCGTTCATGCGCGTGTTCGATGCTGCCACCGAGTCCATCAAGCAGGGCGGCACGCGCCGGGGCGCCAACATGGCGATTCTCAATGTCGAGCATCCGGACATTGAAGCCTTCGCCAACGTCAAGTCCGACATGACGACGTTGCAGAACTTCAACGTTAGCATCGCTGTCACGGAAGGCTTCATGCAGGCGGTCGAACGCAATGAAGATTACGACATCGTGAACCCGCGCACGCACGAACGCGTGGCTTCGAAGTCGGCGCGAGCGGTGTTTCGGCAGGTAATCGAAAATGCGTGGCGCAACGGCGATCCCGGAGTCGTCTTTCTCGATCGCATCAATCGCGATAATCCCACACCCCAACTCGGTCGCATCGAAGCGACGAATCCGTGCGGAGAGCAGCCGCTACTGCCATACGAGTCGTGCAACCTCGGGTCGATCAACCTTGCGCTGTTCGTGCAAGAAGAGAAGCTCTCTCCGAAGCGCGCGCCGTCGCGCCGCAACGGCAGCAGGATCCCGGCATCCTCAGCCGCGTTCGACTGGGACGCGCTTGCGGCGACGATCCCCATCGCCGTCCGTTTCCTGGATGACGTGATCGACCAGAGCCACTATCCGATCGTCCAGATCGCCGAGATGACCAGGCAGACGCGAAAGATCGGGCTGGGCGTCATGGGCTGGGCGGATGTCTTGTTCAAACTGCGCATTCCCTACGATTCCGACGAGGCGATCGACCTGGGTGCGCGCGTCATGGCCTTCGTGCAGGAACACGCCGACCGTGCGTCGACCGACCTCGCGGTCGAACGCGGCGTCTTCCCGGCATGGCATGGCTCGATCTTCGACCCGGCGTCCGGAGATGCGCGCGGCGGTCCGCGTTACCGCAACTCCACGCGCACAACGGTCGCGCCAACGGGCACGCTCAGCATCATCGCCGACTGTTCAGGCGGCATTGAGCCGGCCTTCGCTCTCGCGTTCATGCGCCAGCATTTCCTTGACCGCAGCGATCCGGCAAAGGTCACGCAACTGCCCGAGGTCAACGGGACCTTCCGCACCGTCGCCGAACGCGATGGTTTTTACAGCGACGGGTTGATCGAGTACCTGGCGCACGGCGGCGCACTGGCTGACCGGGAGGAGGTGCCGGACTGGGCGAAGCGCGTGTTCGTGACGTCGCATGACATTGCGCCCGAAGCACACGTGCGCATGCAGGCCACGTTCCAGCGCCATACGGACAACGCCGTCAGCAAGACGATCAACTTCCGCGCGGAAGCGACGCCCGACGATGTCGAGCGCGCGTACATGCTCGCGTATCGAGAGGGCTGCAAGGGCATCACGGTGTACCGCGATGGCTCGCGGGACCAGCAGGTGTTGTCGCACGCTACGTTGAAGGGGCCGGAGCAGGCGGAAGCGGTGGCCGCCGAGATGGCGATACGGTTCGGCGAGTTGATGCCGCAGGGCGCCCATCCGGAACCCACGTCATCGTTGGCGCCGCGGCCCTCCGGCGCGCCTTACCGACGTCACCTGCCAGATGAGCGGCAGTCCGTCACGCACAAGTTCCGCGTCGGCGAGCAGGAGGGGTACCTCACCGTTGGCCTGTATGACGAAGGGTTGCCCGGCGAGATCTTCGTCAATATTTCGAAGGAAGGTTCGACCATTCGCGGCCTGATGGACGCGGTGGCGATGCTGACCTCGGTCGCGCTGCAATACGGCGTGCCGCTGCAAAATCTCGTCGACAAGTTCCGTGGCGTGCACTTCGAGCCTGCGGGCCTGACCGGCAATGCGCGGATACCGGTCTCGTCGTCTCTTGTCGACTACATTTTCCGCTGGCTTGAACTGCGCTTCCTCAAGCCTGCGACATCGGCGCCAGCGGCGGACGCAAAGCGCGGCACAAAGACAGCCCGTGCGCGAAAGCCACGATCGCGTTCAGATGAGCGTAGTGCGGAAGACGACGCGACCCGCATAGCCTCCGGCCTCCAACCTCCGACGTCCAGCATCTCCGAGACGAGCACCGGCCTCGCCTGCCCCGACTGCGGCTCGATCCTCGTCTTCGCGGAAGGATGCCTGGTCTGCCGCTCATGCGGCTACAACAAGTGCGGCTAGCGAAGTTGCCAGTTCTCAGTATTGAGTTCTCTAAGTCTTGCGCAAGCGAAGCCCTATCTACTTCGAGCTCGTCCAGCGCGGCGTCGATCTGTCACCGCTCATCACACATCGCTACGGCCTGGAGGAGTACGCCGATGCATTCACGGCGATGCACGATCACGGCCGCAGCCACGCGGTGAAGTGCGTGTTCAGATTCGATTGATCTCTTAGCGGTTCTGCTCAGGACCTGGAGCAGGAGGGCGGCGACGGCCGCGATTCATCACCCCGTGGGGTTCGCGCCTAGTGCGCGCAGCCGCACGCCCCGCCGCCGCAGGCGCAACCGCCGCCGATCATCGGCTCCGGCGTTCCCTGCGCGTCCTTTGAGACGGCGGCAAACACGGAGAGCATGCGCATGCCGTCGCGGTGCCCCTGCGGGCACGTCGCCGCTTCGTCGGAGCGGCTCATCGGGCGCAGCAGTTCGAACTTGGTCGTGCACTTACGGCAGAAGTACTCGTAGAGGGGCATGATCGTTACTCGAGGTAGTCTTTGAGCTTCTTGCTGCGCGAGGGATGCCGCAACTTCCGCAGCGCCTTCGCCTCGATCTGGCGGATGCGCTCGCGCGTCACCTGGAACTCGCGCCCTACTTCCTCCAGCGTGCGCGATCGCCCGTCTTCAAGCCCGAAGCGCAGTTCGAGCACTTTGCGCTCGCGGGTCGTCAGGCTGTTGAGTACGTCCATCACCTGCTCTTTGAGCAATTGATGCGACGCAGCTTCGGCCGGGGCGAGCGCTGACTCGTCCGGCAGGAAGTCGCCGAGGTGACTGTCGTCTTCCTCGCCGATCGGCGTCTCGAGTGAAACGGGCTCCTGCGACACCTTGATGATTTCGCGCACTTTTTCCGGCGTAAACGGCGGACCCTGCTTGGGGTCGGTCATGCCGCGTGCGATTTCCTCGCTCGTGGGTTCGCGACCGTACTCCTGGACAAGCCGCCTCGATACGCGCACGAGCTTGTTGATCGTCTCGACCATGTGTACGGGAATACGGATCGTGCGTGCCTGATCCGCGATAGCGCGCGTGATCGCCTGCCGGATCCACCACGTCGCATAGGTACTGAACTTGAAGCCCTTGCGATAGTCGAACTTCTCGACCGCGCGGATCAAACCGATGTTTCCCTCCTGGATCAGATCCAGGAGCGACATCCCCCTGCCGATGTACTTCTTGGCGACGCTGACGACGAGCCGCAGGTTGGCTTCCGTCAGCTGCTTCTCCGCCTTGTATCCCTCGCGCTTCAGATCGAAGAAGAATCCGCGCAGCATCTCCTCTTCGCGGATCCGCCTGTTGATGCGTTCCCAGGGCGCGGGCAGCATCTCCCTTTCGCCGCCGTAGTGCGTGGCGGTGGTATGCACGTGCTCGGGCTTCAGGATGCGCGTGATGATCGACATCCTGACGATCATCTGCTCTGCTTCGAGTTGCTCGGTGCGCAGGTACTCGCTCAGGCGCTTCGCCAGCTCGAAGTCCATCTCCGCATCGACGGTCGATCGCCACATCTCGTTCTGGATGAGGTCCGAGACGACTCCGTTCTTCACGCCAAGGTCTTTGCAGACGAACTTCAGAGGCTTCAAGCATTGGTGGTACTGGTCGAGGAGCGTAAACAGGATTTCTTGGCCGGCGGGAAGGCGGTGCTTCTCCTCCTGGAAGTGGCGCTCGATCGCCTCGACGTGCTTCGCCTCTTCCATGTGGCGCGCGAGGCGCTTCTCATCAGCGCCGGAAAGCAGGTAGACCTTGCCGATCTCTCGGAGGTACATGCGTACCGGGTCGTCGATGCCTTCCTGTTCTTCAAGGGGGACCGCTTCCTTTTCGACTTCTTCTTCTTCGACTTCGGCGCGGTCCGGACCCTCGGTCCATGTTTCGCCGGCCATGGCCCCGTCGCGGCTGGGACTCAGCACGACGACCGCATCGCCGATGCGTGTGAAGACATCGGCTATTTCACCGTCGACGACGGCGTCGCCATGCTCAGGCGCATCACCGTTGAGCGTCGCGGCCGTCTGATCTCGGTACTTACTGCTCATTCACCACCTCACCGGGCGGGGTGCTCGGTACTGCGATGCTGTCCCAAAACACGTTCGTGGACTTTTCGTCCAGCTTCCATGTCTTCGACGAAGGCGACGGCCGGATCAGCCTCGTCAACGGCGGTCTCTTGCTCCATGTTACCCGTCTGCCACACGGACAACGCGCGTTCGGCGATTGTCGCGCCGTCGGCGGCGGCAATTTCCGCGAGTACGGCGGCGCTCGCCCGCTTCGCGAACCGTAGACGCTGCTCTTCGATGCGGTGCACGTTGTCGTGCAACGCTTTGATCAGTGAGTCGTCGTCGTAAGCTGGAACTGCGACTGAAAGCACGCGCTCATACTGTGGACGCAAGTCCGGACTGAGCGATCCTTCCAACGGCTCCCCACTGTTAGCCCAACCGACCCACGTCTCGAACAGCGCACGGTTCTCGCTATAAGCGAAGAGGTCAGGATCAAACCCTAACCCCTCGGCGCGTAGCTCAGGATACTTGAAAAGCAAAGCCAGACAAAACTCCTCCTTGCGGTCGCGCCCCGCATCAGCGCGCGCTGCAGGTGCGCTCGGAGATTCACTGATTGACGTTTTCCGAATCGGGCGCCGTAATTCCAGCCGCAGCGTCTGCTCGTCTACCTGGACCATGCGGGACAACCGCTGGAGGTAATGCGACTGCACGACCCGGTCGCTGATCGAGGCGATCATCGGCGCCAGATCGCTTACCGCCGCCGACCGTTCACGCGGCGATGTCAGGTCATGCTTGCGCGCCGCTGCATCGAACAGATAGTCCAGCACCGGCATTGCCGTGTCGACGAGTTGTGCCCAACGCGCCGGCTCGTTTCGGATCACATCGTCGGGGTCGCGACCTTCGGGCATGGTCAGCACACGGATGTCAGCGGCGAGGATCTCCTGTTGACGAATCACTCCCCGCCAGTTCACCTGCGGTTCGCTGTCGCGATCGACCGACTCGGCGACGACCTGTACGCCGCGCAGTGTCGCCTCGCTGCCAGCGTCGTCCGCATCGAGCGCGAGGATCAGGTTGCGCGTGTGTCGTTTCAACAGGCCGACCTGCCGTTCGGTGAGCGCAGTGCCCATTGAAGCCACGACGTTCGTGAAGCCGTGCTCGTGAGCCGCGATCACGTCCATGTACCCTTCGACGATGACCGCGCGGCCCTCGCTGCGAATAGGGTCCTTCGCCAGGTCGAGCGCGTAGAGGATCGATCCCTTGTCAAAGATCGGCGATTGTGACGTGTTGACGTACTTCGGCTGATGTTCTCCTTCACGGGCGCCCGGCGCGTCGCCCGGCAGCACGCGCCCCCCAAATCCCGCCACGCGCCCGCGGTCGTCGCGAATGGGGAACATAAGCCTGTGACGGAAGCGGTCATATGGGCCGCGTTCTCCCTCGATCGTGAGCCCGGCCGTCAGGGCTTCCTGCGGCGTGAAGCCGCGACCCTGCAGGTGCAGCTTCAGCGCATCCCAGCTACTCGGCGCATACCCGATCTGGAAGCGGTCCACAGAGGCCTGCGTCATCGTCCGTTCGCCAAGATACGCCTGCGCGGTGTTCGCGCCCTGGGCATCGTCAGTCAGGAGCATCGCGTGGAAGAAGGCGGAGGCGGCTTCATTCAGCTCGAAGAGACGGCCGCGGCGGGCGTCTTCCTGCGGGTCGCGACGCGTCTCGAGCGCGACGCCGGCACGTTCGGCGAGCAGCCGCTTCGCTTCCGGGAAGTCGACGCTGTCCTTCTTCATGATGAACGCGAAGATGTCGCCTCCCGTGCCGCAGGCGCCGAAGCAGTGCCAGCTCTGGCGCTGCGGGTCGACGTGGAACGACGGCGTGCGTTCCGTATGGAACGGGCAAGGCGCCGTATAGCCACGCCCGGCACGCTTCAGCGCAACGTACTGCGAGACGAGGTCGACGATGTCAATCCGCTGTTTGATGTCCTCGACGACGCTCATTCCGTCTCCGCTGCTTTATGAACGCGGCTTCAGAGGGATGATTACACGACTCGCGCCCCGTGCTTGTCGGGCGAGTTGCGCGATGTTCTCCGCGTGTTCCTGTTCGTGCTCGGCCATCTTGGTCATGATCTGCCGCACAGTCATGTGTCCGATCCGCTCGTGTACGATCGCGTGTTCGAGTCCGGCGCCGTCGCAAGTGTCAAGTATCTGTTCCAGGTCGCGCCGCGCGGCCTGCATGCCATGGATGATCTGGGGCACGGCCAGGTGTTGCGCCAGCGCCGGATCGTCGTCGTTGTGGACGCCCGTGCTTGACATGTGCGGATCGGCCTCGGTCAACGCGCGTGCTGCACGCTCGGCGAACAGTCGCTCGACCCGCAACAAGTGGGCCAGGTGTACGGCGATTGTCCATTGCTCGCTCGCCGGCGCGAAGCGAAACTGTTCTTCGCTCAGCCCGCGGATGAGTTCAAAGAGCCGGCTCCGGCTTCCTTGCAGGGCGGAACGCAGTTGTGAAACCGTCATCCTCTGGCCGGCGACTCTCACCCATGCGGCGAGTTTCGTTGCGGAATGGTATTGGAAAGTTGGCTCATTGTAGCGCAGGCGCGAGATCGCCCCGCAAGGCTCGGCGTCACCTATGCACCTCGTCAGGGAGCAAGCGCCACCTTTTGTTGCCGGACGCAAAGGGCGATCTTATCTCGCGCCTCTGTCTAGAACGGTCGAGGCCGGGGTCTCCGCAGATTGGGGAGATACATCGACGGGCGGCACTTCCGGTGGGGGCGGCGGGTTACCGGTGACGATCGACACGACGATCTGGTTGTTCGTGTTGTCTGCCTCTTCGATCTCACCGTTCGGATCAACGACGAGCAGCAACGTCATATCGCTCAAGACATCGAAGCCGGTGCCGACATCGACGCTCAGGCCGGCATCGAGGGTAAATGCGGGAAGCGTGGCGCCGCCAAGCAGGGCCGTGCCATCGGCATTGAAGACAGCCACGACGAGATCGCCGGTCATCGGTCCTTCGCCCTGGTTGACAACGGTGACAAATAGCTTTCCGCTGGTGATGATCGGCGTCGTCCCCACGACGAGATCGGGCAGGCCGGGCAGCGGTGTGAGTTCAGGCGTCGGCGTTTCGACCGGCGTCTCTTCGACCTGCGGCGTGAAACGGCTCGCCGGCTCCGTCGGCAATTCGACCTGGATCGGTGGTTCCGCCGTGGCGACGACAAGCGTCAGGGGATCGCCCGTCACCTCAAGGGCGTCGGTCTCCACCCAGCCATGTAACTCCGAATTCGGCGGGAAAATGATGCGGTACCAACCGTCGTCGCTCGTCCGGCCATCGATCTGCACGTCGCGACCGGAGGGCAGGGTGCCAAGCACCTGGGTACTTCTGCCCGGCGCGAACCGGACCGCCGTCACGCTCTTCGTGCGTCCTGAAACGCCCAGAGCAATGGCCGTTTTCGAGCGGGGGCCGGGCGTTTCCGTCTTCGTTTCGACGATCACCTGCTGCCCGCTCGCGGTACCGTCGCGCGCGCTGTCGATGATGACGAGCACACCCGCGGTCAGCCCGAGCAGCGCCACGACGGCCACTCCGGCGAGCACAACAGGATGCTTGACGACGGCCGCACGCGTGTCGGGGCCGGGAAGGAATCTCATGCGCGGACGCCGGGGACCTCGTTACCTGCCAACGGCCGCCATTGTAGCAGCACGGCGATCAGGTCACACCTACCGGAGCGTCGCGTTCTTGCCGGAGCGACCGCGGTCATTTTCTCCGATAGCGCCCTTCGGATGCCGCTGAACCGTCCGATGGTGATCGTGGGGAGAGCCGCCAACCTATCCCCTCCAACCTGACGGAAGCCAGCGTCATCCCCGCCACCAGCGCGACGCTGGCTTCCGCGCTTCCGAGTCCGCGCGCAGCGACCTGTGCGTCACCGACAACCGAAACTGGAAGACGACCTTGCGGCTTCCATCGCCTCGGCAGCCCCTCCGCGCGACAGCCCGTCGGCTTCGCCTGAGGCCTGCGCTTGACCCTCGCAGCGCGCCCCATCAATCATTGCGCGCGGGATACTCCAGTCCCGGATCATCAGGAGGGCCGATGCTCAACGTCCAAACGATGCGGACGAATACACTGTCCGCGCGCCTCGTCCCGGAGACGTGGCTCAACAACATCGTACTGATCATTGCGGGCAGCCTGTTCATGGCTGCAAGCGCTCAATTCAGCTACCAGTTCTCGTTCAGCACGGTGCCCGTCACCGGCCAAACATTTGCCGTGCTGCTGATCGGCGCGCTGTTCGGCAGCCGGCTGGGCGCCGCGACGCTGATCGCCTACGTCGCAGAGGGCGCTATGGGCGCGCCGTTCTTCGCTCAGGCTAAGGGTGGCATCGCCGCCATCGCGACTCCCTCCGGCGGCTACATCCTGGGCTTCATCCTCATGGCGTACGTCGTCGGCTGGTTCGCCGAGCGCGGCTGGGATCGCTCTCGCTGGATCGTGCTGCCCATGCTGCTCGGGAACGCGATTCTCTATATTCCGGGCGTCATTTGGCTGCATCAGCAGTTTCACATCGTGGGTGTGCCGATATCGTGGGATACCGCGCTCAACTATGGCCTGTGGCCGTTCATTGCGGGCGATCTTGCCAAGCTGGTTGCAGCGTCGCTCGTCGTTCCGGCCGGATGGTCGCTTGTCGAGAACTTTCGCCCGGGAACGGGCCGATCGGCACCACCGGGGAAGCCGTAGTTCTGCGGGCCTATTGAGTTCACGCGTATAGACTTTGGACGGAGGATGCGTCATGCGTAATAGCGGACCAATTCTTGTGCCACTCGATGGCTCCGACCTCGCGGAGGGCGCTGTTCCGTACGCGGTTGCGCTGGCGCGGGCGCTGAAAGAACGCGTCGTGCTCTTCACCGCGTGGGAAGGCACCGAGAGCGAACTCGGCGCGAACTTCCCCTCGATGGCCATGGAGGTGGAGCAAAAGGCCACCACGCACTTCACGGACTACCTCGAGGCCGTCAAGCAGCGCATCGGTGATGGGGTTGATGTCGAGACCGTGATCCGCGCCGGGGACGGGGGCGTGGAGATCCTGAAAGCCGCCAACGAGACAGGTGCACGCCAGCTCGTTATCGCCACGCATGGCCGCTCCGGCATCGGGCGCTGGTTGTACGGAAGCACGGCCGGACATCTGCTCCGCAGCGCCGATGTGCCGGTCGTCGCGGTGGGACCGCAGGCACTGGAGAAGCCGAAGGCCGACATCGCGGTGAAGCACATTCTCGTTCCGCTCGACGGCTCCGACATGTCCGAGATGGCGATACCCGTTGGGGTGGGGCTCGCGAAGGCGTTCGGCGCTCGCGTCAGCCTGGTACGCGTGGTGCGTTGGGCAGTGCAGGCCTATCCGTACACCCTGCCCGATGCCTACCTGCCGCAGGTCGATGAGGAACTGGAGGCCGGCGCGAAGAAATACCTCCAACGCAAAGAGTCCGAGATCAAGGATGTCGAGGCGCGCGCCTTCGTCATTCGCGGGGCAGTCGCCGAAGGCCTTCAGGAGTTCATTGACAAGGAAGCTGCTGACTTTGTCGTCATGACGACCCATGCGCGCGCCGGGTTGGCGCGACTGGCGCTCGGCAGCGTCGCTGATCGGATGTTGCAGGCGCCCGTCCCGGTCATGCTCGTGCGCCCGGAGGTAGCTGGATCATGAAACTCGCCCGTCTGGTCTTCGTCGCCGTGCTGGCGCTTGCCGCCGTCGCTGCCGCCTGCGGCGGCGACGACAACGATGATGGCGCCCAACCGGTGGAGACGACGCAAGCGTCGACGTCAACGTCCGGTTCCGCCACGGCACCGGCTGCTGGCAGTACGCCACCGGCTCCGGAGGACGGCGAGGCCGAAGTGATCGCCATCGTCGGCGCCGTCATCACCGACACGCGGACGATCGAGATAAATCAGCTCTCCGGCCCCAACGTCACTCGGATCGAAGTGACGGATGATACGGCGATCCGCAAAGTCGGCAGCGGCGAAGTCTTGCTGTCCGAGATCAGGCCTTCCGACCGCATCGTCGCTCGTGGCGAAGTCGAGGGAGACGTCCTCGTCGCCATTCGCATCCTGATTCTGGACGTTGCGCCGGGCGCCCAGCCCGGCGGTTAGTCAACTCCCTCGATCCTGGTGACGGCGGCGGCCATAACGGTCTCCGAAACTGCTACGATCCTCGCTGATTCAATCCCCGCGTCCGATCGGAGCGTAAGTCGAGTGGAGTCCTCGGCCTTTCCGGCGGACGGGAAGGTGGGAGCGCGTGGACTACGCCGCCCTTCGCGATGAGGAGCTCATGGACCGGCTCGCCGGCCGTGACCTCATCGCGTTCGAGGCGCTCTACGACCGCTATGGCGACCTGGTGTACTCAGTGTCGCTGCGGATCGTAGGCGACATCTACGTCGCCGAAGATGTGACGCAGGACGTATTCCTGCGCGTGTGGCGGAGGCCGGACCAGTTCGACCTGAGCCGAGGGAAGTTCGTGACATGGCTGCTGAGCGTCGCACGCAACCGTTCGATCGACCAGCGGCGCAGCCAGTCGCGGCGCTTGCGGCACGAAGCGCTGCCCGCGACCGATGAGGAAGAGGACGTACTGCCCAGTGAAGACGCGCGTGACGACCCCGCACTCGCAACGCTGCTGTCCGAAGAGCGCGCCGCGGTCCGCAAGGCGCTTGAAGTACTGCCACCGGAGCAAAAACTGGCCATCCAACTCGCGTATTTTGGTGGCATGACACAGCAAGAGATCGCCAACATGCTCGGACACCCCCTGGGCACCGTGAAAACGAGGATGCGGCTGGGCATGCAGAAGATGCGCACGGCGCTGGAGCAACGGAGGGTCCGCGACAAGTGATACGGATGGACTGCGACTCCGCGCGAGAAAACATGGACGCCTGGGCGCTCGGCGCCCTGCCGCCCGAGGAAGCGCGCGCGGTGGAAGCGCACATCGCCGGGTGCGAAGCTTGTCGCCTGCTCGCCGATGAGGCGATGGCCACCGCCTCATCGCTCGGTTTCGCCGTGCCGCTCCGGAGTCCGAGCGCCACGTTGAAGTCACGCGTCGTGGCGTCGGCAGCCGTGCTCACCGATATCGGAAAGCGCGGCCGTTCGAAGCTATGGCCGGCCGCTGTCGCAGCCCTCGTCGTCATCGGCATCGGCGCGACGTCGTGGGCGGCGCTGACCCAGGTGCGGATCAATGACCTCGAAGATCGTAACGCGGCGCTCAGCGCGGATGCGACGTCGCAGTCGCAGCAGGTTGGCGCCACCGTGGCGACGCAGGCCGAGCTATCGGAGACCGTCGATACCCAGAACGCGGTCCTCGAGATCGTGATGGAGCCGGACGTACAACGCACGGAGCTGCTTGGCACGTCGATGGCGCCGACCGCGAGCGGGCGCTGCGTATGGAGTCGCGCGCAGGCGAGCGGCGCCCTCATCGTCAATGGCTTGCCGGCACTGACAGAAGGGTCGGTGTATGCGATGTGGATCGTCTACGAGAACCACTGGCTCGATGCCGGCCGCTTCGGTGTTGGCAACGATGGTCAGGGCCGCCTGCTGATGAACGAGTGGGGCCGCGGCGGAAACGATCAGTGGGGTGCTTTCGAAGGCTTTGCGGTGACCGTCGAGCCCGCCACCGGCGAGTCGTCGGAACGCGGTCGCACCGTCATGCGAAGCGTCGTTGGGGAATGACGCTGGGGTGGCGGCAGGAGCTACGTCTTACGCTGCCGATTGCTCGTCGAGCCGGGCGGATTCGGGCGTCGTGTGCCACGACTGCTCGTTCAGCAGCGCGCTCAGTGTTTCACCATCGCCCGGGTATTCGCGCGTCGTAACTTCGATGCCCGGCACGAGCTCTTGCAGCCGATCGACGACGACCTGCGACGCTTCTCGCGACGTGTCCGGCAGGCAAATGCCGATCACGCCGCCGAGGTCGCCGGCGAAGTCCACCTGGCGCAGGTAGGCGCGCGCGGCCAAACGGGCGGTCTCGATCGCGTCGGCGGTGGGCGCCGATACCTTGATCGTCAGGCCCGCGAGCGCGTGGCCGTATCGCTTGGCACGTGCGATCTCTTCTTCGAAGCGCAGACGAAAGTACCACTCGGCGAGAAGTCCCGTCTCGCGGTCAAACGTCGGGCGGCGGCGGTCGACGCGCACCGACGCGACCTGCGCTGGCGTTCGTTCGGTCCGCGCCTCCATGCGGGTACGCTCCATGACGGTTGCGCGCCATGCCGCTCCCGCGGCGCAAACGATGGCACACGAACCGAGCGCAAAGGCAAGTATCCCTGAGCCGAGCGCGGACGCGATTGCCACCGCGATGATGCCGAGCACGACGACGGGCGCGAGCGCGACAACGACAAGCTTCTCCGGTGGTTGCATCGTCAGTCTCCTCTGCCGAACATGCACATGACCGGACCATCGGCAAGCGGTCCGGGCAACCTTGCGGGACATGATTGTCCGCTGGGCTGCTCCAGCGATGCGCGCGCGATCAACGTGTAGGTCTGCCCGTCAGACACGTACCAGTACGGCTCCGCGCCGTCGTTGAACTTCAACGCATCGTTCACCTCGGCGAGCGCGCATCCCGCGTCGTCCGGGTCATCACAGAGTGTCTCAACGCCGCCGGACGTGCGTGGGAACGAGCCATGCTCCGCGTAGTGCGCAGTCAGTGCGTCGCGGAGAGCGAGCAGATCGAGCGCGCGCGCGAAGTCGAGCGTCGCGAGATCTGCGGCTGGTGTGGCCGTCATCCGAACGACTGCGGTATGCGTGGGACGTTGCGCCTGAGGGGATTCCGCACCGGAGGAAGACCCACCGGCGACCAGTCCAGCCGCCCCGACCGCGATGATCGCGCCGAGCAACCCTGTGAACGTCAGATACCAGCGGTCGGTGAAGTGCCCCATCATACCGCTGTTATCGGCGCAGATGGGACGAAGGTTGACGACTGGGATTGGGGGACACCCCTACGACGGCACCCTTGAATTTCGAGAGGAAGCGCCGTCGTTAGGGCGACGGCAGAGCTAATCCACTCGCGCGTTGAGATCGCGTCCGGCGAAGACGCCGAAAGCGATTGCCGCGAGCCCGGCCGTCCAGACGCCGATCATGGCCGCCGCGATCCACGGGTCCGGCAGGTCCGCCGCCACCGGATTGGAGCGGAACGCCAGCGATGCGTACTCGCGGTTGTCGACTCGGTTCGCGGCGATGAGTGCATCAGCGTAGTGGCCGATGAACAGGACCTGCAGGTCTGCCCACCGACCGCCCAGGTTCTCAAACAGTGGCAAGAGGATGGACTCTCCGAGCTTATACACCAGTAGCCCGGTCGCTCCGAGGGTCGTCGAGCGGCCGATGACGGCGAGGCAGAACGCGAGCATCCCGTACGGGAGGATGCCCATCCCCGCGCGCAGCACCATGACGGGCACCTCGGCGGCCGAAGGGCCACCGCGCACGGCGAGGGTGATCGGCACGCCCTCAAAGTGAGACGCGGTCAGCGCCATTGAAACAGCGATGGCGAGCGTCAAGAGCAGCAACGCTGCCGAGGTCAGCGTCGTCCCTAACAGCTTCGTGGCGAGGTAGCGCGAGCGCGATTGGCCGCGAGCGATCGCAAGCCGCACGGTGCCCCATCCGTAATCGGTCGCGACGACCGATGCCACGACGAACGCGATGAAGATCGCGCCCCAGAACTGGCCGGAGTCGAGCATCGTGTGGAGCGCCCAGGGCATCGCGAAGCTGCGCAATCCCGGCGGCGCGTCGCCGTAGTCGGCTTCGCCCTGTTCGGCGTGGTAGGCGACGACGCCAAACAGGAGTACCTGAGCCGCCGCGCCTGCGATGAGCGTGATCAAGACGACGTACGGCAACCATCGCGTGCGGACCTTCATCAGTTCGGCAACGAGGTCACGCATGTTCGGCGTCCTCCGTCACTTCGAGGAAGAAGTCTTCGAGCGAGCTGTCTCGCGGGCGTAGCTCGTGCAGAAAGATGTCGGACGCGGCGAGGGTCCGGCTGATTTCCACCGAACGCTCGGGCGGCGCGCTGGCCACCAGCTGGCCGTCTTCTCTGGCGATTGCTGCTATCCATGGTAGGCCGCTAAGCAAGGCGAGAGCGCGTACATCGTCAGTCGTGCGCAACTCGATGCTCGATGCCGCTGACCGAAGTTCTGCGACAGGCTTCTGGATAACCAGTCTCCCGAGTTTGATAATGCCCACGTCGTCGCACATCTGCTCGACTTCGCTCAGGATGTGGCTGGACACGAAGACGGTCTTCCCTTCGGCACGCAGGTTATGCACCATTTGCCGAAACTCGCGGATGCCGGCAGGGTCGAGTCCGTTCGTCGGCTCGTCGAGGATGACTAGGTCGGGGTCGTGCAGGATCGCCGCGCCCACTGCAAGCCGTTGCTTCATGCCCAGGGAGTACGTCCGCGCCTTGTCCTGCGCGCGCGACGTCAGCCCGACGGTCTCGATCACTTCGTCGATGCGCTTGTCCGGGACGTCGGAGATCTTCGCCCACAGCCGCAGGTTGTCGCGCGCGGACAGGTGCGGAAAGTAGGACTGGCCTTCGACGGTCGCACCGATGCGGCGAAGGGCGCTCTCACGGTGCGCCGCCGCGTCGGAGCCGAACAGGTGAATGCTGCCGCCGTCGACCCTCACGAGCCCGAGGATCATGCCGATGGTAGTCGTCTTGCCGGAGCCGTTGGGGCCGAGGAACCCATAAGCGCGGCCGCGCCGAACATCGATGTCGAGCGCATCCACGGCGAGGCGCTTGCCGTATCGCTTGGTCAGTCCGCTCGTGCGGAGGACGATGTCGTCGGAGGCGCTCACGTGTCACTCCCGGCTCGGCATCGTGGGCGTTGCGCGGGCATGCGTCAAGCCGCGCTTCTGCGCTGCGTCAACCGACCCGCAGCGTCTGACCGCCATCCACCGGCAGCAGCACACCCGTCACGAAGCTCGACTCGTCCGAGGCAAGGAAGACCGCCGCACTCGCGATGTCCCACGCCGAACCCATGTGGCCCATGGGCACCATGCGGTCGCGCTGCGCGATCAACTCCTCCTTCGCCATGCCACGCGCAGCGCTGAGGCCTTCGATCGCCATCGGCGTGTTGATCAGCCCCGGAAGAATGGCGTTGACACGGACGTGGTAGCGCGCGTTCGCCAACGCCAGCGACTGCGTAAGCGCGTTGAGCGCCGCCTTCGATGTCTTGTACGCCACCATGTTCGTCATGCCCGCAATCGACGCCACCGACGAGATATTGATGATCGAGCCGGCGCCCTGCTCGCGCATCACCGGTACGGCGTGTTTGCAGGCGAGCAGCGGGCCCTCGAGGTTGACGCTAAAGATGCGTTCGAAGTCCGCCATCTCCACCCGCTGCGCAGACGCGTCCCGCGTGCCGATGCCGACGTTATTGTGCAGCACGTCGATGCGGCCATAGATCTCTTGACAGCGGGCGATCATGGCGGCGACGTCGTTTTCTCGCGTGACGTCCATCTCGAACGGCGCCGCCGTCCCGCCATCGTCCTGGATCATGCGCACCGTATCTTGCGCCGAAGCTGTCTCGCGGTCGGCCACGAGCACGCGCGCTCCCTCGCGAGCGAAGGCGATCGCCGTCGCGCGGCCATTGCCGATCGTGTCACCGGGCGTCTGCCCGCCTCCGACCACGATCGCTACTTTGTCTTGCAGTCGCATGCGCCGATGATAGAGGGTCGAAGGCGAACAGCAAACAACCGCGAGGAGATTCACGACGTTCTGGGACGAAGGGACGGCGATCGGTGCTCGTCCGCCGGGTGCGGCACCTGCGACCGGACGAGACCTCTAAACGCCCGAAGGCTCTGCTCCCGGCGGATTCCGCCTCAGGTAATCCAGCAGTGCCGTGTCCGCGATCGCATAGCGCCACACCGAAAGCTCCGGCATCTGGTGTTGCCACGCCCGATGTGCGAACCGGGCGAACGACGCGCCGTCGCCCGGCGACGCGTGCGCGATCGGCAGCAGCCAACGGTCGTGCGCCGCGAACATCCGTATTGATGCGTCAACGAGAAACTCCGGCGTGACGCCTTCGACCGCGGGATACCCCATGTACGCCCATGCGTTTCGCTGGTCGACGCCCTGGAACAAATCCCAATACAGCTGCGGCCGAATGCCGTCCGTGACGTGGACGAACTCGTCGATCGGCAGCCGCAGATTCAGCCACGGCCTCGGGTCGACCGAGACGTCGACGCGGGCAAACGCGTTGCGCGCACGCAATTCGGCGCCGAAGATCGCCGCCGACACGCGAGTGCCTTCCCAGAAGCCCGGGTGATCTTCCAGGTCGAGCGTGAGGCTGCGCGCGCCGTTCGCGAGCACGGCCGCTGCCATCTCGGCCTCCCGGACCGGGTCGACGCCCTTGACGACGCACCACGCGTGAAACGGGACGCCGTAACTCTCGAAGATCCCTGCAATCGTGCCGACCTGTGCCGGCCCGTCGATGGCTCCGGGCACATGGTCGAAATTTGCCATCCACTCCACGCCGTCGTGCGTCTTTACGATCGCCGCCAGGTTGTTGGCGGCCAGCGTCGCGGCGATCTCGTCGGCGGTGCCGTCCTCGGAGAACTGCCACACCCAGACCGCGTGCCGCGGATCGCGCCGCCCCTCGATCTGATGTACTCGTCGCACGAGGGCCGGGTCGCACTGCGTATTGGCGAGCGCCAGGGCTCCCGCGCCGACCACTGCGGCGGAGGTGAGAAGCTTGCGCCGGTTGATCGTAATATCGAAGAGTCGGCTCATGCTCGTTCTCGATGCGCAGGTGTGACAACGCATACGGTAGCCCACCGGCGCGGCGCCTGCCATTAGGGAGAACACGTAGGGGCGCGTAACAGTTCGTTCATGAGGTCGACACCGGACCGCGGTAATGTGTGTTGAAACGAACACGTGATTGGCGGCGCCGACGGAGGTCAACATGCCCATTCGCGAGCGATTCAGGCTCACCCGACGACGCTTTCTTGGCACCACAATTGTTTCAGGCGTGGCGCTTGCCGCTTGTGCCGACGATGACGATGACGGAGATACACCTCCGACAGCGGCGCCGTCCGCCGCCCCTTCTGCAGGCGCAACCGCCGCCGCGTCGGAGACGCAGGCGCTCGCGCCGACCCCATCGTGCGGCGACGATGAGGACGTGACGCCGGAACAGACGGAGGGTCCGTTCTTTACGCCCGATTCTCCCGAACGCGCCTCGCTCGTCGAGCCGGGCATGGCCGGCGCTGCGTTGACAGTGTCCGGGTTCGTCCTCTCGACAGACTGCCGGCCGATCGCCGGAGCGCTGCTCGACTTCTGGCAGGCCAACGACGCCGGCGAATACGACAACGAGGGTTATACGCTCCGCGGCCACCAGTTCTCCGGCGCCGATGGCAGCTTTGAGCTTCAAACAATCCTCCCGGGCCTGTACCCCGGCCGCACGCGGCACATTCACGTGAAGGCGCAAGCCGCGAATCAGCCCGTCCTGACGACCCAGCTCTACTTCCCGGACGAGCCGCGCAACGCCGAAGACGGCATCTTCGCCGATGCGTTGGTGATGGAGGTCAACGGCGAGTCGGCGGCCTTCAATTTCGTCCTCGACGTCACCTGACGACGGACGATTGCTGGCGCTAGCTCGGGCGTCGTCCTCGCCTTAACACGCCGATAGACCGTTCTCCGCGCACCGGCCTATACTGCGCTCCTACCGGCTAGACGGCGGATCTGGAGGCGGCTCTGACGTGGCCCAGGACATCGAGCTGATTCTGCTCCGGCAATGGGCCAGCTACCTCACGATGCCGATTTTCCTCTGCGACCACGACGGTCACCTGCTCTTTTACAACGAGGCTGCCGAACCTCTCCTTGGGCGGCGGTACGATGAAGCAGGCGAGATGCCCGTCAGCGAACTGGCGACGATCTTCGAGACCAAGCGCGAGGACGGCAGCGAGTTGAACGCCGAAGACCTGCCGCTCGCCGTGGCCTTGCGGTTCGCGCGTCCGGCGCACGACCGCATCAGAATGAAGGGGCTCGACAACGTGTGGCGCACGATCGAGATCACGGCTTTTCCTATTGAAGGACAGCGGGAGCGTCACCTGGGCGCGGTCGCATTGTTCTGGGAGGTCGATCCGTCGTGGAAGTAGCGCTCTGGGGTACGCGCGGCTCGCTCGCCAGCCCCGGACCGGAGACGGTCCGCTATGGCGGCAACACGTCGTGTGTCGAAGTGCGCGACAGCCGCGGCACCGTCCTCGCGCTCGACGCAGGCACCGGCATTCGCCGCATGGGCGACGCACTCCTCGACGACAGCAGTCGCGTCGACGTGCTGCTCACGCACCTACACATGGATCACATCCAGGGTCTGGGCTTTTTCGGGCCGCTCTACCAGGAGGGCCGCGAAGTGCACATCTGGGGTCCGCAGTCTCCGACCCTGTCGATCAAGGAACGTCTCGCACGCTATCTTTCGCCCCCGCTCTTCCCGGTGCGGCTACGCGATCTGCCGTGCAAGCTCACCCTGCACGACGTGCCGCTGGGTGAGTTCAAGATCGGCTCGCTGTGCATCGAAGCGCGGCTTGTCTGTCATCCGGGCCATACGGTTGGCTACCGCGTCGCCGAAAATGGCGTCTCGATGGCATACATCCCCGATCACGAACCTGCGCTCGGCTGGGACGTCTTCCCCGGACCGCGCGAGTGGATGTCGGGCCTGGAGCTGGCACGCGGCGTCGACCTGCTGATCCACGACGCGCAGTACACCAATGAAGAGTACGCCGAACACGTCGGGTGGGGCCACAGTTCGTTCGAACAGGCGATGGCCTTCGCCGAAGTCGCCGGCGTTCAGCGCCTCATGACCTTCCACCACGACCCCGAGCATGCGGACGCGCAACTCGACCGCATGGTGGAACGTGCCCGCAACGGCCACTCCCGCGGCTTCGAAGTGATCGCCGGCACCGAAGGTCTGCGCGTGACGATCGAAGGCAAGAAGCCTCACCGCCGCACGGCGATTGCTTAGTCTGCCTCTAGGCTGACTCTTGCTGGTCTGGATTGAAGAGCGGCACGCCAACCCGTTCCGCCGCCACGCGAAGCTTGTCGTCCCGAGTCGCTAGTGGCACTCCCTCCCGCATCGCAAGCGCTAGATAGCTGGCATCGTAGGCACTCAAGTGCAGCGCTCGAGCGAGATCGACGGCCGATCCGAATGATGCTTCGATCGTCAGGTTCTCGATCGCAATCGGGAGATCAAGAAGCGCTTGGACTGAGAGCGCCACGTCGACCGCAGTCACGCGACCACGACGTTCTGCAACAACGAGACCATTCGTAACTTCCAATGGCCAGATCGCCGGGACGATTGCTCCATCGACCTGAACACGATCGAGGACTTTGTAGTCGTCGGACGACGCCTCATCGCCAAAGTGCCATGCCAGAGCCACGGACGCGTCTAGAACGCACGCGGTCAGTGCCGCCGTCCTTCCTCGATCAGCTCCCTGATGCTGATGCCGTTGAGGCGGTGCTTGCGGCCAAACTCACGGATCGCGTCCGCCGCCTCAGCGGACGTCCTCTTCTGTCCGCCGATCGGCACCAGGCGGGCGATCGGCCTTCCGTGCCGCGTGATCGTGATCGTCTCTCCCTGCTCGACCTCATCGAGGAGACGGGGCAGGTGAGTCTTTGCGTTGTACACACCGACTTCCTTCACCGGTGCCTCCTGGCTTATGGTGATGGTCATCTAGTCTGGTCTAGTCTAGTCCGATCCGCCGCCCAAGGCAAGGATCCCGCTGATTCGGCATCACGCCCTCGGATTAACTTCCACATCCGTTACATTTAGGATCCTATGACCAACCAGAACGAGCGTAGTAAGGCGCTCCACGAGGCGCTCCAGGAGCGGATCCTCGTTATCGGCGGCCCGTACGGGACGTACGTGCATGGCCGTGACCTCACGCCCGAAGACTACGGCGGCGCCCAGTACGAGGGCTGTCCCGAGCAACTCGTCATCACCCGCCCCGATGTCATCGAGGACGCGCACCGCGGCTATCTGGAAGCCGGCGCGGACATCATCACGACGAACACCTTCGGCGGTGGCTCGATCGTCCTCGCGGAGTACGGCCTTCAGGATCGGGTGCAAGAGATCAACGAGGCGGCCGCGCGGCTCTCACGCAAGGCCGTCGATGCGCACGGTACGGGCGACAGGCCACGCTTCGTCGCCGGCAACATGGGCCCGACGACCAAGTCACTCACCATCACCGGCGGCATCACGTTCGATGAGATGATCGACGTCTACTGCGGCTGGGCGAAAGGCCTGCTCACCGGCGGCGTCGACCTGCTGATCCTCGAAACGCAGAACGACACGCGGACGATTAAAGCGGCGCTCATCGGTATCGACCGCGCGTCCGACGATACCGGCGTGCGCGTGCCAGTCATCGTCTCCGCCACCATCGAACTGACCGGTACGATGCTCGCCGGCCAGACCGCCGATGCACTCGTTGCGTCGCTCGCTCATGCTGACCTCCTTGCGCTCGGGCTCAACTGCTCGACCGGGCCGGAGTACATGACCGACCACATGCGGACGATCGCCGGCCTAACCGAGTCGCTGACATGCGTCTGGCCGAACGCCGGCCTCCCCGATGAAGATGGTCTCTACAGGGAAACGCCGCTCCAGATGGCGACCGTGCTCGAACGCTTCGTGGATAGCGGCTGGCTCAATATCCTCGGCGGCTGCTGCGGCACGACGTTCGAGCACACGCGTGCGTTCGCGGCGATGGCCGACGGCAAGCGGCCGCGCGTCCCTTCGCGCCAGCACCGCACGATGTTCTCCGGCATCGACTTCGTTGAGGCGAACGAGGACGACCGTCCGCTGATCATCGGCGAGCGCACGAACGAGGTCGGCTCCCGCAAGTTCAAGCGCCTCATCACAGCGGAGAAGTACGAAGAAGCAAGTGAGATCGCGCGTAAGCAGGTGAAGAACGGCGCGCAGATCATCGATGTCAACCTTCAGAACGCCGATCGCGATGAGCTGTACGACATCGACCGTTTCTACGCGAAGTTAATTCACAAGGTGCGCGTGCCGATCATGGTCGACACGACGGATCCCGATTCGATCGAGCGATCGCTGACGTACTGCCAGGGCAAGTCGATCATCAACTCCGTCAACCTCGAAGATGGGCTCGATAAGTTCGAGCGCGTGACGCCGCTCGCGCGCAAGTACGGCGCAGCGCTCGTCGTCGGCACCATCGATGAGGACAAGGATCAGGCGCAGGCGATCACGCGAGCACGCAAGCTCGAAATCGCGAAGCGCTCGCACGATCTCTTGACAGAGGAGTACGGTATCCGCGCCGAAGACATCATCTTCGATCCGTTGGTGTTTCCCTGCGCCACCGGCGATCAGAACTATGTCGGCAGCGCTGTCGAGACGATCGAGGGCATTCGCCTGGTCAAGGAAGCGCTGCCGTATTGCAAGACGATCCTCGGCATCAGCAACGTCTCGTTCGGCCTCCCTGAGGCCGGGCGCGAAGTGCTGAACTCCGTGTTTCTCTACCACTGCACGAAGGCCGGACTCGACCTGGCGATCGTGAACGCCGAAAAGCTGGAGCGTTACGCTTCGATCCCGGACGAAGAGCGAAAGCTCGCCGAAGACCTGCTGTGGAACCGCGGCGACGACCCGATTGCAGAGTTCGCGGCGCACTTCCGCGGCCGCAAGCCGCACGAGCGCAAGAGCATCGCCGATCTGCCGCTCGATGAGCGCCTCGCGAATTACATCATCGAAGGGACGAAGGACGGGCTCGTCGCCGACCTGGAACAGAAGAGGAAGGAAGCGGAACCGCTCGATATCATCAACGGCCCGCTGATGAAGGGCATGGATGAGGTCGGCCGCCTCTTCAACGCCAACGAGTTGATCGTCGCCGAGGTGCTGCAGAGCGCGGAGGCGATGAAGGCGGCGGTGACGCATCTCGAGCGGTTCATGGAGAAATCGGCGGCGTCGACGCGCGGGCGCGTCATCCTCGCGACGGTGAAGGGCGATGTCCACGACATCGGCAAGAACCTTGTCGACATCATTCTGTCCAACAACGGCTACGCAGTCGTGAACCTTGGCATCAAGGTGCCGCCCGAGCAGCTCATCGAGGCGGCGCAGAAGCACGATCCGGACGTCATCGGTCTGTCGGGGCTGCTCGTAAAGTCGGCGCAGCAAATGGTCGTCACCGCGAACGACTTGAAGGTCGCCGGGATCGACAAACCGCTGCTCGTCGGGGGTGCGGCGCTCTCCGACCGTTTTACGCGCGGCAAGATCGCGCCGTCGTATGGCGGCACAGTCGTCTATTGCAACGACGCCATGAACGGCCTCGATACGCTCAACCGCCTGATGGACCCCGATCAGCGAACCCGCCTCGAAGCCGATTTGCTGGAGAAGGAGTTCGCCGAACGGCCGCGCACCGTGGTCGAAGAAGCGGCGGAGACCGAGCAGCGTTCGTCGCGGATCTCGCTCAATGTCTCGATCCCGCACGTGCCCGACACCGAACGCCACGTCGAACGCGTGCTGGATCTCGATGAGATCTGGAGCTATGTCAACCCGCAGATGCTTTACGGAAAGCACTTGGGCTTTCGCGGACGCTTCACCGAGATGCTCGAACGCGGCGACACGAAGGCCATCGACCTCAAGCGCAAGGTCGAAGCCGTGAAGGCCGAGTCACGGGCAGGCGCGATGCACGCGCGCGCCGTGTGGCAGTTCTTCGAAGCCGAAGCTGATGGCAATAAGCTGCACATATTCGGCAACGGAGACCGCAGCGTGCCGATCGCGACGTTCACATTCCCGCGCCAGCGCAAGGCCGACGGCGTCTCGATCCCCGATCTTGTGTTGCCGCCGGAGCGTGACGCGCAGGGCCGCATCGTCAAGCGCGACCACGTCGGCATGTTCGTGACGACGGCCGGAGAAGGCATCCGCGACCTGGCCGAACGCGCCAAGAACGCCGGCCAGTACCTGCGCTCGTACGCGCTCCAGGCGCTCGCGCTGGAGACGGCCGAAGCATCCGCCGAGTGGGTACACGCCCAGATGCGAACGGCCTGGGGCTTTCCGGACGCCGAGGGTACGCCGCGCAAGGATCTGTTTCAGGCGCATTACCGCGGCAAACGGTACTCGTTCGGTTACCCGGCCTGCCCGGACCTCGACTCGCAAGCGACGCTGTTCGCCCTGATCCGGCCCGAGGAGATCGGCGTAGAGTTGACCGAAGGCTTCATGATGGAGCCTGAGGCGAGCGTCTCCGCCCTGGTGTTCCATCACCCGGACGCCGCGTACTTCAGCGTGGGCGCGCAGGACGACGAGCCTGCGTAGGTGCCGTCAGGGCTGACCAACTGAGGTGAACCGGTTCCGGAGAGCCGCGGTCGGGGAGAGCCTCGCACAAGGCGGCTCCAGACTTCCACCCACTCCTGCCGATAATTCCGATAGGTGATGCGTAGGCCCGCCCGCCGGATGGGCTGCGTCGCCAGATGGGGATTCCTGACTCTGTGGGCCGCAGCGAAGCTGCGTAATGGCGTTCTTTCGCCTTGTCGCCCCTCTTCCTCATCGTTCGATGTCAGGCTGGAGTGGGCGGCATGAGCATCATCGAACGGCTATTGCGCCCGCTCAGCGAGCGTGGGCAGGCGCTGATCATCACGGCCGCGCTGCTGCCCGTCCTGGTCGGTATGGCCGGCCTCGCCGTCGACTACGGGGCCTACGCCAGCGAGCGCCGGCACCTCCAGAACTCCGCTGATGCGATCGCCCTGGCGGCCGCGCAGGAACTCCCCGATCAAACCGCTGCGGAGGCCGTCGCAGACGATTGGGCTGAGCGAAATGGCCCCGACGTCAACGACTTCACGGTCATCGTGAGCGGAGGCAGCGTCGATCCGCGGGTCAGCGTGACGATCACGCGACCGCACGAGTTCTCTTTCATCCGCGTGCTGGGCGTCGAGGAGCGTGATGTCGGCGCGGGTGCCGCCGCAGCGAAGTTCTCCTTCGGCGGCGCGGCCGGCGTCGTGCCATGGTCGATCACGCAGGAGACACTCGACGCATCCACGCCGGGCTCGCTCGTCACCGTGAAGTACGACTCGAATGGCGGATCGAACGGCAACTTCGGCGCGATCCGCATCGACGGTAACGGCGCCAGCGATTACGAAGAGTCGGCGAAGTACGGCAGCACGACCGAAGTCTGCGCCGCCACGACGCCCGGATGCAGCACCGAGCTGTGCCCCGGCCCCGACTGCGAAGAGTCCGCGCCCGAGTGCGACGGCCCCGAGTGCCAGCCCAAGACGGGCAACATGACTGGCCCTACGCGCGACGCCGTTGACTTCCGAATTGACCACACGAGCCCCGAATGTGAATCGTTCGACGATGTCTTCTCGCCGCTGTCCGCGTACAACTTCATCGATGTCGGCGCGTACGTTGTGAGCGAGGCCGGCGCGAGCGGCGGCCGTATGGCGAGCGCTCCGCTCGCGAAGAAGACCGACACCCCGACAAACACGCCGGGTATCCCGACGAACACGCCGCTGCCCACGAACACGCCCGGCCCGACGAATACCCCCGGCGGCCCGCCGGACACGCCCATAACCGCGCCTTCGGGTGGCGGCGCCGATCTCTATGCGCTAAACCCGGACTGCAACCCATGGCTGGATCCCGGTGCTTGTCCGCCTGCGCCTTCCAGCGCAGCCTGCAGCCGCAGGGTGATCATCATTCCGGTGATCGACGGATTCGGGAACGGATCGTCGGACCCGGTGACGATCTTGCGGTTCGCGCTCCTGTTCCTTGAGGGCTACGAAGATGACAAGTGCAGCGGCAATAGCTGCGAGATCAAGGCGCGCGTCGTCAACGCCGAACTGACCACGGGCGCGCTCGCAGGCGCATTCGACCCCGATGCTTCGGTGCACTTCACGAAGCTGATCGAGTAGCGCTGCTTTCTCGAAGGATCTGAGAGGGACGAGCCATCGGCTCGTCCCTCTTGTGTTGTTGGCGTTAGCGCTACGTGATCCGCAGCAGGCCGACCATCCCATACGCCTCGTGCCCCGGCAGATGGCAGATGAACTTGTAGTCACCCGGCTCGTCGAAGGTCACCGTTGTGACGCGCGTTTCCATCGCCGGGATCGTGACTTCCGTCGGGATGGTGTCGTGGTGCGCTTCCGTGCCCGCCCGGTGCCGTTCATGCATCGCCGCGTCTCCGACGAGCCACTCGTGCTCGATGGGATCGCCGTTGCGCAGCGCGATGGTGAGCGGCTCGCCGGCTCGCGCTTCGATCACTGCCGGCCCAAAGCTCGAGAACCTGATCTCGACCGTCTCGCGCTGGGCGTCGCCGCCGCACGCGATCGCCAATAGCGAGATCGCCGCTACGGCAAAGGCCGACAGCGCCCTCCGCGCGATCATCGCGACGTTCGCGCCTGGCGCAGCCCCGCCGATACCACCACGAGCAACAGTGCGCCCAGTGCCCCCATGACAAGCCACGTCTGCGTCGCGTCCTCACTCGCATTCGGGCGCAGCACGAACTCGGGTGCCCGCAGGCCGGCGGCCACCAGCGAGGGGCTCCTTGCTTCGGTCGTGTCTACCGCCAGGTCGTAGGTCATGTCTTCGGCGGTACTATCGATGCGCAACTTGGTCAGCCAGGCCGACTCCGGCACCCAGCCCATGCCTTCATCCGACCGCAGGTCGTTGAGCAATGTCTCGCTGGCGGGCGCATTGTGCGTGCGGTCGAGGCCGGCGCGGAATCCGGGCAGAAGTGCAGGCTCGTCATCGGTCAGCAGGAAGACGTCGGCCGCCACGCCGTCCCCCGGCTGCTTGCCGAGTGCCAGGATGCGCAGCGGCACCCACGGATTGTCCGTCGGGATCGTGATGTGGACCGGCGTGCCGTCGCCGACCTGTTGGCCGCGTGCCGCCGCCGCGTCGCCGTCGAAGACCGCCGCCAGGAAGATCGGACTGCGGCTTGCATAGAACTCCAGCACTTCCGGGGCGTCGGGCGACAGCCGGAAACCGTGCTCCTCCGCCCACACCGCCACGTCGGGGCCGCCGCCCTTGAGTACCGTAATGTCCAGTGCGTCGATCCGGACTTCCTGGAGCACTTCCGCCCCGCGCGCTGCCCCGGTGCTGTCGGCGGAAAGCGCGAAGGCCTCCTGCGGCGGGCGCGTCTCCTGTTGCAGGCGCTGCAACGTCCACGCGCCACCGCGCTCGACGTTGGTCGGCACGCCGGGCAGCGGGATCAGCGTGCCGAACTCGCCGCCGCCACCCTGGAACTCGAACGCCGTCACGTAATGCTGGACGCCATCGCTGTACGCGGCGAGCGTCGTCGTCCGGCCCAAGTTGACGGCACCGTTCGACCCGATGAGACCGGCGCACGCGAGCGCCGCCACGGGTTGAACAAGCACCGCGATCCCCGCCGCGATGATGAGGCTAAAGCACGTCACTATGACTCTTTGCATGGTCGTCCTCCTCGCAGTTGAAGGCCCTGCTATGGAGACAGACGCCTGCGGCGGGCGACTTGTTCCCTCCTCCGCCAGCGGGCGCAACCGACGGATGTCGCCTGCACGTACCGCGCCGAGCTTCTAATCGGCGCCTCGCCTATCATCTTGGTCGTACCGCCCACCGAGGGCCCACGAAGGAGCATGCACCCGATGGCCCAGCGACCATTTAGATTCGCCATCCAGACCTCGAACGCGCCATCGGGCGATGCCTGGCGCGAGAAGGCCCGCAAGATCGAAGACCTCGGGTTCTCGGCGCTGCTCATGCCCGACCACTTCGGCGATCAGCTCTCGCCGCTTCCGGCGTTCATGGCGGCGGCCGATGCGACAACCACCCTGCGTGTCGGCGGACTCGTGCTCGACAATGACTTCAAGCATCCACTTGTGTTGGCGAAGGAAATCGCCACCCTGGACGTGCTCTCGGGCGGCCGTGTCGAAATTGGCATCGGTGCCGGCTGGATGACCACGGATTACGATGCGTCAGGCATCGCCTACGATACGCCGGGCGGGCGTGTGAGCCGTCTACAGGAGTCCGTCAAGATCATGAAGGGCCTGTTTGGCGAGGAGTCATTCAGCTTTAGCGGTGACCATTACACCGTCACGAACGCGAACGGCCTGCCGAAGCCTGTGCAAAAGCCGCACCCGCCGATCATGATCGGCGGCGGCGGCAAACGCGTGCTGCGCTTCGCCGCGCGCGAGGCCGACATCATCAGCGTCAACTTCAACCTGCAAGAGGGCGCTGTCGGCGCTGCGACGATGGCCACGGGCACGGCAGAGGCGACCAGGGAGAAGATCGGTTGGATCCGCGACGCCGCCGGATCCCGCTTTAAGGACATAGAACTCAACGTGACGATCTTCGCGACGATCGTGACCGACGATGCATCGAAGATCGCCGAGCGCGTCGCGACCGGCTTCGGCACGACCGCCGAAGAACTGCCGCGCGCCCCGCACGCGCTCATCGGCAGCGTCGACGAGATCGTCGATGAATTGCAGCGCCGCCGCGACGAATACGGATTCTCATACGTCGCCTTCTCGGGTGACGTCTTTGAACAGACCGCGCCGATCGTCGCGAAGCTCGCGGGCAAATGATGTGACAGCCGGCGATTTCCACATTCTGTCCGCGACCGTCCTCGCGCGCATGATCCGCGAGCGTTCGGTCTCCTCCGTTGAGGTCGTCGAGGCTCACCTGCGCCGCATCGACGAAGTGAACTCCCAGTTGCATGCGCTCGTCCAACTGACGGCTGACGCAGCACTCGCCCGGGCACGTGCAGCCGACGATGCGCTCGCGCGCGGCGATGAGTCGGTCCGCTGCACGGTGTGCCGTTTACCGTGAAGGACTGGATCGAGACAGACGACGCGATTTGTGCGGCGGGCATGGCCGAGCGCGCGACGCTGCGGCACGTCGCCGGATGGCCAGCCGATCGCCGTGCAGATCGCCGCGCCTCCATGGCGCGACGATATCGCGCTCGCGGTCGCGGCGCAGCTCGAAGCTGCGTTAGGTGGTTGGCAGGCGCCAGCGATGGACGTCGCGGCCCGCCGCGTGGACTAGAGGTGCACGTACACGGGCATCCCCAACTCCGCGAACGCGAACAGGGCTTCAACGCCCGGGACGCGGATGCAGCCGTTCGACACACGTCCTGTCGACGCATCGACGACCGCTCCGCCCGCATCTTTCAGCAACGAATGAAAGCCATTGTCCTTCGCCGGATCGAAGCCGATCCAATGGCTGATGTACGTATCGAACGGCGCGTCGTATGCAAGACCCTCAGTCTTGGCGTGTACCGCGAAGAGTCCGGTCTGTGTCGATAGGTATGCGCCGGTGTCGACCTGCTCGCCGACGGCGACCTGACCGAACTCCTGCACGACCGCCTCACCGTCCATCGTCCGCACGACGAAGTTCGTCACATCGACGTCGATCCATCGCCCCGCCCGAGGTGGGCCGGCGGGTGCCGGCGTACTTGTCGGCGGCTGGGCGGGCGTGGATGACGTCATCTGTGGCGCAACCGGCTCCGGCGCTATCGTCGGCGGGTCGGGCTGCTCCGGCGTCGGCGACGGCGCCGGTGCTGCGGGCTTCCCCCCCAACGGTATCGGAGCGGTGCGCGACGCGATTGGCTCGACGGTGACGCCTCCCCGTGTCGAGGCGTCACCGGAGCCGCAAGCGATCGCGAGGAGCGCAAAGATCGCCGAAACGCAGATGGCCACGACGCACGCGGCGCGTTTCATCACAGCTCCATGATGACGCGGCACGGCGGCTTGCGGCCAGCGCACATAACGTGAAGCCGGCTACCCGGCATGAGGCTCCTGGATTCGCCGCGACTCGATGATGACCTCGGCCACGGCCTCGGCCGGCTCGCTGCGCAGACGCGCCCGCTCCCACGGGAACGATTGCGAAAGCACGCCGTGTCGCGGCGCAAACAGCCACGCCAGCGCGAACCCGGCCGTCGATACGAGCACGATCGCGCCCCCCGGAGACACGTCGCCATGATGGCCGATGTACAGTCCCACGACACTCGCCATACAGGCGGCCGCCACCGAACCTGCCATCATGTGGAGCAGCCGATCGACGAACAATCGGGCCGTCGCGGCCGGCGTCACCAGCAGCGCGATCACGAGGATATTGCCGACTGCTTTGAACGCGATCACGACGGTCAGCGCCGTGAATCCAAGCAGCAGCATGTCGAGCATCACGGTGTGAAGGCCCATCGCGCGGGCGCCGGAAGGGTCGAACGAGCCGGCGACGAACAGGCGCCGTAGCACGATCACCGATGCAACGACCGCCGCACCGATGGCGAGTGTCAGCGTCACGTCGTTCCATGTCGCGTTTAGCGGATCGCCGAACAGGATGTGCTCTAATTCCTCGCCTTCGATCGTCTCCTCCGAGATCAGCACGACGCCGAGCGCGAACGCTCCTGTGAAGATCACTCCTATCGCCGTGTCGCTGGGGACGCGGCGGTTCGCCGTCAGCCCCGCGATTAGCAGCGTCGTCACCACCCCCGCGATCAGCGCGCCGATAAGCAGGCTGCTGCCGATAAGAAACGCGATGACGATGCCCGGAAAGACAGCGTGCGCCAGGGCATCACCAAGGAACGCTGTGCCGCGCAGCACGATGAACGTGCCAACGACGCCGGCGACGATCGAAACCGCGAGGACATCGAGCATGGCGCGCCGGAACCCGTCGTCCCTCAGGGGATCGATCAGCCAGTCAATCATGGTGCGCACCCGCTTCATCGGCATGGTGCAGCATGTGCTCTTCGATCACCTGATCGCGCGTCGTGCGGAGCACGATCATCGATCCGCCGTGGATCGTCGTATGTGTCGCTTGCAGCACGATCTTCCCGTGACTCCTCCACTCGTCGAAAAGCTCGAGAATGCGATCGTGCGTGGCCGCATCGACGCCGCCCATCGGTTCGTCGAGGAGAAACAGGTCAGCATCCTGCGCGATGGCGCGAGCCAGGAACGCGCGTCGTTGCTGACCGCCGGAGAGCGCGCCGATCTGCCTGTCAGCCAGGTCTTCGATGTCGAGGCGCCGCATGGCTTCGGCGATCCGTTCGTGGTCGTCGGCGCGCAGCGGGGCGATCCAACCCTTCACGGCGTGCCGCCCCATCGCCACGACGTCGCGTACGGACACCGGGAACGTCCAGTCGACCTCCTCGCGCTGCGGCACGTATGAGATGCGATGTCTCACGCGACGGATCGGCTCATCGAACAGCGTCACCGTGCCTTCGACGATGGGCAGCAACCCCGCAATCGATTTCAGGAGCGTGCTCTTGCCAGATCCATTCGGTCCGACGATGCTCACCATCTCGGCGCGGGGAATGTCGGCGTTCAGGCCGCGCAGCACGACCGTACTTCCATATGCGAGCGCAACGTGGCGGAGTACCAGGCAGTCCCCATGGTTGGCGGGCGCCGGCATGGCCTCGGTCAGGGACTTAGGCAACGGGCACCTTCTTGCCCTTGAGGATGCGGCAAGATTGGCAGCGGCCGTAGACCTCCAGCCAATGACCTTCGATCTCGTACTGCGTGTTCTTCGCCAGTTCGTTCACCAGCGAGGTCACGTCGCACGTGGTGAAGTCTTCGACGCGCCCGCAATCGCGGCAGACCAGGTGATGATGATGTCCGCGGGCGCTGACGCGATAGTGCAGGGTGCCGTCGTCCATCAGCACGCGGCAGACGACGTTGAGATCCGTCAGCAGCTTCATCGTGCGGAAGACGGTCGCGCGGCCGACCTTGCGCGCATCGCCCAGGACGTCATCGACCGTGAAATGCGATGCCTGGGCCAGCACCGCGTCGATGACCCGCCGCCGGCTCGCGGTCAGGCGGTGACCTCGCATCTCCAGTCGCTCGATGATGATGTCGATGTCGGACATGTCGTTTCCTTAATTGAGACCGAGTGTCACTCTAAACGAGACTTGGTATCAGGTCAAATCACACGAGGCCCCGGACTATCCGGCGACCGGATGATTGGGCCGGGGATAGACTGCGCTCGAACATGATTGCATCGATCGTCGATACGGCGCGCGAACTTGCCGATGAGCTGCTGTTCCCCACAGCTATCGAGACCGACGCCGCTGATCTCGTCCCGCAGTCGCACCTCGATGCCTTCGCCGGTCGCGGCTTGTATGGCCTGACCGGCCCCACTGACTGCGGCGGCCTCGGCGCGGACTTTCCGACGGCCTGCGCCGTCGTTGAGACGCTGGCGAGCGGCTGCCTTACGACGACGTTTGTCTGGGCGCAGCATCTCGGCCCGGTATGGCTGCTGTCCGCTTCGAAGGATGCAGCGCTGCGCGAGCGATGGCTGCCGCGGCTCTGCTCCGGCGACGTCCGCGCTGGCATCGCGCTGAGCGCCTTTCGCGCGGACCGGCCGCACGTGCGCGCCGAACGCGTCGAAGGTGGCTGGATGTTCGATGGCGTGGCGCAGTGGGTCACGGGCTGGGGTCGCAACGACATCCTCCTTACGTCCGCACTCTCCTCCGATCGCCGCCTCGTGCGCGCGCTCGTCGATGGGGCTGCCTGTGCGACGCTCTCAGCGCGCCGGCTGCACCTGGTCGGCGCGAACGCGAGCGCCACGGTGGAGCTGACGTTCGAGCGGCATTTCGTGCCGGCGGAGCGCGTCGTCACCGACGAGTCGTACATCGCGCCGCCCGCGTACGATGGCGGTGGCCGCTTCAACGGCTCGCTGTCGCTCGGCGTCGCTCGTCGCTGCTGCGCGCTGATCGGCCCATCGCCGCTCGATGCGGAACTGGTCGCGCGCCGCAATCAGCTCGACGCCGCCACTGACGAGACGATGGCGCAAGCCCGCGCCGCCGCCACCGAACTGGCGCTTCGAGCGGCCGGCGCCCTCTCGGTCGCGACGGGCAGCCGCTCGCTGTTGCGGGAGCACCACGCGCAACGCCTGGTCCGCGAGGCGACGTTCCTGCTGACCTTCGGCACGCGCCCGGCCATCCGCGCCGGGCTGCTCGAGCGACTCGGCGCATCGAGCGAGTGACGCCGACGGGCGGCGGCGGCGGTCACTCGGGCAGCAGCGCCAGTGCGTCGTGGTCCATGATGGCCGTCGATAGCCGGTCGAAGAACAGCTCGAACAGCGCTTGTCCGCGTTCGTTGGCGGTGTCCAAGGTCGCCGCGTTGACGACCCAGATGCCCAGGCTGACGAGCAGCGATCGCTTGTAGTCCTCAACCAGCGCGTCGAACGAATAGTCCGATACGCCGTTCGCGACCAGCGTGTCGTGGTACTCCCGCAGGATTGCCATCTCGTGCGCGCGACGCGTCTCGACATCGACGTTGCTGTAGAGGAAGTAGGCGATGTCGTACGCACCCCAGCCCTGGTTCGGGCTCTGCCAGTCGATCACGGCCAGCTCGTAGCCGGCGCCGTCTTCGCCGAAGAACATGTTGTCGAGGCGGTAGTCGCCGTGGGCGATCGTCATAGTGTTTTCTTCGGCGATCGACGCCATGAGCTTCGTGATGCGCTCGCCGAGCGTCGGAAAGGCGGCGCGCAGGGGTGGCGGGATGCGGTCGCCGAAACGGGCGAGCGCAGCTTCCCACGCCTGCGGGTAGGAGTGCTGCATCGCCCCGTTCACGAGGTCGATGCCGGGCTGCAGCCAGGGAATCTGCGTCAGCCGCGGATGCCCCCACCATCGCGCGTGGTGCAGGGCGAGATGCGCGAGCGCGGTGCGCGCCTGTTCGGACGTGCAGCCGGCCACCTGGTCGCCGCAAATGCCGTTCGACGAGAGGTCTTCGAGCAGCAGCACGTAGCGCACGGCTTCGGCGTCACCGTCGCTGTAGTAGCAGCGGGCAACGCGGAAGGTGATCTCGCCGGCGAGTTCGTTGTAGAAGCGGTACTCACGTTCGTAGAGGCCGTACAGCGCGGCCAGCTCGCGCGCGCCGGGATCGAGCGCGGGCATCTTGGCGATGAGCGTCGTGGGGGCGCCTTCTGATGGGCGGTCGTAGGTCAGCGTCAGCCGCGCGATCTGGCCGATGAAGCCGGCGCCCTGCCCGAGCACCTCGTGCGCGACCGACGTGACGCATGCATCGCCGATGATTGCGCCGGCGCGCAGCGCTTCGGTGAGCCATGCGGGCGTGATCTCCGCCGGCGTCGTCGGTATGTCCAGCTTCGTCGTCATCGCACCTCTCCCATGTGGTTGCCCCCGTCGTAGAGGGTACGGCAGCGCGGCGTGGCGGCGCGAGCGCCGCCGCAGGCGGTGCGGCCAGCGATGATGGCGGCAACTTGATTGGTTGCGATTCCCGGCCCGTGTGTGCGGCGTTTTGAAGCTGATCTTGATTGTCCGTTTTGATTGAGTGCTGCGGGCGACGAAGGCGGCGGGCAACGCCGGCCGCTGATCCGGCGAGATGGAGAGTGGAGTTTCACGACCGGCATGATGGTTCCTGATCGGCCGCGGATATCGCTCGCGGCGCTGTTGCGGGCATGGCGTGGCGCCTGCGGGTCGATGGTACGCCGGGGTGGGGGCGAACTCCGAGCGATGCGCGGCGCTGTTGTTGGGGATAGTTGACAACGAACGAAGGTGAGGCCCGAGAGCCTCGCCCCGTTTATGTCGTAGTGGTGAGCCGCGAAGGACTCGAACCTTCAACCGGTTGATTAAGAGTTGAGCCGCTGACTCCAAAGCGCGTCGATATCGTTGCCGATTCCTACCGTACGTTTGTGGACTTCCAAGCAAGTCTTATTAGATGTTCTTTAAAGTCTATGCTGCGCGTACTATTTGCATGTATTGAGTGTTCCCCGACAGACGGGAAGGGACCGACCGTGCAGCTACGATCAATGCTTCTATACTCTGCGCTCATGGTGGCGGTAGGTCTGTCTGAGTCTTGCTCATCAAGCGACTCGGCTCGGCAGGGTAACGGTGAGCCAACGCTCCAAGCAGAGCCTTCTCCCAACTCGACGGACGACGATGCGAGTTACGCCGACGAAGACGCGATCTTTCAAGCCTTCATGGCCGCACGTCTGTACGCGAATGCCAACAATCTGCTGACCGAACTGGACGAGCTGATCGAGGACATGGGCGAGGGATCTGATCGCATTGCCTTCGGGTATGCGCTGGAAGTTGAAATCGCCTGTTTCTCGGCGGAGACGCTAAACGGTGAACTCGCAAGGAGCATAAATGCCGTGTGTAGTGAAGCCAGTCCGCCCGAGTCCAGCGGGCGGAGCGGCGTCGCGTTAATGATTTCACGTAATGCTGACTTCGCAGGCGCGCTGGAACTCACGGAGAATGTGCGAGATGCTACGCTGAGCTTTCTCACCGCGAAGGCACCTCCGAGCCTCGACAGAGTTGAACTCGAATTAGCGACGGTCCTGGCGGGGGACGCCGACCATCTCTTAAGTGCCCTCGACGACCAGCTCGACGAGGAAGAAGGGGGAGTCACTCCGTTCGTCGTCTCCCTCCGAGCAACCGACACTTTGCTTGATTGTGGTATCGTCAGAGATGGCGGGTTCGCAATCTGGGACACTTTGTCCAGTGTCTGTGAGCCTGCGCTAGCAGACGGGTTCCTCTTATCGCTCGTGTCGCTCGAACGCTACTCAGACGCTCGCGAACTCGCCTCGCCTCTGAGAGCGGTGGCGGCTTGCCACTATCTCTCGGTTCTGAACGTTCGCTTCGAGGCATGCGAGCCGCCATGACGACACGGGTCTGCGGGCTCAGCGTCCGAGCCACTTTGGGCAATACCATTACCATTCCCAGAACCATGGAACGCGACTTACCAGCCGCCTTTCACACCCTGGATAGTAGCAGCGGCCTCTCGAAGGCGATCCATGCTTTCATGTCGCATGTTCGTATCCTTCTGCATCCGCAACTCTCGGAAGTGCTCCGTCAACTCAGCGGCAGCCTTAAATTTGTTCGAAGCGGTGACAGCTACAGCCATGATCGATGTCGAAAACGCGCGAGTGAGCGTTGGATAGCTCGCCTCTCGCCTCTCAAGATCCAAGAATCCGAGTTCAGTCCGAACCTCGTTCAATGCTTCGGGCGTCACCTCGCTGCGGGGAAGAATGAACTGAGCACGCGCCTGAGCGATGAAGAACCCAAGGTCTTTCGCCATCCTGAATGTGGTGTAATGCGCTCGCCTCAAGGCCAACACAGGGACGAACCGGACGTCAGGGTTCGCCAGCTGTAATCGCGCGCTCTTATCCAAAAGCTGGTAGAGTTCGGCTGACTCCGGATAGATCCAGTGGCGCAAATTCTTCACTTCGACGAGCACGGTCGCGGTTCCGATTGGCTTCCCTGAGTCGTCCGTGAGCAAAAGATGTGCCGCGTCATCCAGCGCTCCACCCGGAACCTCCCGGTTGAACAGAGATACGATCTCCCCACCCTTGGGCTTGAGTAGGACATAGCCCGCAGGTGCCGCCTCCATCAGCGACGCGTGACACACTCTCTCGCCGGCGACGCCAATCAGATTGGGCACTTTCCCTTGCGCTGCCGACCAACTCAGGTAGCGTGCCATCAACAGGCGTTTGCGCGCGGCGGCATCGTGCACTGCACGTTCTCCCCGCTTGGTGTCTGCAGGCACGATGATGGGAATAACCTGACCGCCTCGGGTGGGCTCCGTGATCTCCTTTAGTACGTCACGCTCTAACAGTGCGCGCTTCGCGTTTAGGAGATGATGTGGATTCAGTCCGCGTGGAGCATTCTGGGTGGGCGTCTCAGCGAGCTTCGCTTCCACCTCAAGCCAAGCTACCGCATGCTCGCGAGCGAGCAACTCCTGGATGCCGTCTTCTGCCAGTTGCTGATATACCTGTGGATCCATCCTTGAAGGGAAATACTCCTATATCCGGAGGCGCGGACTCGCCTTAAACCGCAAATCGGAAGGCGGGCCACCCTACAACCACAGACTCTAGTCGGCGGGCGCTTGTGGCCAGAGGTGCTAACCTGCAACGCGAAACAAGTCTCTTCAACGAAACTGTTTGGCTAGCTCTCCGAACGGCTAACTGAAAACAACCATTTTAGTATCCAAGTTGGTCTCCTGAAAACGCACCAATCGTCGCCTCCACTACGCTCTCGTAGAATTCGGCAACGACTGGAGAACTGCTATGTGGTGAGCCGCGAAGGACTCGAACCTTCAACCGGTTGATTAAGAGTCAACTGCTCTACCAATTGAGCTAGCGGCCCACAGGGAAACTCACCAGCGCCCGCGCGGGGCGCCGATCTATTCTAGCAAGCATCGGCGCGAGTTCCAGCGGCGGCTCGCAAGTACACTCACCGGCATGGACGAGGGGCTGATCGGCCGTGAGACGCCGGTGCACATCACGAAATACGACGGGTCGTATCACCGTCGGTGGCCGGCGCGGTTTGTGCTGCGCAAGGGGCCGTTGTACCTGGTGACGTTCGCCGCCGGGGAGCCGATCTGCTGCACGCCGGAGCCGTCGGACGACCCCGACCCGCTGCCGGCGAAGTACGGCGGCAGCGTCTACCTATACGACGACCGCTGGTTCAATATCAGCCGGATGAAGCGCGACGGCGGCACGTGGTATTACGTGAACATCGCGACGCCGGTGGAGTTCGACGGGGCGTCGTTTCACACGGTCGACCTCGACCTGGACATATCGTGGTTTACCGATGAGCGTGACCCTGAGGAGCCCCGAGGTGGAGGTGCGGTGCGCGAAGGTCGCGGGCTGAAAGCCCGCGCTACGAATCCGCCGCGCGCCACGCATATGTCGCACGGGAGTCGCGGGCTGAAAGCCCGCGCTACGGAGGCGCCGCGCGTGCTGGATGAAGATGAGTTCCTCGACCACAGCAAGGCCATGAGTTACCCTGCCGACGTTATCGAGCAGGCGCGCGCCGCCGTGGACCAGGTCCTCGGGTTGATCGGGAAGCGCGCTTTTCCATTTGACGGGACATGATTCGCGACGACCTCGCTCGCATGGTGGAAAAGGCGGCGCAAGCGGCCATGACGGCCGGCGATCTGCCGCAGGTCGTGCTGCCGGAGATCGTCATCGAACGGCCGCGGCGGCCCGAGCACGGCGACTACGCGACGAATGTGCCGCTCTTGCTGGCGCGCGTCGCGAACCGCAAGCCGCTGGACATCGCGGCGGCGATCGCGTCGAAGATCGACCTCGGCGCTGAAGTGAGCGCGGCGGACGTTGCGCCGCCGGGCTTCATCAACTTCCGGCTGTCCGAAGACTGGCTGCGCGCGCAGGTGAACGCGATCGTCGCTGCCGGCGAGACGTTCGGGAATATCGCGCTGGGCGACGGCGTGCGCGTGCAGGTGGAGTTCGTCAGCGCCAATCCGACGGGGCCGCTGACGGCGGGCAACGGCCGCGGCGCCGCGATCGGCAGCGTGCTGGCGTCGGTGCTGGCGGCGGCGGGCTACGACGTGCAGCGCGAGTACCTGGTGAACGACGCCGGCACGCAGACGGAGGTCTTCGGACGGACGCTGCTCGCGCGCTACAAGCAACTGCTCGGCGAGAACGTCGAGGTGCCGGCCGATGGCTATCCCGGCGAGTACATGATCGACATCGCGAAGCGGATCCGCGACGAGATGGGCGATCGCTTCGCCGCCGCCGATGAGCCGCCTTCGGAGATGGTGCTGCGCGGCGTCGATATCGTTGTCGAGGGCATCGAAGACGACCTGCGGCGCCTCGGTATCACGTACGACCAGTGGTTCCGCGAGCGCTGGGTGTACGAGAACAAGGTCGACGGCGCGACGGTATACGACGCGGCGATGCAGACGCTGCGCGACAAGGGCTATCTCGTCGAAAAGGAGGGCGCGCTGTGGCTGGCGTCCACCGAACTCGGCGAGGACAAGGACAACGTCGTCATCCGCAGCACGGGCCGCCCGACGTACTTCGCTTCGGACATCGCGTATCACTACGACAAGTTCGTGCGGCGCAAGTTCGACCGCGTGATCGACGTGTGGGGCGCGGACCACCAGGGGCATGTCTCGCGCATGAAGGCCGGCGTGCAGGCGATCGGCGTCGATCCGGCGCGGCTCGATATTCTGATCTACCAGCTCGTCAGTTTTCGTCGTGGCGACGAGCTGGTGCGGCTGTCGAAGCGCTCGGGGAACATCGTGCTGATTCGCGATATCGTCGACGAAGTGGGCGCCGATGCCGCGCGCTTCTTCTTCCTGGCGCGGTCGGCTGACAGCCAGATGGAGTTCGACCTGGAGCTTGCGAAGCGCCAGTCGGCGGAGAACCCCGTCTTCTACGTGCAGTACGCGCACGCGCGCATCGCCGGCATCCTGGCGAACGCCACGGAGCGCAAGATCGCGTTCGAGGCGGCCGACGTCGCGCTGCTGCAGCATCCTGCGGAGCTGGAGCTTGTGCGTCGCATGCTGCAACTGCCGGAGCTGGTACACCTGATGGCGATGCAGCACGAGCCACATCACCTGCCGCACTACGCGCAGGAGCTGGCGACGTCGTTTCACCAGTTCTACACGGAGTGCCGCGTGATCGACGACGAGGCGCCGGAGCTGTCGAAGGCGCGGCTGCATCTCTGTCGCGCGGCGAAGGTGACGCTGGCGCGGGCGCTCGGGCTGATGGGAATGTCGATGCCGGAGCGGATGTAGGGTGGTGGTCGTCGGTCGTCGGGGTTCACCGCAGAGGCGCAGAGGCGCAGAGGTTTATTGGTTGGGCCGGCGGTGGCCGTGCGCTGCGCTCGCTTTGGCGCTCCTCGCTTCGCTGATGGTCGCCAGTGTGATGTTTGCTGCGTGCGGTGATGATGGCGGCGATGGTGGCGATGCTGCGGACGCCCACATTGTGTACGAGGCGAATGATGGCGCGCGCACGAACGTCTATAGCGTCGATTCGGAGACGCAGGCATCGGTGCAGCTCACGCAGGGCGAGAGCTACGACGGGCAGCCGGCGTGGTCTGTCGATCGCGAGCGGATCATCTACATCTCGGACGCGGGGCAGGCGCCCAATGTCACCGATGTCTACACGATGGCGGCAGACGGCAGCGATGTGCAGCGTCTGACGAACACGTTGGATGCGGCGGAGCGCAGCCCGAAGTATGCGCCTGATGGATCGCGCATCGCGATCGCGCTGCTGCGAGGAGGGGAGTATTTCCTGGCGACCCTGGCCCCGGACGGCAGCGATGAGCAGGTCCTCGCGGGGCCGTACGAGTTCGTCGAGTTCCCGTCGTGGCGGCGCGACGGCCAGGAGATCTACTTTGCCGCGATCGGCGACGGCACGCAGAGCATCGATATCCTGTCGGTGAGCCCGGCGACGCGCGACGTGACAGTGCGCGTGTCGACGCCATCGCCGGATGTCTGTCCGCACTTCTCGTTCGACGAGGAGTACATGACGTATGCGCGCTCGCCCTCGGGGCCGAACGACGAGCCTGACATTTTCCGCCGGCCGCTCGCGTCGGACGATGTCAGCGGCGTCGACGACGAACGCCTGACGGATGCGGAGGGGCGCGACGACTACGCGAATCCGTCGTCGGACGACGAGCGCTACGTCTTCCTGTCGAACCGCGACGGCAACTTCGACCTGTACCTGATGGACCGCGACGGCGGCGACGTGACGCGCCTCACGAACACGCCGGACCTGCGCGAGAATGTGCCGGACTGGTAGTCTCGGGAAGCGGGAAGCGGGAAGCGGGAAGCGGGAAGCGGGAAGCGGGAAGCGGGAAGCGGGAA